>JBBSBP010000073.1:0-25933 GCA_038251165.1 Bacteroidales bacterium | reverse complement strand
TTCGTGGTGAACATCCTTCGACCAATCCGGAATATAAAACGGATCGTTGTTGCGAAGTAAAGCCGAATCAGGCTTCATAAACAGGACCGGTTCATCCGGAATTTCATTATTCAGCTCTTTGGCATGAGCTACATAATTGCGCCCGACACAAATTATTTTCATTTCATTCTCAGTTTTATCGCTGTAAGCACTTTTTTGGTATAAAGCGGGAACTCGTTATTGAGAATCCACCCATAATAGCCTGGTTGTTCACGTAATACTTTCTCAACCGGCATTCCTTTATTTTTGCCAAAATTAATGATCTCTACGCCATTTTCGTCATACACAATACGGCCCACAAAGTCAACATTCGTATCATAGGCCGAAAATTCGCTCAATGCCTGAACATCATTAACGATGGGTTTTGAAATTTTCCCCTGTGCATCTTCAAATTCTTCGTCTATATATAAATCAAGCTGGGCTTTCAGCACTTCATAGGTTGCTTTGGTATCAGCCATTGCACTATGTGCATCTTCCAGCGGTTTATGGCAGTAATATTTATAAGCTGCGCCCAGTGTCCGTTTTTCCATTTTATGAAAAATAGCCTGAACATCAATAAATTTCCGTTTTTTCAGGTCCAGGTCAATATCAGCCCGTATAAACTCCTCCGCCAGCAGGGGGATATCAAAGCGATTGGAATTAAATCCGGCAAAATCACATCCTTCAATAAATTGCACGATGGTTTTGGCAATCTCTTTAAAGGTTGGCTTATCCTTCACATCCTCGTCGTAAATGCCATGAATTTTACTGGTAACTTCCGGAATAGGCATTTCCGGATTAATGCGGTATTGCTTTTCCTCCTCTTTTCCATCGGGATAAACTTTAATCAGAGCAATTTCAACGATCCGGTCGGTTACAATATTCATTCCTGTTGTTTCCAGATCGAGAAAGATCATTGGATTCCTGAGATTTAATTTCATGTTGTAATTTTAGATATTTAGGGGCTTAAAAACTAAAAAACCGAACAGGTCTTTCTATTATATATTTAATCATTTCATATACAGCATTTCATAAATAATTGAAGCAAATCTTTCTGCAAATCTACACAAATTATCCAAGGCCTCACAACTCACCGCAACACTAATTATCATATAATTAAGGATCAACAGAACCCAAATGTATGAAAAATGATTTGTTGGTGTTTATTTCAACTCTGCAAAACATCCTTGCATTCTAACGAATTCATTTAGGGGCATTTCCGGATAAAGTGGTAAATATATTATTTGATTCAGAATCCTATCGGCGTTTGGCATAATGAGACCTGCATTATTTTTATTTGAAGAAACAACCTTTAAACTGCTTCTATTTGTCGCATCAAATCCGGCTTTCGCTAAGATTGAAACCAGTTCCTTTGGTTTTGAACTTAAAATTGGAAATACCCAATACGTTTGATGAATAGATATCTCACCGGGAAAAATCAATGATTGTGGTAAATTACGAACCAAAAAATTCCCTCTTTCAATTCGCATCTCAATTTTCGAGAAATCGTAGGTTTTAAATCGATAATGCATAAATTTTAATAATGGGAAAGAGGATCGTTTTCTAATCTGATGAAAAAAATCATCATTTGGAAAACTCCTTGAAAGATCGTGAAGAACCAAATCGTAGTCCTTTCCTCTTTTTTGAATTAGTTTGATAATGATAGGAAAAATCCTTTTCGAGGCTACTCGGTTTAACAGGAGATATTTCAAGATTTTCTTTAAAAATAATTTTCTTTCCTGAAAAGGATATGAATGGTTTAGTTGTTCAATTTTGGCCAATGGCAAGTCTTTGTTTCTAAAGAAAAGAAGTCCACCACCCAATGCTGTTGCGGTTTTAATGATTCCAAAACTAAACATCGAAACGTCTGCGGAAATGCTTCCTGAAAACGACTTTGAGTAAAACGCTTGAGCGCAGTCCTCAATAATCAGGAGATTATATTTATTCGCTAAAACTTTTATCTGATCAATATCAACTATTCCGCCAAAAAGATGTGCAATAACTATGGCTCTGGTCTTTGGCGTAACTGCGGCCTCGATATTCTTAATATCTGGTGCGAGCGTTTCAATATTGAGATCAATCGGAACAGGTATCAATCCATGATGCTCAACTATTCTTGGCATATCCGGAATAGTCAGTGCTGACATCAAAATTTCACTTCCTGCTTCAAAATTCAGAGCTTGAAATAATAGATCAAAGCCAGTCCGGACTGATAAACAAACAAAACAACTCTGTTCTTCCTTTTTCCAGATTTCTTTAATTTTATTAGTTATTGAATCCACTGATCCGGTTGAAAAACAGCTATAAATGCCATAAAGTAAATCTCTAGTTGAAATATCAAGTCGTTTCCTTATCCACATAAATTTGTTTTATAACTGATCGATTTTTCAATAAAAATCATCCTATTAATTTGCAACCTTTAATTTGTAGGTATCATATTCACTCCTGATCATTAGGTTAAGCTCATCAATTTCTGAATCACTCATTCCTTTCGGAATTTTATAGGCGGGATAAATTGATATGCTGCATCGCTTTGGTTTGGGAAATTTTTGATGAGCTGGCCAGATTTCAAAGGTATTTTCTAAAAAAAGCGGTACAATTTCAATTCCTGAAGTGGCTGCTACCTTAAGATAACCAGCTTTAAAATTTTGTATATTTCCGTTTCTTGACCTTCGACCTTCCGGAAAAATACATACAAATTTTCCACCATTTAATGTTTGTAATGATAATTCAGTTAGCTGTCTAAAGTTTCCACATTCGCATACTTCGATTGAATCAAACATGCTGGAGTAAAATCTCCATAAGGAATGTTTTATAACTTTTGTTTTAGCCCAGAATCTGAATTCTTTATTTGCTTTTCGTTTAAGAACGTACCCAATCAATAAAAAATCAAGATACGATTCATGATTTGAAATAATTATGCACGGCTTGTCCGGAATATTTTCAATCCCTTTAATTTTTCCTAGCCAGAAAGTCTGGATCATCCATGCATTTACAATGGAGAATATTTTGTAACAATTTTTTTGCCAAAATTTAATTCCTTCATATTTAATATTGGTTGAAAACTAAGGAAAGATATGTAAAGATTTTATTTTTTCATGAAAAGCGTTAAATCTTCACCTATCAATTAAGGGTAAAAACCAGTAAATTTAAAGTTTTATTAAAAAAAAGCCTAACAGATTTGATCTGCCAGGCTTTTTTTATCTGGTTCGCTTTGAATTAAGCATTTATCATCATGGGCATTAAGAGCATCAATACATTCTCTTCTTCATTTTCATTTTCAGCAGGTAAAAGCAGTCCGGCCCGTGTAGGATCTGAAAGTTCAACTTTCACATCGGTAGCCGACAGGTTCGATAAAATTTCCTGAAGGAAGGTGGATTTAAAACCGATTTCCATTTCTTCGCCTTCGTACTGGCAATTCAGACGTTCAACAGCTGAAATTGAAAAATCAATATCCTGAGCAGAAACAACCAATTGATTTTCAGTTAATTTCAACCTCACAAGGTTACTGGCCTGGTTGGAGAAAACTGAAACCCGGCGAACCGTATTGTAGAATTCAACCCGGTCGATAATCAGTTGATTGGGGTTATTGGCAGGTATAACCGAGTTGTAGCTTGGGTAGTTACCTTCAACCAACCGACAAATCAGCTTATAATTGCTTAAGGTGAAGAAGGCATTTTTTTCGTCGAACTCCAGTTTGACATCAAAATCTTCTTTGGGAAGCAAACTTTTCAACAAAGCTGCCGGTTTTTTCGGAAGAATGAATGAAGCATCTTTTTCAGCTTTTGCATCAAAACGTTTATACCGCACCAGCTTATGTGCATCAGAAGCTACAAATTTCATATCTTCAGTTGAAAGCTCAATAAAGATACCGTTCATTACCGGCCGAAGCTCATCATCGGCAGTTGCAAACAGCGTTTTGTTGATGCCGCTCAACAACACATGGTGATTGACATTGATGGTTGAAGCAAGCTCTTCATTCAGCAGAGGCTGCTGTGGAAAATCTTCCCCATTCTGGCCAATAATACTAAATTTCCCGTTTTGAGAGAAAATTTCGATCGCGAATGTTTCCGGATCAATCTGAAAGGTTAATGGCTGTTCCGGAAATTCTTTCAGCGTTTCGTTCATGAGTCTGGCGGGAACAGCTATGGCACCGTTTCCGCTGGTATTTTCCAGTTCCAGACTGGTAATCAGAGTCGATTCCAGATCAGATGCTGTCACTGTCAAACGGTTATCTTCCAGCTGGAATAAATAATTATCCAGAATTGGAAGTGTATTTTTAGAATTAATCACTTTACTGATGGCAGAAAGATGACTGAGTAATTCGGTACTTGAAACAACAAATTTCATCTGTATTTATTTAGAGTTTTATATTCTTTTACTATTCATTTGCCTTGAAATCACCTTCGTATACCCTTCCACGGGAAGATCACGAATATACAAATTTTGATATTTTTTACCTATACATCTGCCAATATTTTATTCAAAAGAAATCAGCTACTGTATCTGCGCCTGCGAACATACACATACACAGCACCGAACAGGGAAATCAGGAACAAAGGGATCAGCACATTAATCAACTGCCACATCAGTTTTTGCTCTTTCATTCTGACCTTATCGAGCAGCCGGATTTTAAATACCCGCGACCGAAGCTCCATCAAACCTTCATCGTCGCATAAATAATTGACTGCATTGAGAAGGAAAGCTTTATTTCCAAAGGTTTGCTGCGAATAACGGTCATACCCCAAAGCCATGAACTCCGGAACTCCGCCGGCAATCCGGTATTGATTGGCCAACAGATTTCCATCGGCAAAAACGATCATTTTGGCGGGTTTACTTTGGGTTATTACTTCGGAAGATTTAACCCCGAACGAATCGACCATCCGGTTTTTAAAAACCGAAGAAAATGTTCCTTCGAGTAAAATTCCAACTGCCTGTGACGGCTGATTGAAAAGACGGCGATCGGGAGGATTGTTTATACTGGCCAGACTCACTTCAACCGGAGTTTGTGAAATGAGCGAATAGGCTGAAGTTCCGAGGATTACCGTTTTTCGCACCTGTCCTCCTTTACCAACCGTATCAACCGAACTCACAAAGTCGGCCTTAACCCGGCTCAGATTTCGGCTGATCACATGATTGGCGGAAGGAATCAGCAAAGGCGAATAATACCATGGAGCCGGGGTGAATTTTGCGGGTGCACCTGCCGGAGCAGTATTAACCGCTATCAGTAAACATTCTGCATCCTGAACCAGGTTGGAATTCAGGCGAACGCCATACCGGAACAACTGATCATCCAGGTTCAGTTTTTGCGGGAAAGCGAGGGTCACGCTTCCATTTTGCAGGCTATCCAGGCTAACCGAAACCGGCTCAATAAACCAGACAATCCGCCCGCCATTCATCAGGTACTGATCGATGCTGAATTTTTCGTTTTCAGTAAAGGGTTTTTTCGGATTGGCAATCAAAAGTGTCTTGATCTGAACACCTTTCGTACGAAGTTCCGTGGCTGTTACCCGGCTGACTGTATACTTTTCGGAAAGTGCTCCTGCAAAGTCATGGATTTCGTATTCATTCAGTTCGTCCTGCCCGGTCAGAAATGCAACCTGCTTCTTTTCGGAGCTCATCAGTTGAGAAAATGCTGCGGAAAGTTCGTATTCAAGGCTTTCCACCGAATTGTTCAGGTTAACTTCAAAATGCAGTGCCGGGTTATTTTTCAGCAGATTAACACTGATTTGCCGGTCTCCGTATTCAACAATGATTCCTGGAAATATGCGCCTGGTAATCGTACCCTGATCGGTATTCTGCCGTATGTCAGTGGGCTGAAGGCCTTTGCCTGCCAAATCGGCAAAAAGTTGTTCGCGCCGTTTGACATCCGAAATCCGGTACGGATCAATCACGTACAAGTTAATTCGCTGCGAGGAATAATCGTTGTAATCTGCAATTTTTTCAAGAATCGATTTCTTCAGTTTCCGGAAGCCTGCCGGTAGTTCACCATCCAGGTAAAGCGTAATATTGACCGGTTTCTCCAGGTTCTTCACCAGTTTTCCGGAGACCTCAGTAATTGAATATCGTTTTTCTGCGGTAAGGTCGAGGCGGAAAAACCACTGACCGGATAGAAACCCAAGTAAAAGGATTCCGCCAAACATCAGAACCCCGTTTTTGATTTCGCGGCGGACATTTCTTTTGTGAAAATGTATCATCCGGCTGGTCAGGAATAAAAAGATAAAAATAGCCGAAAGGAAATAAATCAGATCACGCGAATTGACCACACCACGGCTAACCGACTGATAATGTTCATTGATTCCGAATCCTGTAATAAATTGCTGAACGGACGACGGAAGTTGCATGGAGCCCACCAGGTCGAAGCCAAGGTAAGCCAGAAATGAAAGAGCCAAAGCCAAAAGGAAAGCAAAAACCGAATTATCGGTTAAGGCCGAAGCCAGCAATCCGATGGAAACATAAATCGCTGCCAGAAAAAACAAACCAATATAGGCCCCCCAGGTGCCGCCGGTATCGATGTCGCCTACCGGATTTCCAAGTACATATACGGAATAAAAATAAATCAGCGTTGGGATCAGCGAAATACCAACAAGTAACAATCCGGCTAAAAACTTGGCAAATACAATCTGAAATACCGACAATGGCCTGGTAATCAGCAATTCCATGGTTCCCATCCGTTTTTCTTCGGCAAACAGGCGCATGGTTATGGCCGGTACCAGAAACAGGTAAACCCAGGGCGCCAGTGAAAATAAGCCGTCGAGGGATGCATAACCGGCATCGGGAATATTGTTGTCGCCGGGAAAGACCCATAAAAACAGGCTGGTTGCAAGCAAAAAAACAAATATGACCACGTAGCCTGTCAACGATCCAAAAAAACTGCTTATCTCTTTTTTTAATAAACTGATCATACTCAAATTGAATGACTGAATTATTTTTTTGACATTGAATACATTAACTTATCCACCATTAACCTGGCAGCACGTCCTGAAGCTCCGGGATTTCCCAATTTCACCATCATTTCCCGGTAATCAGCAAGCATCCGTTTTTCATTTTCAGGATGATACAAAATCTTTTGCAGTTCGAGGACCACTTTTTTCAGCGTAAAGTCCGACTGAATTAATTCGGTTACTGCTTCACGACCTAAAATAATGTTGACCAGCGACACCCATTTGGTGATCAAAAAGAACTTCAGGTATTTAAATAACCAGTTGGGTGTCATCTGGTAAACAACTACCTGCGGAACATTTAATATAGCCGTTTCGAGTGTTGCTGTACCCGATGAAACAATAGCAATACGACTATGAACAAGTATTTCGTATGTTTTATTCCAGATAATTGGCACCTGACTTTCCTTCATAAAAGGCTGGTAATATTCCAGTCCCATATTGGGAGCTCCTGCTATCACACACTGAAATTCAGGGAATTGTGAAGCGGCTTTGAGCATTGTGGGCAGTAAAACACTGATCTCACCTTTCCGGCTACCCGGCAATACGGCCAGGATCGGTTTGTCAGTCAGGTTGTGTTCAGCATAAAACCGGGGGAAATCCGGCTCTGTTTTATTCCCGAGAATAGCATCAAGCAAGGGATTTCCAACGTAATTGACCGGGTAATCAAATTTCCGGTAAAAATCGGCTTCGAAAGGCAAAATGGTAAACATCTCGTCGACATATGCTTTTACTTTTACAACCCGCCCTTGCTTCCAGGCCCATATTTTTGGAGAAATGTAATAAAATGTACGTATTTCGTGTTCCCTGGCAAACCTGGCCATCCGCAGATTAAATCCCGGATAATCAACCAATACCAGCACATCGGGATTAAACGAAAGCATGTCTTCTTCACAAAACCTGAAATTTTTCCGGATGGTCCGGATATTCATCAACACTGGAACCAATCCCATAAAAGCCATATCGCGGTAATGTTTCAGCACAGTCATGCCGGCCTTTTCCATCAAATCGCCTCCAAAACCACGAAACTGTGCCTGCTCATCAATCAAACTGATCTCTTTAATCAGGTTGGAAGCATGTAAATCGCCCGAAGCTTCACCGGCTAAAAAATAATACTTCATAGGTTCCAAAGTTTCATCTGCCAACCGGCGGACAAGTTATATTCTCCCTTCTTCGGTTTCCGGACTTCCTTTTTAAAGCAGTTTTACAATGAGGACCAAAAACGCATACATAAAGGTCGCCAGAATAACACCGCGGGCTGTACTGTCATATTTTATGTGGTAGAAATAAAGGAAAAATCCCAAATTGGGAAAAACGCAAAGACTCAGTAATTTAAGAAAAATTTTCATTTGCCACATATTCCGGACAAACTGTATAAAATCCCATTCGCTGTATTTCACCAGATAGGTGATCATGAAAATAACAATTGGAATGATCGTGCCTGTCAGCCAACCTGTCAGCAACCGATCGTAACGTTTCTGAGTCGGTGTACTCATGTTAAAACCTCCAGCTTTTCATGCTTTCAAAAGTCTGATAACAGGTCATATCGGCATTTATCGGAACCACTGAAACATATCCGGTTTCGAGAGCAGTAATATCGGTGTCGGGCACATCGGTCTCAAAATTCTGGAAATAACCTGCCATCCAGAAATATTCACCTTTATGCGGATCAGTCCGTTTATCAAACTCCTCAACCCATTTTCCGCCGGTTTGCCGGCAAACCTGTACTCCTTTGATATCTCCCTTTGGGATATTAACATTCAGGCAAACAAATGGCGGAAGACCATTTTCTGCCACCTGCTGGAAGACTCTGGCGACATATATTTTAGCACGTGAAAAGTCAGCCTCATGATCATAGTCATTCAGTGAAAATCCCATGGAAGGAATTCCATGGATACAGCCTTCCAAAGCCCCGCCCATGGTACCTGAATACATCACACTGATGGATGAATTGGCTCCGTGATTAATTCCTGAAACTATAAAATCGGGAGGACTGTCGAGCAACTGGTTAATTGCAAGTTTGATGCAGTCGACCGGTGTACCTGAACATTTGTACACCTCAAAACCTTCTTCATCAATAGTTTTGGTTACCCGGATCGGATGATCCACCGTAATTGCATTTGACATTCCCGACCGGTGACGATCGGGTGCAACCACCACCACATTGCCGAAAAGGCGCATCACTTCGGTTAATTCCAATAATCCTTTTGCTGAAACACCATCATCGTTGGTGATTAATATTAGTGGCCGTTCGCTCATAACTTGTTTTTTGAATGCACACAAAGATAAATGAATGTGCCTGACAAAATCCTTTCAGGTGAATATTTAAGAAAAAATTACAAAGTCCGGTATTGAATTAAACCAGGATCCTGATTTATTTGTTATTTATTTTAGATTTCTAAAACTACATACCATGGAAAAGATGACAAATTCACTCAACTGGTTTGAAATACCGGTGCTCAACTTTGAAAGGGCAAAAGAATTTTATTCAAGGATCTATGACTTTGAAATGCCTGAAAACACTATGGCTTCGGCCCGAATGGGTTTTTTACCCATGGATACAGAAGGGAATCATATTTCACTTCATTCGAAGGGATAATTAAGAAATAAAACACTCCTTTCATTTTCATTGATGGTTACTCATACAGAACCAACGGGAATTGTTGTTGTCTGTCTCCCGGGAAGGGCGGACAGCCATCTGTTGGTTTTCATCGTCCCTCAATTCTTCAGAACCACCTTAATTTCATCTCCATCTTTCCACTTACGCGAAATCAGACAATATTCGCCCGGGTGAGGAACGTATTTTACGTTACCGTGGGTGACCGTGGGATTTACTGCCCATGCCGGAATACGAATATAAACATCCAGGTACCGGATGTCAGCACACTCACAGGTCAAGGTCATTTCATAACCTGCCGGATAATCGGTTTTCTGAATCAATCGGACAGTTCCACCGGTAGTATGCTGGTAGTTCATACTTGAAGAAGCGATAAGATTAACGAAAATCTGATCATCGATGCGCGTATAAATAGCCGATTTAAGCAGTTTTTCGGATAAAGCCGGTATTTTCGATTCGTACAGTATTTTTTCAAGCGCATCACCAAACCTTACCTCGCCTGAAAATTTAAGCAGTTTTACATTTAATTCAGCCCATTTCCCTGTTGATGCTTTGCCTGATATATCAGTCCCCGAATCAGATGGTGTTGCTGTTTGAATCCTTGGCCATCCAACGGGTCCGGTATGATTGGTCCTGAAATTTTTCCACCGGGTCGTAAGCTCTATCCATGTACTATCTGATTGATTTTTTCTGATCCGGTCAGCCATAGTGATCATTTCACTGAGCTCCCTGAGAAGAACATCAGTATCCTGAACCGCTATTTCCATCTCAACAGAAAGTGAATCAGCCGGTAAATTCCGGAAAACTGCGCCATCCAGGGTGATCTGTTTTTCTGAAAAAGATTTTGAATTATGGATATTCAAACGGTTCAGATTATTTCCGCAGGATAAAAAAACCAATGTTATTCCGGTTATCGCCAGATTTTGTGAGAACTTCATGAAATTATTTTTTCTTCTGAAACATTTTTAACCCCAACAGGTTCACCAATAAAAATCAAATTTGTTTATATTTGCATCAATTCTAAAAGACCGAATCATGAAACTCACTTCTACTCCGGCGGTCTGTTATTCCGCAATCTTCTAATTTCTGCACTGCAGAAAGCGGAATCGTTGTTTTAAATCCCAAATAGTTTTTATTTAACCTGTTTTTATCATGTCTGATAAAAAAGTAATTTCATTTTCTGAATCCATAAAATCCATACGATTGCGATCGCTGGGATCCGATATAAAGGAAGCTATTGCCGGAAGTGACCGTGATTTCACGCGTGACAGTATCGGCAAAGCGCTGCTCATTCTCTCTATCCCGATGGTTCTTGAAATGATCATGGAATCTATCTTTGCTGTTGTCGATATTTTTTTCGTTTCCAGGTTGGGTGCCGATGCCGTGGCAACAGTTGGGATTACCGAATCGAGCATGACCATCGTTTATGCCATTGGTATGGGATTGAGTACTGCAACTACAGCCCTGGTTGCCCGGAGGATTGGTGAGAAAGAACCTGAGAAAGCAGGAATTGCAGCATTTCAGGCCATTGTATCCGGGTTTGCAGTATCCATGCTGATTACCGTTCCGGGTATCATCTATGCAAAAGATTTCTTATTGCTGATGGGAGCTTCCGAAGAAATGGCTGAAGCCGGATATCTTTATCCGGCAGTCATGTTTGGAGGAAATGCGGTCATTATGCTGCTGTTTATTATTAATGCCGTTTTCCGCAGTTCGGGCGATGCATCTGTTTCGATGCGTGTTTTACTGATGGCAAACCTGATCAACATTATACTCGATCCACTGCTGATATTCGGATTGGGTCCGTTTCCCGAACTGGGGCTTCGAGGCGCTGCCATAGCAACAACTATAGGGCGCGGAATTGCTGTATGTTACCAGTTTTACCTTTTATTTTACGGCAACAAACGAATCAGGCTTGAACTGAATCATCTCAAAATCAAGATTAAGGTTATGATTCAGCTGTTTAAGCTTTCAGCCGGAGGAATACTGCAGTACATCATCGCCACTTCAAGCTGGATTGCCCTTTTCCGGATTATTTCGGTATTAGGTTCCGAAGTACTGGCTGGTTATACCATTGCCATCCGGCTGGTGGTTTTTGCACTTTTGCCTTCGTGGGGCCTGAGCAATGCCGCATCGACCCTTGTCGGACAGAACCTGGGAGCCAACCAGCCTGAGCGGGCAGAACGAACGGTGTGGATTACAGCTTATACGAACATGGTTATGCTTGGCCTGTTTGGCATGATCCTGATCATTTTTCCGGAACCTCTCATTCGTTTATTTATCAGCGATCCGGGAGTAGTGGCCAGTGGCGCTGTAAGTTTGCGGATTATCAGCTATGGCTTTGTTGCCTATGCCCTGGGAATGGTTCTTGTCCAGGGATTTAACGGCAGCGGCGACACCATTACGCCAACACGGCTCAACCTGTTCTGCTTCTGGCTGTTGGAAATACCGCTGGCCTATTTACTGGCAATTGTGCTGGATATGAAGATTTATGGAATCTCTATCGCCATTGTGGTTGCAGAAACAGCGCTGACCCTGACAGCCTGGTATTTCTTCCGGAAAGGGAAATGGAAGACGGTAAAGGTTTAAGGATTGCCGGCATTTAAAAAAAGATGATTATCCGTTTAATTTCCTAATTGGATTTCTCCCTGTCAAATGTTGTCATTTATAGTCATATTTTCTTCCGGTCCCAGATATCCACAAAATGACCGGCAAACAAAGCGATACTTACCTGCGGAATAACTTCAGTCAGACCAATCAAACCAAGCGAAAGCGGATCTTTGGTCAGGTCGTACAACTGCCAGCCAACAATTACGGCCTGCATCAATACTGCTGCCGTCATAAAAAAACGGTAAGCCAGAAACAGTTGGAAATCGCGAATGTGCAACACCGCAAAAGTCTCATTGGTAAAAAATATTCTCATCCGCAATTTGTTCTTCATTCGGGAACAGAACTGATACCGTCGATTTCCCGGTTGGTATTGAAGCGGCAAATATAGTTGATCCACTGTTTCAAAAATCAGGAACTTAAGCTTTCCGGATCAGAAACAGCAAAAAATTAAAATGATTGAAGTGAAAATTGTACATTTATCCTGAATTTTAAAATCGATCATCTATGAGCACCCTGGGAAATCTGATCTGGCTGGTATTCGGAGGTTTTTTGGTATTTGTTGAATATATGGTTGCAGGCTTTATCCTTTGCCTCACCATTATCGGGATTCCATTCGGAATTCAGGCCTTTAAACTGGCTATCCTGGCCCTTTGGCCTTTTGGCAAAACCATTGGATTAAAACCATCGGCACCGGGTTGCCTGTCCACCCTGATGAACCTGATCTGGCTAATTATCGGTGGAATCTGGATTGCCTTGACCCATCTGGTTTTCGGAGTACTTCTGGGTATCACCATCATCGGAATTCCCTGGGCCAAACAGCATTTCAAACTCGTATCGCTCGCTTTAACCCCGTTTGGAAGGGAAATCATTGACAAATAGATCCGATTTTATTTGGTATTCCCTTGTACTGCCGCGGTCGATTCATCCAAACCGATTCCGATAAGCTGCGGGTTGGCTCTGGTGTAGTCCACCAGATCAAACTGTCGGTTCCGGCGCAACAAATGCTGGTCGATAACTGAATTCCGCAGGAAAGCCAAACCCTGGGTGTGGTCACCGACAAGGATCTGAGCCCCGCTGGTATCGCCCCTCCAAAGGAACGAACCCTGAATACTGGCACCGGCAGAGGTACCCGCAATGACACCACCCCGTTCAAGAACTTCGAAAAATGCCTGATGGGTCAGCGTGTTCAGGTAAGAATCTGCGATTCGCCATTGCCGCAGTAACAACAACAATCTTTGCATTCGCGACGCCTCCGGCCAGTTCTGTAAATTTACTCCAGATTTCAGGAGAGATTTTTCCACCACCAATAATCAGCAGAGATCCTTTTTCAGGACCATGTTTGGTTGATGAAACTTTGGTTGTTATGGGAGACTGGGAATATCCTGCAATGAATTGAAACAATAGAAAAAAGGACAATAAGGCAGTAAACTTCTTCATTTGATCAGGTCAGTTAGATTTTTAAGGATGCTTTAATTAAACCAGTTCCTTTGTATTGAATCATAAAGGAAATCATTAACCCCAAAATCAAAATATTGGCCTCAAGCCGGACAGAAAGATATAATTTAGGCATCACTCCTGTTATTCTCACCTCAACAAATGAAAGTGATCCAATATCTTATTCCTGATGCGTATGCAATCCACACTCCTTCTTCGAGTTGTTTTCCCACCACCAGCGGCCGGCCCGAAAATCTTCTCCCGGCTGAATAGCGCGGGTACAGGGAGCACAGCCAATACTTACAAAACCCCGGTCGTGCAAAACATTATAGGGAACATTGTTGTCTTTTACATATTTCTGACAATCTTCGAGTGACCATTGCAGTAGAGGATTGAACTTAATCAGCTTAAATCCCGCATCCCAGACAAAAAAGTCCAGGTCGTGACGGTTGTCGGACTGTGCAGCCCGAAGTCCCGTAATCCAGCATTCCATGCCATTCAGAGCGCGGGTCAGGGGTTCTACCTTGCGGATTCCACAACATTCCTTACGGTTTTCGGGCGACACATAAAAACTTAGCGGTCCTTTTTCAGTGATCATTTTCTCAACAGCCTCGTGTTTCGGATAATAAACCTGTATTTGTTTCCCGTATTTTTCAAGTGTCCGGTTCATCACTTTATAGGTTTCTTCGAACAGGCGACCCGTGTCTAAAGTAACCACCCGTATATCCAGGTCATTACTGAAAATCATATCGGTGATCACCTGATCTTCAATGCCTAAACTGGTCGTAAAAACTGCCTTACCCGGAAATTTCCCTGCAACTTCTGCAAGCATTCCCACCAAATTCGCTTCATCTGAGTGTTTGTTCAGGTCCGTAACAAAATTCTGATCAACCATAGCTATTTGTTTTTTATACTCAATCCATATATCTTGCCGGCAAATATCAAAAGAAAACTTAAAAAAACCATCGAAAAGACATCCGAAATATTACCAGCCGCATTTATTAACCGTATCAAATCTCAGTTTCCAACTGATTTCGGGCAGTTTTTTCAATCTTTGGATCAAACTCCGGCCATCAGTCTGAGAACAAATCCACGAAAATTCAAATTTCCGACAGATGCTGAAGGAATTCCCTGGTGTGAGACTGGCTTATTCCTGAACGAACGGCCATCTTTTACGCTTGATCCCATCTTTCATTCCGGAGCTTATTACGTGCAGGAGGCCAGTTCCATGTTTTTAGAGCAGGCGTTCCGACAAACAGAACAAGCCGGAAAACGTATTGTTTTGGATTTATGTGCCGCTCCCGGTGGAAAATCGACGCATTTACTGAGTTTAATGGGACCAAACGATTTGCTGGTTGCCAACGAGGTAATCCGTTCGCGAGTGTCGGTTTTGGATGAGAACATTCGCAAATGGGGTCATCAAAATGTTGTAGTTTGCAGCAACGATCCGGCTGATTTCAGCCACCTGGAGGGCTTGTTCGATCTCGTTGTTGTAGATGCTCCCTGTTCAGGAGAAGGACTTTTCAGACGTGATGCCGGGGCCATCAGTCACTGGTCGGTCGATAACACCAACCTGTGTTCAACCCGTCAGCGGCGTATCCTGGCCGACATCTGGCCTGCCCTGAAAACCGGCGGTTACCTGGTTTACAGCACCTGCACCTTTAATCCGGCCGAGAATGAAGAAAACATAAAATGGCTGGCTGAAAACAATGAAGTAGAAAGCATCCGGATTCCGCTTCAGGAAAACTGGGGGGTCGGAGAAATTGAAACCAACGGGCTGTTTGGCTACCGTTTCCTTCCACACAAAGTAAAAGGCGAAGGTTTTTTCCTGAGCCTGATCCGTAAAAAAGACGGCAGAGACTCGTATTCCATACCCAGGAAGGTGAAATCGAAACCCGAAATAATGCCGAAGCAGTATTCTGAAATCCGGAACTGGCTGAACACGACCGATTCGGAGTTTTTTGTAAAAAATGAATTCCTGATTGCATTTCCTGAAGATCACATTCCCATATTGAATGCTTTAGCCGCACAACTCCGTGTCATCAGCTTTGGCTTACCGGTGGCCCAGTTCAAAAAAAACGATCTGCTTCCAGAACATACCTTTGCCCTTTCGATCGACCGCAATACGACTGTTTTCGAATCGGTTGAACTCGATCTTCGTGAAGCTTTGCTCTATCAGAAAAGGGAAGAAATACGAATCAGCTCTAAGGTGAAAGGCTGGATGCTGGTTCAGTACCGGGGTGTTCCGCTTGGATTTGTAAAAAACCTTGGAAACCGCGTCAATAACTATTTCCCGAAAGAATGGCGAATCAGAATGGCATTGCCGGAAATACCGGAGCCGTGGTATATGTA
Source organism: Bacteroidales bacterium (assembly GCA_038251165.1). GTDB lineage: Bacteria > Bacteroidota > Bacteroidia > Bacteroidales > Prolixibacteraceae > Aquipluma. The sequence continues at coordinate 9,961 of JBBSBP010000073.1, read as the reverse complement.
AGTTCCAGGTTTCAGGTTACGGGTTCCAGGTTTCATGTTGTCCATTTCAGGTTCCAAATTGCACTGTCCCCTTCAGCACAGCAACTCATTTGCAACGGGAGAATGGGTGTTGTTCCAAATGAATTAGCATAACAGCCGGTAAAATATGCACTATTGTCCCCGCCCGGAGAATGTTGGACTTTCTGGTACAGACTGCGAACAGGGATCAATTTAAATAGTTGTGGGGAAGCATTTATTGATTATAAAATCGGCAGGTGAAGTTTTTTTTTGTAACCTTAAATTTTTCAAAAAACCTTAGTAACTTTAATCAACTCTTTAATCCCCAACCTTATTTACCTCGCATGAAAATAGAATTCAATAACCTATATACCCATTTCGTTTTCATTACTCTTGGAAGGCAATTTATGATTCCAGAGAAAAGCCTCATCAGGATTGAAAAATACATTACCGGCATTGTCAGTAAGAATGCATCAAAACTATATGCCATTTATGCTAATCCTGAACATGTACATCTTCTTGTATCAATGGCGGCAAGCCTATCGGAAGTATCAGGAAAAGGTAATAAGGTAGATAAGGTATGGGTAGGCGATGTTTGTGCTTGTTAATAAGGTTATTGGAAGGGAAATAAGGTTTTCTAAATCATCATTTTTGACATGTTTTTCTCCTTCCCCACAAGAATATCATTTGATCCGCGAACAGTCCCTAAGACCAATAAATCCGGAGAATACTGATAGAATTTGGAAACTGATTTTTTAGATTTTCATGTTTATTAAAACAGCTAATTTCCAGTTATTAAAAAGAGACCGGAATGCGGTTCAAGTTCAATGTTGATTTGGCCTTTTTGTGTGCGGACAATTTCTCCGGTGTAAACATTTTTAAGCTTTTCATTTGCCTTCAGACCGTAATCCGTCAAATTCAAGGCAATCTTTTGTATTTCAGGATTTGTTCTGTTCAAAACCAAAATAGCTTTCTCTCCGTTTTTCAAATTTTTTTTCCAGATTTCAAAACCTGAATCCACTTTTACCTTTTGCCCCTGTTCTGTAGGATCCTGATTAATTGAAATAGCAAGTTTATTCAGAATAATATCCTTTTCCTCTTTCGTCATCACACGTGGATCGTTTCCAAGAATCAAAGGTGACGACATGATACACCATAAAGCAAAATGAGATTTCTGCTCATCAATAGTCAAACCCTGATTCCCTAAAGCCAGCATATCCGGATCGTTCCAATAGCCATTACCTGCGAATTCGGCTGACTTATTATTTGTATCCGAAACACCCATAACGCTTAACGGAACTTTGTCGAATATTGCTCCTTTGCTGACTCTTGCCTTGATATCGCCGGTTGTCCGTGCCATTTGTCCAACTTGTGGATACCAATCGCGCCACACATAGGCACTGATGCTTAATACAACATCTCTTCCACAATGATCAAGCAAGCCACGCCATTTCTCGTATGTTTGTTTCACCAATTCTTCGTTCCAACCAGGCTCATATTTGCATTTATCCAGTTTGATAAAGTCCAGTCCCCAATCAACAAATTGCTTGATCTGAACCTCTTCGTGACCAAAACCGCCAACTGGATCACCGCCGCAATCGTGTGTGCCGGGAACCGTATGCAAGCCAAATTTCAAGCCCCTGGAATGGGCATAATCTGCTAAAGCTTTCATTCCATGCGGAAACTTTTCGGGATGAGCCAGCAATTCTCCGTTGGGTCCAAGTTTGGTGTCTCTCCATCCACCGTCAATAACAAAGTATTCATAACCGGCATCCAGTAATCCTTCCTTAACGACTGCATCGATGCACTCTTTCATGTTTTTCTCGTTGATTTCTTTTTTACCAAACCAGTTCCAGCTATTCCAACCCATTGGAGGAGTTGGGGCAAGTACTTTTTTACTTTGCCCGAAGACATTGACAACAAAAAACAATAAAATGATGATAGCACTTATTTTCATATTCTTTTTTTAAACTTATCATTTACTACAAAAAAAATGGAATAATTCTTCCGGAGATTAAAACTCAGAAGAAAAAAAACAGGCATCTTTCAACTATGAAAAATGCCTGTTCCGGATTTGATTAATTTCTTAAATTAGGATTGATATCCTGTTCTGACTGAGGTATTGGCCAAACCTCATCCTGACCTTTACGGAAAGCTTTACTGTCAACCCACCAACGTTTATTGCCTGTTGGATCTGCTTTTTTTCCAGTATACTTGGCATCAGGGAAGGAAGCGCCCCAGAAATCACCTTGCATCACATCACCCAAAATGCCCCATCGAAGTAAATCCCAGTAACGAACACCTTCGAGAGCCATTTCAATGCGACGTTCTTTTCGTAAAATCGGGCGAAGCAGATTGGCGTCAGTAACTGTTATCGCTGGCATATGAACAGATGCTCTGCCTCTGGTTTTGTTGATAGTCATATCAAGCAAAGATTGCGTGATTGGTTTTCCACCTTCCAGTTCAGCTTCCAGATAACTCAGAAGAACTTCAGCATACCTAATTATTGGTATGTTGCCACCATATCCTGAAATCAGGTCGCCCGAAAAATTCTCATCGAAAAATTTCTTTAATCCATAGCCCGTTCGGGTTGCCTGTTTGGAATAAGTTAATTGATCAAGAGATGCTTTATTATCCGGGAAACAATCGTATACTTTGCCTCCAAAAGTGCAACCGTCGTACAAGAATGTTGCGGCAAAACGTGGGTCACGGTTTTCCGCCATGTTGTGTGAATTAAAACGTGGGTCTGAATATGAAAAGGGTGTCCCATCAGTAAAATCATACTGACTTGCCAGGCTTTCCAAAGGATTTACAATATGCCAGCCACTCTTAACTGCAGGAAGTGCATGTTGTGTGAGCGCATTACCGGCCAGTCCTTCGTAATAATTTACGCTAAAAATATTTTCCGCACTCATTTCATTGGATGTGTTGAAAATACTTCCATAGTTGGGATCAATGATATTGTCTCCCAAATCAATGATTTGTTTGTAAGTAGCTGATGCATCAGTATATTTCTTCTCAGCTAAATATACTCGTCCTAAAAATGCAAGAGCGGCCTGCTTCGATGCACGTCCGAATTCAGAAGAAGGAATATCCTTATATCTGGGTAAATCATTGGCAGCCTCCATAAATTCAGTTGTAATAAAACTAATGATCTCAGCATTCGGAGCCTTAGTTACGACGTTGGCCTCGTCGGGCGACAAAGTGGTTTTTACCAATGGAACAGAACCCCAGAATTGCGACAAATAAAAGTACTGACATGCCCTGATAAACCGTGCTTCAGCAGCCATCCTTTTTTTCTTGGCATCTTCCATATTAACACGATCAATATTTTCCAGAAAGTCGTTACAAACTGCGATACGAACATACGAACCGCTCCAATAAGATCCAATTACAGCATTGTTCGAAAGTAAAGTTCCATTGGTAATACGATTCTGGTTAGCATTAGCTCCCCTTCTGTCGTATGCATTATCCGTAGCATGCTCGAAAAATACCAAACCACAATAAGTCCACCAATCAGAAGGGTTAACCTGTGTTCCGTATTTTATATTTCCAAGATAAACTCCGGTTAATCCGATTTTAGCGTTGGCTTCATTAGTCCAAAAGGTTTCTTTTGCGAATTGACTTTTAGGATATTGCTCGAGTTCCTTACCGCAAGAATTTATTCCAAGCAGTATCACCGTCATTAGGAATACTGCCAGCGTATGATGAATTTTTATTTTTGTTTTCATTTTCATTTCTTTTGAAGATAAACGATTTAAAACTTAACATTCACACCCATTGTAAAAGTTGCCAGTATCGGATAGAAACTTCCACCTGTGTTAATTTCAGGATCCCAACTTTTCCGGTAATGATTAAATGAGAATAAATTTTCAGCGCTGAAGTATACTCGCAATTGATTGATATGCACTGTGTTTAACATTGAGGATGGAAGAGTGTAACCTAACTGTAGATTTTTCACCCTTAAATAGGAGGCATTAATCGTCCAAAAATCAGAAAGGGCAGTATTTGGCGTTCCACTATTTGTAACAATTTCCAATCTCGGGTAGGCAGGATAGCGAACTGGATTTTCAGGATTAAAACGTCCGTCCATTTGCCATTTCTGGATTGTTCCCAGGTTATTGAACGCGTATCCAACATATCCGTCCAACAATCCCTTAACACCCGATACACCTTGCAATAAAGCAGTAAAATCGAAATTTTTATAAGCAGCTGAAAGATTCACCGAATAAGTGTATTTAGGAATACGCGATCCAATGAAAGTCCGATCGTAAGTTGGATCAACTAAACCATCAGGAACACCATCAGGACCACTAATATCAACATACCTGATATCTCCCGGTACAGCTTTTGGGGTAACTTTTTTCTGATCGGCCCATTGAGTAACATCTTCCTCCGAAATAAAAACACCATCAGTTTTGTATCCATAATACATTTCCATCGGAAAACCAATAAACAAATCACTGCCATTACCTACCATTCCATTAGATTGAACCACATTGCCCAATCCAAGTGTCTTCACTTCATTATCAATAATCGAAAGATTTCCATTAATCTGATAACTGAAATCTCCTAATTTATTTTGATGTCCAAGTTCAAATTCCCAACCTTTGTTTTTCACTTCTCCTGTATTTGTTTCGCTGATACTTACCCCAAGAATTGAACTTACACTTGAAGATGGTTTATACAAAATATCAGATGTATATCGGTCGAAATATGTGGCATTGAAAGTAAGTTTTCCATCGAAGAATCCCGTTTCTATACCAAAATCCTTTGTTTCAGTTGATTCCCAGTGAATTTCAGGATCTTTATAAGTTGTATAGGCTGCTCCATTCGACATTCCTGTACCAAATGGATAATTCTTTCCTGTCGCAAGAGTCGATTGATAAGGATAATTACCAATATTTTGATTCCCCAGAACACCCCAGGAAGCCTTTAGTTTCAGATTGGAAACCCATGGAGCGGCTTGTTTGAAAAACTCTTCCTCAGTAACTCTCCATCCCAGCGCAAGTGAAGGGAATGTACCGTATTTTTGATTGGCAGGGAATCGTGATGAACCATCATGACGAACAGTAGCTTCGAATAAATATTTGTTGTTGTAGTGGTATTTCAGACGGCCAAAGAGGGATTGTATTGCCCATTCAGTATCGTCTCCATAAACTTCCTGATTATCAACTCCACCCATTGTCATGACTGTATAGTCATTGCTGGGGAAGTTTTGTCTGTTTCCATTGAAATTTTCATTCAGCTGATCTTCAAACGAATATCCTCCAAGGACTCTCAGTGAATGCCCTTTTATTTCTTTAGCGTATTCAGCCAGAAACTGCATCGTTTTAAATACGTTTTTATTCCGATATTGATTAAGGGTGGCAAGGGGAAGACTAACATTTTCGTTTAAAACCTGTGATGCCCGATAATGTCGTCCATCGTTTAGGGTAAAATTATAGCCACCAACCGCTGAAAGAGTTAGTTCCTTTACCGGATTCCAGTCTAATCGGGTATTCGCGCTTGCCTTTGTCGTCGGACGCATAAAATATCCTTTCGAAGCTAACCATGAAACCGGAGTTCCACCGCTTTCAGGTCCAATGCCAAAATCACCGTTCGAGGCCTGTCCCAGATATATTGCCGGATAGCGTACTGCCGTTTGAAGAATACTTTCAACACCTTCCACATTTTTATTCGCGGTTGTTGTTGGTTCATTCTGTGCCTCAACAGAACCTGCCAGGCGAGTGGTTAAGGTAATGTTTTCACGCAATTTACTTTCAAGGTTAAGCCTAAGGTTGTAACGTTCGTAATCGTTGTGAATAATCAAACCTTGTTCATTTAAATATCCCACAGAAAGAAAGTATTTATTTGTTTTCTGTCCTCCGTTAATGGCTATGTCGTGCCCGGTTTGAATTCCATTCCGGGACAAAGTTGCTTTCAAAAAATCAGTATTCGGATAATTATCCGGATCATCCTGAGCCTTATATTTGGCGATATCAGCTGCCGAAAAACTTTCAGTAGCATTGGCTATATTGAACATTTCAGCATACTCCCATGAATTTGCCAATTCAGGATATTCTGTTGGCGTTGAAACCCCATAATAACCGTTATAACTGACAGATAATTTTCCTTCTTTACCGCTTTTTGTGGTGACCAAAATAACACCATTGGCTGATCTGGCTCCGTAAATTGCTGCAGAAGAAGCGTCTTTTAATACAGAGATTGATTCAATGTCATTCAGATTTATTTCGTTCATCGAACTTGGAATTCCATCGACTAAAACCAGCACATCGGGAGTTGCTCCAAAGGAACCCACACCACGAACACGGATAGTGCCATCGTTTGCCCCAGGTTTTCCTGAACGTTGAATTACTGTTACACCTGACATTTGTCCGGTTAAAGCATTAGACAAACTCGTAATTGGTCTGTTTTCTATTTTCTCAGCAGTAATCTGAGAAACTGAACCAATCACATTCACACGCCTCTCAGTGCCGTAACCAATTGCAACAACCTCCTCTATTCCAATAGCATCTTCAACCAGCGAAACGTTAATCATTGTTTTCCCCGCCACAGAAATTTCCTGACTTTTCATTCCTACAAAAGAATATTGCATAGTCGCATTCTCCGGAACATTCGAAAGTGAATAATTTCCATTGCTATCCGAAATTGTACCTGTGGTGGTACCTTTGACAACAATTGAAACACCGGGCAAAGGACTTCCCGAGGTATCTGTGACCTTTCCTGAAATAGTCTTTTGTTGCTGTACAAATTCAGGTACATTGAATTTTCTGGAATCCGGAGTGATCACAATCAGGTTATCGGGTAACACTTTGTACGAGATTCCCTGGTTTTTAAACATTTCATCAAGTACAACCTCAACATTTCTGTTCGACACCTTCAAATCTACTTTTCGGGTAACATCAATCTGTTCACGCTGATAAAAGAACCGGAATTCACTTTTGTCCTCAATTTCTTTCAGAACATCTACAACCTGTTTGTTCTGCACGTTAAAAGAAAACTTAGTCGCCTGCGAATACACAGTGGCCGAAACCTGCATCAGGCAACCCATCAGAATAATAAATGTCAGCTTCATCTTTAAAATTAGCTTATGCCCCCTTCTCCTTCGATGTAGGGTAGCAGATTGTTTTTTTTTCATAAATTTGTACGTGTTTGATTAATAATTTAATTGGTGTGACAGCACCTCTTTATTAACTGCATGGAGCCGGGTGGATGTGACAGCATCTCCGGCTTTTTGGTTTCATAAGTTTTGTTACATAAATTTCTCCTTATTACTTTTTTTGTATTAGAATTTTCTGACCAACAATTTGGTATTGAATAGGTAATGTGTGTTGAAGCATTCCCATAACTTCCAGAATTGTTTCATCTTTCAGGGTTCCGTCATAGTGATACTTTAAAATATTCGGATCATCAATTTCAATTTCAACCCCGTATTTTCGTTCCAGTAATATTCTCAGGTCTTTCAGGCTCATGTTGATAAATACCAGTTTGTTGTCTTTCCATGAGGTATACCATTTTGTATTTACATCAGCGATCTGAATATTTTTTGATTCTTTGTTGTAAACCAGTTGCTCGCCCGGTTTTAGAACAGATTCTTCAGCAAGTTTTAAATTACCTGACGAAACGACATGCACACTTCCTTCTTCCAGGGTTGTCGTTACTTCTTTTTCTTCCGGATAAGCTTTTACATTAAATGAAGTACCGGTTACCCTAACATCATAAAACGAGGTATGCACCAGAAATGGTTTTTCAGGTATTTTTGCAACCTGAAACCAGGCTTCACCCTTCAGGAATACTTCGCGCATTCCATCGGTACCGTTAACCGAATACTTTATTTCTGAGCCTGAATTCAGATAAATGTGAGAGCCATCAGGTAAATACATTTCGGCAACCGAACCCCTGGGAGCTACCGAAGTATAAAAAACCGGTTCCGAAGTACGATTCGATTGACTTATAACATAGCCTAATAATAAACCAACAACCAAAATGGCAGCCAACTGAGCGAGGCGAATAAAATTTTGACTTTTAGACTGAGATTTTAGAAGATCTAGCTTTCTTTTCCTCCAGAAAGATTCAAAAAGACCATCAAAAAATTGCTTGTTTTTTAAATGTACTTCGGTTTGATTTAAATCTTCCAGAAGATTATTCTTTATTTCAGATTCGATTTCAGCCTGATGGAACAAAGTCAAAAAATCCTCCTTCTGTAGTTCTTCTGCCGTTCCTGATTTTGCTTTGTTTAAAATATCGCGAATAGAGTATTTCATTAAAAATTTAATTTGAAAGTAATACGAACAGGTATTCTGATTTACTCATGCAGAAATAAAAAATCTTTAACTTGCAGGAAAAATTCGCAATTAAATAATCGGAAGACCCTGAAAATACGGATTATTTGAATGGGTAGATTTATATGAAATAAATTAAATGCTATGTAGTAAAAGGAACAAGATTACCGGAACTGTACCTGATTCGAGCTTGTTTTTTAAGTAGGATACGGCACGGTACAATTGATTTTCGACAGTTCGTTTTGACAATTGAAGCTGATCAGAAATTTCCTCATTCGTCAGACCTTCCTCTTTACTTAATCGGAAAATACGCTGGCGCTGCTCCGGCATCGTTTGAATCAGGCTCTGCAAATTTCGCTGCATATCGACGTAAATCACTTCCTGCCATGTATTATCTCCAAAATCAGGATTATTCTTTATTGAATAATTGAGGTATGCATGCTCGATGTTTTTTCGCCGGATAAAATCGTAAATCAAATTAATACAGATTTTAAACAGGTATGATTTAATGTTTTTTGAAGAATCCAAACTGCTCCGCTTTTCCCAAAGTTTTAAAAATACATCCTGAAGATGCTCTTCTGCGTCCGCATTGTTTTTCAGGTACGACAATGCAAAAGCATGTATCTTTGGGCCATGCACATCAAACAGAAATCGGAAAGCTTCTTTTGAGCCATTCCTCAATTGTTCAACAAGTTGCTTTTCCTGATTATTTTCCAATGGGTTAATTTATAAATAGCATAGTATTCACAAATATACAAATATAAAGCACCCAATTTATTTGCCTTCGGAATAAAACAAACCTATCGTTATAAACCGGGATGAACCCTTTTCAAAATTGTCAGCACTGCTCCGCGTTTGCAACGAGGAATCAATGGGGAGAATAAGTGCGTTACCTGATCAGAAAAGGGAAGAAATACGAATCAGCTCCGAAGTGAAATGCTGGATGCTGGTTCAGTACCGGGGTGTTCCGCCTGGATTTGTAAAAAACCTTGGAAACCGCGTTAACAATTATTTCCAGAAGGAATGGCGAATCAGGATGGCCCTGCCGGAGATTCAGCAACCGTGGTATTTGTGAGAAAGTTGTTGCGCGATACGGGTTGCGGGTTTCGAGTTGTCTGATGTTTAATTTGATCAATCAATTACCAAAGAAACCATCAGGTTTTGTGGATCTTCAAACCATTCAATTAATTTCCATTGGTATTTAGTGTCTCTAAGAAAACTTGCAATTTGTTATAGATCAACAATATAGTGTTAATAACTTTTTTGAATCTTTAATGTTATTCATTTTGATAAGCTAATTAAAATGCTGATATTCAGGCATTATTGCATGAGAATAGCATATTCTGAGAGTCCAACCAAAAAAGATTCAACCATGAGAAAAAGATTCGAGCAACAATTGGGGTTAGGGCAATTGCCTATCGAAGCGACCTATATTGATCCCAAAAGCAAAAATGCGTTAGACCAACTTCTAGCAGCCTTGAAGGCGATCTATTGCAACAAGAAATACAACCAGGAGATATTCAGTATTTTAGAGGGCCACATCAATTCGGGGAAGAAAAATACAGGAAGGACTGGAATGGATTTATGGAGTATTTTTGTTTTGTCTCAGGTAAGGTTGTGTTTAAATTTAAGTTATGATGTTCTCCACGATCAGGCTAACAATCACCACAATATGCGAT
>JBBSBP010000072.1:0-26010 GCA_038251165.1 Bacteroidales bacterium | reverse complement strand
GACATTCTGGGTCATGTCTCCGTGCAGACTACGGAGATTTATGCGAGAGCTGATTCCAGACTGAAAAGAGAATCTTTGGAAAAAGCATCTCGTGACATCTTTGATACGGAAATCATGGTTCTACCCTGGGAAAAAGATAAGAAGCTCAGGTCGTTTCTAAAAGGTCTGGCATAAGTATTATCAAAAGCTGTTTTACAAAGTATCGTTGGTAATAGATTCATTGTTAGCGGCTCAAGAAAACAGCTTTTGATTATCTGTAAGTATTGATAACGGCGTTTATCACAAGCTTTTGATAACCGGCGATATTTTGAAGAAGCATTGAAAGAAGACGAAGTCAGGGCATCGTATGCTCTGGAACAAATAGGCCTGCTTTATGATGTGGAAAGGCAAGCCGACCGGGAAAACCTTTCATTCGAACAGCGTGCTGAGCTTCGTTCGCACTTGTCTTACCCCATTATGGTAGCCTTCGAAAAATGGTTGTTAAATGAGTATCCCAAAGTTTTGCCCAAAGGACGCATTGGAAAAGCCATCCGATACACCTATAACATTTACCACAAGTTGACCCGGTACCATTTGGATGGCCGGCTAAATATAGACAATAACCTGGGCACTTTCCAAACAACCTGTCAGGTTCCTAAAATACCCGATTCTCCATCTGTTGAGAAAAATAGGGTTGTCGGACTGAACTCAGGATTGGGTGTTAGAAAATATAAGATTAGAATCTGTGAAGCATTCTATATTCATTTGGGGTTAGGTTCATTTTTTCTTTAAATTTACGGTTAAACAATGTTGTACTATAAAATCCGCTTTCCTGGCCAACTAATTCAATATTCATATTTGAATTTATTAATAATTGACATCCATATCCAATTCGAAGATTATTTATATAGGAAAAAACAGTATTTCTGGTCCTTTTTTTAAAGTATGTACAAAAGGCTTCAGAAGTCATATTAGCAATTTGGGCTATAGATACCAAGCTTATTTTTGACCTGTAATTGTTGATGATATAATTAAATACATTGGTCAACCGATCACTGTTTTGCGAGTATAATTGGAGATTGAATTCAGTACTGCTTAATAAATGAATTTTATGATGTTTGGATAAAGAGAATAAAAAATCAAGCAATCGAATGATTTTCTCTGTTGATTTTGAATTATGTATGGCGCTTAAATCCTTTTCAGCACCTTTAAAATTTATGAAAGAAATACCCTGATTTGAAAGCTGGAAAAGACGTTGAATATCCACCATCATGGGTAAGCGAAAAAAGTCATTTAAAATAAATTCAGGTTTCATATAAATAACACTGGAAACAGAGGATTTTTCAATTGAAGATGTCTGGGAATCACTTTGCCAGATATGAGGTAATCTGCTGCCCAGCAAAACCAAATCACCCGATTGAAATGGTGAAATTGAATCACCTACATATCTGATGCCGCAACCTTTGTGAATATAAACCAATTCATATTCATCATGATAGTGCCAGTCGGGATAAAATGTATTAAGCTCATCATAACGAGAAGTAACAGAAATATTTAGCTCAGAGTTTGCTTTTGTGTAGAAAGGTTTCATCTTAATGTAATGGTTGATATATTAATCAAATATATAAGTATTGTGCATAAATATATTAATATAGTGTTGATTTTTCGTTTCCATTAGTAATACATTTGTTCTAAAACTTTAAATATGCAAATGGAAAAATGGAAAGAAGACAATGAGCTTTTTGAATTTGTCAGAAAAGAACTTTTTACGGCAGTCGTAGGTGATGTCATGGATAAATTGGGGTACGTCAATCAATTTTTGCCACCTCAAATCCAGCCTCTCCGTGACGATATGGTGGTCATTGGACGTGCGATGACTGTACTTGAAGCTGATGTAAATGAAGAATTACATCTTAAAAGTTTAAACCCTGTAATGGCAAAACCTTTTGGGTTAATGCTGGAAGCATTGGATGATTTAAAGATAAATGAAGTTTACACTTGTAGCGGATCAACTCTATCGTATGCTCTATGGGGAGAATTGATGAGTACAAGAGCTCAAATACTAGGTGCCGCAGGTGCTGAGGTAAATGGATATTCAAGAGATACCAAAGGGATTTTGGAACTAAACTTCCCTGTTTTTTCATACGGACGATATGCACAAGATCAGGCACCCAGAGGGAAAGTAATAGATTACAGATGCAAGATTAAAATTGGTAATGTATACATTAGCGATGGTGATATAGTTTTTGGAGACATGGATGGCGTTTGTATTATTCCAAAGTTGATTGAGAAAGAAGTTTTCGAATTAGCTTTGGAGAAAGCGCGTGGCGAAAAAATGGTTGCAGAAGCAATTCGCGGCGGACTTTCAGCAAAAGCTTCCTGGGATAAATATGGAATCATGTAAAATTTAATTCCGATTGACGATTCACAAAAAAAGTATAAAAAAAAAATGAAGATTACAGATGTAAAAGTTTGGCTGGTCGAAGGGATCAAATACAACTGGACCATGATAAAGATTTATACCGACGCAGGGATTACCGGAGTTGGGGAAGCTACCAATTGGCCGGGTAGCCCGATGGTGGAAGCTGCAGCCCGACATGCGGGTGAACGAATCATTGGCATGGATCCCATGCAAACTGATTATATATGGACAAAACTCTATCGCGACCTGAACTGGGTTGGTCCATTTGGTGTAAGCATGTGTGCCATCAGCGGAATCGACATGGCGTTGCTTGATTTAAAAGGCAAAAAATTGGGCGTTCCTGTTTACGAATTACTTGGAGGGGCATTTCGAAAAGAGATTCTTTTATATGCCAATTACTGGTTTATCGATGGTGGGTTTAATGCAGAAGATTATGCCCGACAAGCCAGAAAGGTAATAGAAGCAGGTTTTACGGGATTAAAGTTTGACCCGTTCGCGCACACCAGCTATTTATATGGCGACGACCTGTCTTCGAACCTCGCACTCACGAAAAGTCAAATGGATCATTCGTATGAATTATGCAAGGCAGTGCGCGAAGCAATTGGATCAGATGTGGCAATAATGATTGAGACTCATGCCATGTTGAACATGAAAACAGCGATAGAAATGGGACAGCGACTGGCCGATCTGGATATTACCTGGTACGAAGAGCCCATTGGCCCCGAAAATCCTGAAATGCTGAAAGCATTCCGTGATCGGCTCGACCCCAGGGTTTCGATATGTGTTGGCGAACGGCATTACACCCGGTATGGAATCAGAAGGATTTTGGAACTTGGTGTTTGTGACATTTTAATGCCCGATATCACCCGCTGCGGCGGTCCATCAGAAATGAAACGAATGGCAACCATGATGGAAGTATACAATGTGCTTCTTGCACCGCATAATCCAAACGGACCATTGTCAACGCTGGCAAGCGCTCATGTGTGCGCATCTGTTCCAAACTTTTTCAGGCAGGAATTCATGTTTACTGATGTGTCCTGGAGGGATGAGATTATTGATCATCCTATTGACATTAAGGATGGCAAATTATATCTTTCAGAGAGACCCGGATTAGGTGTTGATCTGATTGAAGAAGAAATGGAAAAACATCCCGGGATCAGGGAATCCAGAGATGGTTTTTATGTTTAATTCACCGTTCAACTTAAAAACACAATCGTATGCTATCAATTGATTTAAAAGGAAAAGTTGCCATAGTTACCGGATCGACTCAAGGTATCGGCCTGGGAATTGCTAAAATGCTGGCGCGGGCTGGCTGCGATATTGCAGGTTGTGGAATGAGCAAGGTCGATAGTAGTAAGGTATCAGCCTTCCAGCAAACCATTGAGCAAGAAGGACAAAAAGCTTTTTACAAACAAGTGGATATAAAGTCAGAAAGTGAGATAAATGGTTTTGTATCCGATGTTGCCACTCATTTTGGAAGGATTGATTTTTTACTTTCAAACGCAGGCAAAAACATGTTCACTTCACCCGAAAAATGCGAAAATGATTTCTGGGAAGAAAATGCCCAATTGAACCTGAAATCGCACTGGTTAATTAGCAAAGCTTGTTATCCTGAGTTGAAAAAGAACAAAGGTTTTATCATGCTTATGACTTCGAACCATGCCTATTCTACCCTGAAAAATTGTTTTCCCTACAATGTTACCAAAGCAGGAATTGCAGGGCTGGTAAACTCACTGACGGTCGAATGGGGTCCCGATGTTCGGGTAGTTGGACTCGCTCCGGGGTTCATCGAAACGGTAGGTGGGGAAGACTGGTTTAATTCATTCCCCGATCCAAAGGCTAAACGACGCGAAGTGTACAATATCCATCCGGTCAAAAAAATAGGTTCATCGGAAGAAGTAGGCGCTTTTTGTGCTTTTCTGTGCAGTGATTATGCCGATTTCATGAGTGGTACTACCTATTTGATGGATGGTGGCCGGTCATCGGTAATGCAGGATATATAGAAATGAAAGCAGAACTACTCTTTGAAGCAAACAACCGGCTTGGTGAGGGTCCGGTTTGGGATTTTTATACCAATGAATTTCTTTGGATAGATATCGAACAGAAGCGAATCTGGTGCTATTCCGAATTTCGCGAAGCATATATAATATCTCAGTTGAATGAGCGGATTAGTCTTGTGGTTCCAACCAATCAGGTCAACCTTTATCTGGTTGGATTGGAAAATGGACTGGCGCTTTGGGATCGTCAAACCAATCTGCTTAAAACAGTTTCCAATCCTGAAAGTCATATTCCGAACAATCGCTTTAATGATGGGAAATGTGACGCTTATGGACGACTTTGGATTGGAAGTATGAGTCTTTCAGTCGAAAAAAATGCGGGTTCGCTCTATTGCACTGATTCAGATTTTCAATCCAGGAAGTTGTTGTCCGGGATTACCATTTCAAATGGTATAGACTGGTCGCCCGACAATAAAATCATGTACTTTATTGATACGGCAACCCGTGCCGTTTCGGCTTTCGATTTTGATTTGAAAACCGCTCAAATTAGCAATCGGCTTGAAATTATTCATTTTCCTGAAGAACATGGTTCCCCGGATGGAATGTGCGTTGATTGTGAAGGAATGCTATGGATTGCCCATTGGGGTGGTGCCGGTATTTCGCGCTGGAACCCAGTTTCAGGAGAATTGCTTGAAAAAATTGAAATACCTGCCTTAAACGCAGGTTCGCTCTGCTTTGGCGGGAAAAATCTCGATACGATATTTATTACATCAGCAAAAGAAGGACTTACAGCTCAGGAACTTGATCAATATCCTCTAAGTGGATCAGTCTTCATCTACAAACCGAAAGTCCGCGGACGAAAAACCAATACATTTAAAATGCAAACAAGGTAGAGAAGTGGAGGATAAAATATTCAATATTAATTAACCAATAAAAAGTATGAACTGCCAACTAAAACCAATTGAATGGAAATATTAGACATCATCATCTTTATCTCATACGCCGTTATAATTGTGGTCATGGGAAACCTGATGAACCGAAAAAAGGGACAGGAAGCCAGCAGTCAGGATTACTTTTTCGCCAACAAAACCCTGCCCTGGTATTTGGTCGGTAGTTCGATTATTGCCGCTAATATTTCAGCCGAACAATTTATTGGCATGTCGGGTTCGGGTTATGCCATTGGACTGGCTATCGCTACTTACGAATGGATTGCTGCCTTGATGCTTATTGTTGTGGCCAAATACTTTTTACCCATTTTCATTGAGAATAAAATATTTACCATGCCGCAGTTTCTGGCGCTGAGATACGATAACCGCATCAAATCGATACTCGCTGTTTTTTGGTTGATGTTGTTTATTTTTGTCAACCTCAGTTCAATTTTATATCTCGGGGCACTTTCCCTGAAAGCGATTTTCGGAATCGAAATGATCTATGGAATTATCGGACTAGCCGTTTTTTCATTGCTCTACACCATCATGGGAGGCTTAAAAGCAATTGCCAGCACCGATATTATTCAGGTCTTTTTCTTGTTTTTCGGAGGTTTAATTACTACCTATCTGGCTGTTGATGCGGTAGGCAATCACACCGGGGTGATTCATGGTTTTCAGGTCATGTTCGATCAAATTCCGGAAAAATTTCACATGATCATTAAAAATACCGACGAAAGTTTCAAATACCTTCCGGGTTGGCGTGCCATTTTTGGTGGAATATGGATTGCCGGAATCTATTATTTTGGGGCAAACCAATACATCATACAAAAAGCATTCGGGGCAAAAAGCCTTCAGGAAGCGCAAAAGGGAATGGTATTCGCCGGTTATTTAAAGCTTATTCTTCCGTTTGTAGTCGTAATTCCGGGCATAGCGGTTTTTGCCCTTCATGCCGACATTGCCAAACCCGACGAAGCCTATTCCTGGCTTTTACACAACATCATCCCATCCGGAGTTAAAGGCTTAGTTTTCGCTGCCTTGATTGCCGCGATTGTTTCGTCATTCAGTGCAATCATTAACAGCGCTTCTACCATTTTTACCATGGATTTGTATAAACCCCATGTAAATCCCTTTGCAAGCGAAAAACGTATGGTCCAGATTGGACGTATGTCATCCGTAGTGATCGTGTTTCTGTCAGTTATGGTGGCAATGAGCCTCGGGAACCTCGAACAAGTCTTTCAGTTTATTCAGGAATACACAGGAATGGTGAGTCCGGGAATCACTGCAATATTCGTTTTAGGTCTTTATTGGAAAAAAACCACATCAACAGCCGCATTCTGGGGCACCATTTTCTCAATTCCAATTTCGGTAGGGGTAAAATTTATTTTTCCTGAAATGCCTTTTCTCGACCAAATGCTGGTTTCGTTTTTTAGTGTTGTCGCGCTTATTGTTTTGCTCTCATTATACGGTAGAAAGGAAACAGTGAACAAAGGGTTGACCCTGCGAAAAGGTATTTTCGATACCGATAAATCATTTAACATCCTTTCGATAATCATTGCACTGATTTTAAGTGTGATTTATATTCTATTCTGGTAAATTTAAAAACCAGTTTTGTGTATTTTTATGCCATCTGCAACTTAAAAACCCTTTTAAGGTCATAGGCAGAACAGACCTATGATCATTCTGCTTCTGCTTCTGCTCTTAAGTTCGACGGATTGGCCGGAATCGTGCGGAACCACCTGAAAAAAGACCCCATTTCGGGCGATGTGTTCGTTTTCCTGAACAAAACCCGCACCCACATCAAACTTTTGTATTGGGACGGCGATGGTTTTGCCCTTTTTTACAAGCGGCTTGAACGTGGAAGGTATATTATATGTTTCACTGAGATTTAGAGTGATAATGCATAGTTGTGGCTGTGGCTGCAAAAACAAAGTGATTACCCCTTTATCACCCGTAAGATGGAAAATGGTAATTGAAGGTAAAACTATATCCTTATCTCCTTCCATAGGTAACTGGAATTTTGATTGTCAGTCTCATTATTGGATTACAAAAGATGCGTCACGCGCAATGAACATCCGAAAGCCTTGCATCAAAAGGACTCTATCAGTCTAACATGCTGTTGTGAAACTTTTAAAAAGATATTAAAGTCTGTCAATCAGAAAAAAAAGAGCAATAAATTAAAACCTGAAAAGATTAAACCTGTTTTCCTGAATATTGAAAACCAATAATTTTCCACTGATTATTTCACCATATCCGGTAATAATTTTGATGATTTCGTTGGCCTGAAGTGTTCCTGCAATTCCCGGTAAAACGCCAATTAAACCAATTTCATTTTCTTTGTAAAGGCCATCCTCCGGGACATTGGGAAATAAGTCAGAATAAGCAGGCCCCCCTTCATAGTTAAAAACAGTTACTTGCCCTTCATAATTCAAAACCGATGCGAAAGCCAGTGGTTTATTGAATTTCGCTGAGATTTTTCCGATAAGCGACCTTGTTTTATAATTATCGGTACAGTCGGCAACTACATCGTAATTCTGAAAGAGTTCTTCTGCATTTTCCTCATTGAGCTTTAAATCAAAAGTCTGAATATCAATTTCAGGATATAAAGCTGAAAGTTTCCGGGAAGCCATTTCTACCTTTTTGAGACCCACTTCGGCAGTGGTATATAAAACCTGTCGCTGCAAGTTCGAAATGCTGACTATGTCGTCGTCAACAATACCAATTGTGCCAATTCCGGCAGCTGCCAGGTATATCAGAAGCGGACTTCCCAGGCCACCGGCTCCAATAACTAAAACCCGGGCATTTTTTAGTTTCTCCTGACTTACCTTCCCAATTTCCGGAAGTGAAAAATGACGGGTAAATCTTGATAAATCTTCGTTACTCAGCTTTTTCATGGTGATGGTCATGTTCATGTTCATGTTCATGTTCGCCCACGTTAACAACGCAATCGCAGTTTTGTCCCCACTCGCTGGCGCCATCAGTAAAGAACTCGTGCTTCCAGATGGGCACTTCATTTTTTACCCTGTCGATGATAAACCGGTTCGCGTCGTATGCTTCTTTTCGGTGCCCGGCTCCGGTAATAACAACAACCGCACATCCACTAATCTCAACCCGCCCCAAACGGTGAACACAAACAGCCTGGTTCAGCCTGAACCGGGAAATGGCTTCTTCCAGAATCTCTTCAATCATTTTATTTGCCATGGGTTCGTATGCTTCATATTCCAGATGCGTAACTTCCCTCCCTTTGTTATTGTCTCTAACTTCGCCGCTGAAAAGCACCACTGCCCCACTACCCGGATTCCGGAATTCATCGAAAAGTTCGCTGTAATTTATATCGGTATATTGCAAATGTTTCATCGTTGTATTTTTTAACCACCGCTTGAAGGTGGAATTAGAAATAGATTATTTTCAGGTCTTAATGGCTCGCTTAGCGAAACAAATTCTTCATTTACAGCAATTCTGCAACTTGATAAAACTTCGGTCGCTTCGGGGTTGATGGCTTTCAATTCGTCAATGATTTCGGAATAACTGGCGCCGGATTCAACATGAACGGTTGTTTCGTTCCCGAAATATTTTCTAAGCCCCGCAAAACATACTATTTTAATTGATCTCTGATCCATTTTAGCCTCCTATGTTTCTCATTGATAATTCACTTCCATGAAATCTGACAGGCTGCTTCAGGTGTAGTAATCCTCTCAGTTTTTCGGTCAACAACGCATCATCGTGAATATAAGGTGAAAGTTTTTCGCCATGCTTGTTACTCAGGCATCCGTAAAAATAGCCGTTGCTATCCATTCGAAGACGGTTGCAATCGTGGCAAAACGGTGTTGATTCATTGGCAATGATGCCGAAAATTCCACCGTTGGAAGTACGCCAGTAATGTGCTGTTTCAGCGTATTCATGTTTAACTTTTTCAATTCCGTACTTTTCCTGAATGATGGACAGCATTTCCTTTTCTGAAAAGAAAAGCCCGCTCTCCGAATGGTACAAATGTCCCATTTTCATGAGTTCCAGAAAACGTATTTTAACACCCAAACGGGTTGCGTAATCCAGCAGTGGAATGATTTGTGAATCGTTTTTTCCACGCATGATGACAGCGTTTAATTTCACATTCATTCCCGCGTTTACAGCAGCTTCAATTCCCGGAAAAACCCTCGATGCATTTGGATGACGTGAAATCTTATTGAAAATAGCCGGATCAATGGCATCGACAGAAATATTGACTGATTCAACACCGGCATCAAAAAGTTCCGAGGCTCTTTCTTTCAGATAATAACCATTTGTTGTCAGCCGGATGTCGTTGATGCCGATTGATCTAATCTTTTCAATGAGCGGAATCAGTTGCATATATAAAAGCGGTTCGCCTCCGGTCAGGCGAATGCTTTTCAGTCCGGTTAATTTGTGCACCGCTTCAATAAGCGAAACAAACTCATCGGTGTCAAGCCGTTCTTCTTTTGGCGCAGGCACGACCTCCCGGTAAGCCGACGCCATTTGGTCGCTCACACAATAGACACACGAAAAGTTACACGTATTCAGTAAACTTATCCTCAGTTTTTCGAATCGTCTTCCCTGGTTATCTTCAATATTAATCATGCTCCTTTTAACCATTTATGCGGCTAATTGTTCAGCTATTATCGCTATCAAAATCAGTTCATAGTACTGAAAAATCAGTTTAAAACAGTACAGGTTTTTGATTTGGACTGAACGTTTATTCCTGACAGCTTTCACTGATTCATAAGGAAATGCATCGACAAATTTCATCGACAAATACTTTTAAAATCATTTTATGAACATTTAAGAATTGTTCTCTGTTATTCTACTAATTCAGACAAAATTGTCTGAATTTATTTGAAATTTCGGAAGCCTGTTTAAAATAGTTCTGTTAGTATGTCAGGCTAACGCCCGGTTAAATAAATATTTATAACTACAAATACTATGGCAGTTTATAACTTAAAGGTCAATAAAAAGGAGTATAAAGTAGATGTGGATCCATCGACACCCATGCTTTGGGTACTCAGGGATCATCTGAATCTTGTAGGAACCAAATATGGTTGTGGCATTGCCCAATGCGGAGCGTGTACCATTCATCTGGATGATTATGCGGTGCGTTCCTGCATAACATTTGTAGATTCAGTTGGCGACAAAGAAATAACAACCATTGAAGGGCTTTCTGAAAATGGGGATCACCCTGTTCAGAAGGCATGGCTGGAACACGATGTCCCGCAATGCGGTTATTGCCAGGCAGGTCAAATCATGAATGCCGCGGCATTTTTAAAATCGAATCCAAATCCGGGCGATGAAGAAATTGAGAATGCCATGAATGGTAATATTTGCCGCTGCGGAACCTATACCCGAATTAAGACAGCCATTAAAACTGCTGCTAAATCATAAGGAAATTATTTTTTCCGGAAAATTGCAAACCGTCTTTGTTGACAGCTGGATAGTTAAACTAAAATCACGTAACATGGCAATTGTAAAAACGAAAATAGATAGACGTTCTTTTTTGAAAAGTTCAGTTTTGGCCGGAGGAGGCCTGCTGATTGGTTTTAGCTGGCTGGCATCAGCCTGTGATACGGCTCCATCAAAAGGCCTGACCATGCCTGATGAATGGTTTAAAATCAATGGTTTCCTGAAAATAGGCGAAAACGGCGTGGTCACCATCATGTCGCCAAATCCTGAAATCGGGCAGAATGTAAAAACTTCAATGCCCATGATTGTTGCAGAAGAATTGGATGTCGATTGGGCCAAAGTTATCGTTGAGCAAGCCCCGCTTAATACAGATGTTTTTAAAAGGCAGGTAGCCGGTGGAAGTCAGTCCATAAGGCAAGCCTGGCCGGGACTTCGAATGGCAGGCGCTTCAGCCCGCACGATGTTGATGGAGGCTGCAGCGCTAAAATGGAAGGTGCCTGTTGCAGAAATTACCACGGATTCCGGAGTACTTTACCATAAAAATAGCGGTAAGAAAGCCGGATATGGCGAAATGGCTTCGGCAGCGGCTAAAATCCCTGTTCCTGAAGAGGTGAAATTAAAAGACGTAAATGATTTTAAAATAATCGGAACCTCCAGAAAAAATGTGGATGGATTAAAAATCGTGACAGGTCAACCCTTGTTTGGTCTCGATTACAAAAAAGAGGGAATGCTTATTGCCATGATTGTACATCCTCCGGCTTTTGGAATGAAACTAAAAACGGTGGATGACTCAGCGGCGAGAGGCATGCCTGGGATTAAAGATATTTTCGTTATCGACACGGATAAAGACGATAACCCTAACCCGCATAACAGCGCTTTTACAAAACTTGCTGCAGTTGTTGGTAATTCAACATGGGAAGTACTTAACGCCAAACAGGCATTAAAAATTGAGTGGGAACCTGTTGACCCTTCGAAAGCCGGGACTGCTGCACTTGAGAGTACCGATAAACATCATAAATTAATGGCTGAAATGGGGTCAAAACCCGGGCAAGTTCAACGAAAAGACGGAAACCCGGAAGAAGCTTTTAAAAAGGCATCTAAAGTAATTGAGAGAACCTACACGGCGCCCTTTCTGGCACATAACACCCTGGAACCCATGAACTTTTTTGCTCATGTTACGGAGGATAAGGCAGAGCTGGCCGGGCCAATCCAGACCCCTGAAGGCTGGCGAAGAAATGTAGCCCGAAGACTTGACATGCCGGAGGAGAAAGTAAGTGTCGAATTGACACGGATTGGCGGTGGATTTGGACGACGTTTGTACGGTCAGTTTATGGTGGAAGTGGCATTAATTTCGCAAAAAGTAAAAGCGCCTGTTAAACTGATCTACACACGCGAAGACGATATGACTTATGGAATCTATCGCCCGGCATACCATGCTTTATACCGCGCAGCATTGGATGCTGACAATAATCTCATTGGCTTTCACGTACGGATGGGTGGCATACCGGATAGCCCGTTGCACGCGAACCGGTTTCCGGCCGGTGCTGTGGACAATTATCTCGCCGAAAAGTGGTCGATAGACTCAGACATAAGTACCGGGGCATTTAGGGCGCCCAGATCAAACTTCAATGCTGTAGCCGAACAATCTTTTTTGGATGAAGTTGCTGAAATAGCTGGCAAAGATCCCATCCAATTTCGTCTCGACCTTCTGAAACGTGCACAGGAAAATCCGGTAGGTAAAAAAAACGATTACGATGCTAAACGTTATGCGGGCGTACTCGAACTGGTACGCGACAAATCGGGCTGGGACAAGGACTCTGCCGGAAAAAACCGCGGAGTGGCAGCCTATTTCTGTCATAACTCGTATGCGGCAAATGTGGTGGATATCACTATTGAGCATGATACACCTGTCATTCAAAAAGTATATGCTGCGCTCGACTGCGGTATCGTTGTGAATCCCGATGCCGCCGTGAATATGACAGAAGGCGCTATTGTGGATGGAATTGGACATGCGATGTACAGTGAACTCACATTTAAAGAAGGTCAGCCCCAGCAGGATAATTTCGATTCCTACCGCCTGATCCGGCATGCCGATGCGCCAAAATCCATTGAAGTACACTTTGTCGAAAACAATATTGATCCAACCGGTCTTGGAGAGCCTCCTTTTCCTCCTGTTATGGGAGCGCTTGCCAGCGCTTTATACAAGGCAACCGGAAAACGTTATTACCACCAACCATTTATCAATAACAGTTTGGCCTGATTAAGGGTTTAATGCAGTAATGAAGAAGGGATGACACACGAAATAAAAGAATTGTTCGTCACGTTGAAATCATGGCAGCAACAGGGAAAAAAAGCTGTGTTTGTTTCTGTGGTTGCCCTCAATGGTTCATCCTACCGGCGACCCGGGGTTAGAATGCTTATCAGCGATGAGGGCGAGTTGGTCGGTGCTGTAAGCGGAGGTTGTGTTGAGAAGGAAATTGAACGACAGGCGCAAAGTGTTTTCAAAAGTGGAAAAGCAAAATTAATGACCTACGATGGTCGTTTGCGGATAGGATGCGAAGGCATTATTTATATTCTTATTGAACCTGTTTCTCTTTCTGAGGAACTTCTGGAAAATATTGAAAGACAATTGAAAAACAGAAAGCTCTTTCAAATGGACACCTATTTTTATCCGGAAGTTGGAGAATTCGACAACGCAGGATCCGTACTTATTATGAACGGAAGAAAATATGCACTTCATCCCGGTTTTAACGCTGAACGAACAGTGGAAATGGAGCGCTTTTCACAAAAATTTGAACCCGTTTTTCAACTTTATATTTTTGGCGCCGAACATGATGCTGTTCAGTTGTGCCAGGCGGCAAAATTGCTGGGATGGGAAGTAACAATCGTTGCTTCCGCCGAAGAGTCGAAATCCTGTGATTTTTTCCCCGGTGCGGCCTCTTTGATTGCCCCTCTTTTCGAAAATATCGACACATCGGCTTTGGATGAACAAACGGCTGTGGTTATAATGACACATAGCTTTACTAAAGATGTGCAATACCTGATGGCCCTGAAAGATATAAAACCCGCCTACCTCGGCATTGTCGGTTCAATAAACCGAAGGGAGAGGTTGTTATCAACATTGCTGGATTATTTTCCTGAACTATCACCCGAATTTTTGGAACAAATTCATAGTCCCGCAGGAATTAATATTGGAGCGGAAAGCGCTTCTGAGATTGCAGTTTCCATTCTGGCTGAAATTCTCAGTGTCGTTCGAGATAAAAAGCCCGAATCATTACGTAATAAAGTTGGTTCAATCCATGTCTGAAATTCCAATTTTACTTTTGGCTGCCGGTAGTTCAAGCCGGATGGGACAACCCAAACAACTGTTACCCTGGGGAAAGCAAACTCTGATCGAGCATCAAATCAGCATTTTACAAAAGACGGCTAATCCGGTTAATGTAGTTTTAGGTTCAAATTCAGATCTCATAATTCCTGCTATTGAGAAATATCCGGTAAACATATTTATTCATACGAATTGGGAAAGTGGAATGGGTAGCTCTATTTCTTATGGAATCCGTCAGATTACACAAAAATTTCCAGCTGCAGACGGAGTTCTGATTACGCTACCGGACCAACCATTGATTACCACTTCTTATATTGAAAAAATACTTGGTACTTATCAACCCGGCGCTCAACAAATTATAGTTTCAAAGTCCGCTTCCGGATGGATGGGAGTACCCGTGCTTTTTGACAAATGTTTTTTTAAGGAACTTTTAGAATTGCGGAACGAAGAAGGAGCTAAAAAAATCATTAAACGCCACGAAGAAAATGTACTTGTTTTGGAAGGCGGTGAAATCATGGAAGATATGGATACTCCTCAAGCCTATCAGCAATTGTTGGGTCAATATATTGATCAATCCTGAATCTGGCCGATATTCTAAAATACACCGATCTTTATTCTGTCAAACTACTTCTTTTTAAACAAAAATCAACTTTCTTATGTTTGTAATTTCGTATTTGTAATATGAAAATTTTAATACCCGTTGAAACATATGTATCTCGAGAATGTATCTCAGGTTGAAACAAATGAAAAATTGTTTGAGACTACTTTAAATGATTATTACCTGGTCTGTTTAAGCCGGCAATTGAGCCTTTTGGGAAGAAGGGAGGTCCACAATGGAAGGGCACATTTTGGAATATTTGGAGATGGGAAAGAATTGGCACAGGTCGCATTTGCCAAAACTTTCCAAAAAGGAGACTGGCGCTCGGGTTACTATCGCGACCAAACATTTATGCTGGCCCTGGATTTGCTTAAACCTGAAGAATTCTTTGCCATGATGTACGGTGATACAGATGTAACATTTAATCCTTCGACAGGCGGACGAAATTTCAACAATCATTTCAGTACAACAAATATAAATTCAGATGGTCAGATTCAGAATTTAATGGAGCAATTCAATTCTGCTTCAGACATTTCACCAACTGCCGGGCAAATGCCAAGGTTACTTGGGCTTGCCCAGGCATCAAAAATGGTAAGGCAAAACCCGGAATTGAAAAAATACCTCAACAACAATGTAGAAGGGAATGAGGTGGCTTTTGGTTCTATTGGCGATGCCAGCACCTCCGAAGGAATGTTCTTTGAAACGATTAATGCTGCCGCCGTAATGCAGGTTCCGTTGGCTGTGACTGTTTACGACGATGGGTTCGGGATTAGTGTACCAATTGAGTTGCAAACAGCAAAATCAAGTATCTCAGAAGCATTAAAAGGTTTTGAGAACGAGAAAGGCAACAACGGCATATCAATATATACATGTAAGGGCTGGGATTATCCAAGGTTGATTCAAACCTTTTCCGAAGGAATTGATCATTGCCGGGAAACACAAAATCCGGTGTTATTTCACATTCAGGAAGTAACTCAGCCTTTTGGCCATTCCACCTCCGGGTCGCATGAACATTATAAATCAAAAGAACGTCTTGCCTGGGAAGATGAGTTTGATTGTGTATTTCAATTTAGAAATTGGTTGCTTGAAACAGCAAAAGTTGATCAATCCATACTTTCTGAAATTGAAAAAAGAGCAGCTAAAACAGCTAAACTTGCACGAAATAAAGCATGGGATCATTATGTGGGCAGCTTTTCGGAGGAGACAAAATCCATGACAGAAATCGTTGATCAGATAAACCTGAAATCATCCCGTAAATTTAATTATACAGAAGAATTAGAACATCTTAAACTAAAAACACTCTTAACCCGACGCTCCTTTTACAGTTTGGCCAAACGGATACTCTTTGAATTACATGGGATAAGCGATCTGGCGGATGAACGGGATAGACTTACCCATTGGACCGGAAAATTCGAGAAAAAAAATGAAAAATTCTACAATACGAACCTCTACCGGGAAGGAAAAGATTCAGCGCTTCTAGTAAAATCAATCCCGATTGAGTATCAAGACAACCCAATTGAGGTAAACGGTTCACAAATCATTAATCAGAACTTTGATGTACTGTTCAAAAAACACCCGAACTTAATCTCTTTTGGAGAAGACACCGGAAAGCTGGGCGATGTAAATCAGGGAATGAAAGGTATGCAGGCTAAATATGGAGCAGATCGGGTTTTTGATACCGGGATACGGGAAACAACCATAATTGGACAGGGAATCGGTTTAGCTCTGAGGGGGTTTCGTCCAATTGCAGAGATTCAATATCTCGATTATTTAATCTATGCCCAGTCAACCCTAAGCGATGATCTGGCAAGTATGCAATACCGTTCTTTAGGCAAGCAGTCGGCTCCACTTATTATACGGACGCGGGGACATCAATTGCAGGGGATCTGGCATGCCGGCTCACCCATCCAGCTCATTCTGGGTTCATTGCGTGGAATTTATCTTTGCGTTCCACGAAACATGACCCAGGCTGCCGGATTCTACAACACCTTACTTGAAGCAAATGATCCGGCCCTGGTGATTGAACCACTGAAAGGATATAATGTAAAAGAGCTGCAACCTTCAAATGTTGGAGAATACAAAGTACCACTTGGAACACCTGAAATTATGCTGGAAGGATCTGATGTAACAGCAGTGACTTATGGATGGAACGTGCATCACGTATTAAAGGCAGCACATCTCCTGAAGGAAATCAAAAATATTTCAGTTGAAGTTATCGACGTACAGACCCTGTTGCCTTTCGATATAAATCATCTGATTCTGGAATCAGTAAAAAAGACCAATAAAGTGATCTTTATAGACGAGGATGTTCCTGGAGGTGGCACTGCATATATGATGCAAAAAGTAATGCAGGAACAGCAGGTATTCAATTATCTCGAAACTGCTCCGCGAACTTTGTCTGCTATGGAACATCGTCCCGCTTATGGAATCGATGGTGAATATTTCACTAAACCGAATGTAGAATTGATTTTTGAAAATATCTACCAAATGATGCACGAGGTGGATGTAAATGGTTACCCCTCACTTTAGTTTTTCTTCCTGAAGTGTCAATCATTTCAACTGATGATTATTCGATCCCACAAACAGGGGTTTGGATCGTTATTTTCAAAGCACAATCTATCAAAGCCACCACAAAAGCTTTCAGGTAGGAACAAAAAACTAAATAAATACAGCGAAAAAATTACGCAGGATAATAGCCTTCCAGCAACTCATGGCAATTGTACGAGATAAATAAAAAACAAATTTATGTCCTGTTCCAGAGATAACTCAGTTTCATCAGCTCCAAGTTTTGACTGAGGAGTTTTCTCTTCGATCTTAGCTCTACTTTCGTCTTTGTTCTTCATGATGCGACCTTTCTTATTCGTTATTTTAAAGATTTTTTATTTCGTTCTGCTTATTGGGGCTGAACTTAAACACTTTAAACAGATAATAAAACGCCGGAAATATCAACAAAATACCGGCAATTAAAGCATAAACTGTCCAAAAAAAAAGACGATTTCAGGGAACATCAGGACAGTTCCAACAGCCATAAAGATCGTGTCAACGGTCGTCGGGACGATGTCAAAGGTCATCCGGATCGTGCAAAATGACATAGAGGCAGTGTAAGACGACATATAGGCAGTGTAACAGGTCGTCGGGAAGATGTCAAAGTGCTCATAAAGATGATGTAAATGTCCATAAAGACGGTGCAGGAAGGCATTTCGGCGTTGTAAACAGTCATAAAGACGACGGATAAGGGAATTCCGGTGAGGTAAGCCGGTATTGAACGGTTTTCAAAATGCATTCAGGCCGTGTAACTGGTCATCGGGAGGGAGCAGGAGATCATCGGGAACAAAATGAAGTTCATGGATTAGGTAACAGCGGAAAAATTTACCGATCTGCAGTGAGTATTCACAGAACTGTGCCGGAATAAACGTGAAGCCTCTCCACCGAAGAGTTAGCTGAATGCTTTAACAAGTGTTTCATGCTGCCGGCACTACCGGGTGCGGAGATTTTTAATCTCCGTTTTTTTACCAATTAGCTATGATGTACCGGTTTGTATTTACCCTGAAAGAGTATAACCTGAGAAACACCTGGTGATAGCTGCAAACAGTTGCTTGAATGTTTTTATTACCGGACCCTAAGTTGGAACTTGATAGCCAGTTCACTCGGGTATTTCAATGCGGCCAGTGCACGTAACCAAAAATACAAGTGTTTGGAAAGGATTATGAAAACAATATGCGTTGAGTAGCTTCTTGATTGTCGTTGAAATCAACTCTGTAAAATACAATTAACAATAATGCTTTATTTCTTTAGTTTCTTTAACTTGCAGCGCCAAGGTGGAATATTTCAACCTAAAAAAATGGAATATAAGTCAACTGAAAGCCAATAACTCAAATCATATCAACCAATGGCCTTTAACGAAAATACCCGGGTGAAAATCCCAGCTATACTACACTTGTGCCGATTAGGTTATCAATACGTTTCATTGTCAAAAGCCACCTGGGACTTAGGAACCAATATTTTTACCGATATTTTTGCTGAAAGTCTTCTTCGGATAAATAAGGATCTGGAAGCCGGCGACATCAAACGGATTTTTGATGATGTTTCACTTGCTTTGGATGCTGAAGATTTAGGACAGTCATTTTTTGAGATGCTGACAACCTCTTCAGGAACTAGACTAATCGATTTTAGCTCACCGGAAAACTTTGCAAAAAACAACTCCTTTCATGTTGTTACCGAACTGACTTATAAAAATGGTGACGATGAGTTTCGACCTGATATAACCTTACTGATAAACGGAATGCCTTTGGCTTTTATTGAAGTGAAAAAGCCCAACAACCAGGAAGGAATAGTGGCAGAACGCGACCGGATTAATGTGCGTTTCAAAAACAAGAAGTTCCGAAAATTCATTAACATCTCACAGGTTCTGGTTTTCTCGAATAACATGGAGTACGACAATGAGTCCATCGAGCCAATTCAGGGCGCATTTTATTCCTCGACTTCAAATGCATCAGCCAATTTTAACAATTTCCGGGAAGAAGAACAGTTTGACCTGATCAAGCTATTGAAACCTGAAGATAATGATCTGGAAAATCTGGTTTTGAAGGATAATAATTTATCTTCCATCAAACATTCTCCGGAATTTATTACCAACAAAGAGCCCAATTCACCAACCAACCGGATTCTGAACTCGCTGTTCAGTGCCGAACGTTTATATATGCTTCTGAAATATTGCTTCGCCTATGTGAACAGTGAAACTGGTTTGGAGAAACACATTATGCGTTATCCGCAGCTGTTTGCAACCAAAGCAATTGAACGGACTCTTGACAACGGAATTCGAAAAGGAATCATCTGGCACACCCAGGGAAGCGGGAAAACGGCATTGGCATTCTATAACGTACTTTACCTCACCGATTATTTTCAGAAAAAGTCAATTATTCCCAAGTTCTATTTCATTGTGGACCGGATCGACCTGATGAATCAGGCAAAAACCGAGTTTTCAAGTCGTGGGTTGGTTGTACATACGGTCAATTCAAAAGACGAACTGATTAAAAACTTTAAAGAAAAAAAAGCCATTCATAATTTATCCGGGAAACGGGAAATAACGGTAGTGAATATTCAGAAGTTTAAGGACGATACCGATATTCTGAAAGCCAATGATTACGACATCAACACCCAACGGATTTATTTTCTGGACGAAGTGCATCGCAGTTACAATCCTAGCGGGAATTTTCTGGCGAACCTCGTTAATTCGGACAGAAACGCCATTCTGATTGGCTTAACCGGAACGCCATTGATTGGAACCGATCGTCGTTCGCGTGACACCTTCGGGGATTACATTCACAAATATTACTACAATGCATCGATTGCCGATGGATACACTCTGAAACTAATTCGCGAAGGCATTGAAACGAAATATAAGATTCAGCTGGAACAAGCCCTGAAAGATGTTGAAATTCTGAAAGGTGCAGCCGACAAACGAAAGATTTATGCGCATGGTAAATTCGTTGAACCAATGCTGGATTACATCGTTCAGGATTTTCTAAAAAGCAGGATCCGTTTTGGCGATCATACCATTGGCGGTATGGTTGTTTGCGATAGCTCCCAACAGGCACGAAAGCTGTTCGAAATTTTTATCAGCAAATACAATCCTGATCAAAAAGTATTTGAAACGATTGAACCTTATATGGCAGCAGCCGAACCTTCTGTTGAATACGGCAACTACCGGAAAGACCAAAATAAGAGACTGACGGCTTCGTTGATCCTGCATGATATTGGCTCAAAAGATGACCGCAAAGATCAGGTCACCGATTTTAAAACAGGTAAAATTGATCTGCTTTTTGTGTACAACATGCTTCTCACAGGTTTCGATGCCAAACGCTTAAAAAAGCTGTACATCGGACGGATTGTGAAGGATCACAACTTGCTTCAAACCTTAACTATGGTAACACAGGATTTTACGGCGCAAACAAAAGAATTGATTGATAACCTGAAAGGAGTTTGCACCTCGTATGGATTGGGAAACGACGGCAATGAATTTAAAATCATCACCCAGATTTTCCTCTATAAATTTATGAACGACAAGTTTGGGTACGAAGTCAAGCAGATTGACTCGGTAAAAACCGGAACCGGCGCAAAAATCACCTTGTTCGACGAGTTGAGCAATTACATTACCGATAGCTCGCAACGCGATAATTTCTGCAAAGCATTGGTCAATCAGTTGGTTAATTTCAGTTTCGAGAAAATCTTCAGCCAAAAGTTCGATTTCTTCTCAACTATTTTTGAATACCTGATTAAAGATTACAACAAAGACGGTGGCGGTAAATATGCCGAATATTACACCCCTCATGCTGTGGCCAAGATTATGGCTTCTATTTTGGTTGACGGCCCGGTGAGTAATGTAACCTGTTGTGATCCTTCGGCAGGTTCGGGCACTTTGCTCATGAATTTGGCCCATGCCATTGGCGAAGACCGCTGTACCATTTACTCGCAGGACATTTCACAGAAATCGAGCAGTATGTTGCGCCTGAACCTGATTTTGAATAACCTGGTTCATTCCATTCAGAACATCATTCAGGGCAATACAATAAAAACACCATATCACAAGGTGGGCGACAAGCTGATGACTTTCGATTACATCGTTTCCAATCCGCCATTTAAATTGGATTTCAGCGATTACGTGGCCGACCTCGACAGCAAACAAAATAAAGAACGCTTTTTTGCCGGTTTTCCCAATGTGCCCAAAAAGGACAAAGACAAAATGGCCATTTATCCGCTTTTTATCCAGCACATTATGTTTTCGCTTTCTGCAAAAGGAAAAGCTGCTATTGTTGTGCCAACAGGTTTTATTACCGCACAAAGTGGCATTGAAAAAAGAATCCGAGAAAGGCTGGTGGAAGAAAAAATGCTTCGGGGCGTGGTATCGATGCCCAGCAATATTTTTGCGACTACCGGCACCAACGTTTCGATTTTGTTTATCGATAAAGCCAATACCAAAGGCGACATTGTGCTGATGGATGCTTCAAAACTCGGAACCACTGTTAAAGACGGAAAGAACCAGAAAACCTTGCTTTCTGACGACGAAGAAGACTTAATCATCAGCTCCTTTAACGAACACAAAGCGGTTGAAGATTTTACGGTAGTGGTTTCGTATGAGCAGATCAAAGAGAAAAACTACTCGTTTAGCGCCGGACAATATTTTGATGTAAAGATTGAATATACCGACATTACTCCGGAAGAGTTTACCGCGAAGATGGATGGGTTCAGGAAAAACCTTGATTCTCTTTTTGCCGATTCGGCAAATTTGGAAGTTGGAATAAAGAACCAATTAGAAGGTTTAAAATATGAATAATCAAATCATTCCGGGTTCATTTGTTCAGGATATTAAATCAATCATTGGGCAAGCCCGAACACAGGCTGTAAGGAGTGTGGAGTTTTACCGTGTACAAATGTACTGGAAGTTAGGTGAGCGTATTTTTGAAGAAGAACAGCAAGGAAAAGAACGCGCCGATTATGGGACTTATTTAATCCGGAATCTGGCAAATGAGATTGAACCCGAGTTTGGAAGCGGATTTTCTATCCGGCAATTGGAACGCTGCCGACTGTTTTACCGCACATTCCCAATTACGTCCGCAGTGCGGACGCAATTGAATTGGTCGCAATATAAAATGCTTATCTCTATTGAAGACAGCTCAAAACGAGAATATTACGAACTCGAAGCTGTTAAAAATGGCTGGACTGGGCGCGAAATGGAAAGGCAGATCAATTCGGGTTTGTTCGAACGCTTGTTATTGAGCAACGACAAAGAATCGGTGATGGCAATAGCACGTAATGAGCGATTGCCGGAATTTCCGAGCGAGATTGTGAAAGACCCGATGATTTTGGAATTCTTAGGATTGGAGCGAAAAGCACAGTACTATGAAAAAGACCTTGAATCGGCATTAATCGAACATTTACAACAGTTTATGCTTGAATTGGGAAATGGATACTGTTTTGTTGCCCGACAAAAGCGTTTTTTGCTTGAAGATGATGAGTATTTCGCCGACTTGATATTTTACAATCGATTGCTGCGGTGTTTTGTAATCATCGATATTAAAACAAAAAAGTTAAAACACAAGGATCTTGGTCAATTACAGATGTATGTAAACTATTACGACCGCCACGAAAAGCTTACTGATGAGAACCCTACAATCGGTATTTTGCTTTGCGCCAGCAAAAATAACGAAATGGTTAAACTTACCTTGCCAAAAGAAAACCAAACCATTTTGGCCAGCCAGTACCAACTCTATTTACCTTCCGAAAGCCAGCTTTTGGCAGAATTGAAAAAAGAGTTGAATAATGAAGAATTGGGGAGGTTTGAGATATGATAATAACTAAAAAATTAAAGGATATCTCCTCCTTAATCGGAAGTGGGATAACACCAAGAAGAGATACTATAGCGTTTTGGGAGAATGGTACTATACCTTGGCTTAAGACAGAGCAGTTAGGTGAATATAAAATTTATGATACAACTGAAAAAATAACGCAACTAGCTTTAAATGAAACATCAATAAAAATATTTCCTGTTAATACACTTTCAATAGCAATGTATGGCGAAGGCAAGACAAGAGGAAATGTCGCAATATTGAAAAAAGAAATGGCTACAAATCAAGCATGTTGTAATATAGTAATTGATAAAGAGAAAGCTGATTTTGAATATGTTTATTATTTCTTAAAAACTCAATACAACCAATTGAGGAGTCTATCTTCGGGAGTTAGGAACAATTTGAACTCAAACGATATTAAAGAATTTGAAATAAGATTACCTAATAATATTCCAACCCAGCAAAAAATCGCCTCCGTTCTTTCTGCTTTAGATTCCAAAATCGAACTCAACAACATCATCAATACCGAGTTGGAAGCCATGGCTAAAACGCTTTACGATTATTGGTTTGTGCAGTTTGATTTTCCAAATGCTGACAGGAAACCATACAAAACCAGT
Source organism: Bacteroidales bacterium (assembly GCA_038251165.1). Lineage (GTDB taxonomy): Bacteria > Bacteroidota > Bacteroidia > Bacteroidales > Prolixibacteraceae > Aquipluma. The sequence continues at coordinate 2,392 of JBBSBP010000072.1, read as the reverse complement.
GGCGGCAAAATGGTTTGGAATGAGGAATTGAAAAGGGAGATTCCTGAGGGATGGGGAGTACAAATGTTATTTCATGGTTTGGATGTTCAATATGGTTTTCCATTCAGTACCTCAAAATTTACGGATGAAGTCACAGACAAACCAGTAATTAGAATTCGGGATATTCTTGAAAACACTATCTCCACTTATACAACAGAAGAAGTTGATCAGAAATATCAACTATTTCAGAAGGATTTACTAATTGGCATGGATGGTAATTTCCACATGAATTTTTGGGATAAAGATGGAGCATACTTAAACCAACGTAGCGTTCGGATAAGATCTAAGAAGGATTCCAATGTTTCTAATTTTCAGGCATACTTTGAATTATCACCATATATAAAAGCAAGAGAAAAGAATGTATCAAGAACTACTGTTGGGCATTTAAGCGATAAAGACTTAAAACGTTTATTCGTTACTTCTTCGAAAAAGACAGATAATTTCCAACCAAAAAAAACTTTCGATTCTTTGTTAAGCAAGATAATTACCAATAGACTAGAAAACCAACAACTCTCCGAACTCCGCGATTGGCTGTTGCCGATGCTGATGAATGGGCAGGTTACTTCGACAAGCTCAGTAACAGGTAAAGCCTGCTATGAAACAGAAGAGGAAATGAGGATGGCGGCGGAGCCGGAAAAGAAGTAAAGGATAGTTATTTTTTATACAACTGTCAAAGTATCGCTTAAATGCAGGCACATTTGACGTTGTTTTTTCAAAAACCATAAAATCCATTAGGATTTCCACATCCATCTCCTTTTCAAAAACCATTATTTTTCCATTCCAGAAACCCAATAATTTGGCAGCGGCCATCAAATCATTCTTATGATTTTCAGTTATAAACTTGAAAATTTCACTTCCTAATTCCTTACCTGATTCCCGAATGGCCTTGTATTCCTTTAATTGCATAGTTACCCGAAATTGAATGACTTGCAGCGGGAAAACATGAATGGAATGATTAACTTTTATTCCTCATTATTTGAGGTGAAACACATTGATTCAAATACCCAAACGCTGGTTTTGGAAGATTTACTCGATCCAGATAATGAGTATCTTTTGATGGATATTGGAATGTCGCAAACAGCAAAAGTTGGTTATATTTTTTACACCCGTTTAATCCCTATTCGCGATATTAAAATGACTTCCGGAATGACGTTTGTCTTTCAAAATAGCTATAAAGAAAACCTGCTTTCTGCCATTTCTCTGGCAAAGTTCAAGAAGCGAAGGAAATTAACAAGTACCGAAATGTTCTTATTGATCCATGAAAAGAACCGGAAATATGGGTTGGAAGCCAGAGCGGAATAATTGAGCAAATTCAGCTATGTAACAGAAGAGGAAATGAGTTTGGCAGCAGAGTCTGAAGGGAAATAAAAGGCTTTAAAACAAGAAAAATAAAAAAGCAACATGGGGAATTTGTTAATAGACTCTAAAAAAAGAGCAAAATATATTTCACATATAAGTATATTTCATATTTTTACACCGAATCAATGAAATTTGAAATCGTAAAGCTCGACAGATTCAATGGAAGCAAGTGTAGCGTGTATTCTATTTTCGTTGATGATGAACAAAAAACCCTATTCGATCGTTTTCTGGAAGAAAACTAAATTTTATTTAAACATGAAATTTCAGACCTTATTTTACGCATTCAATCCATAAACAAAAAAATCGGAGCACGACAGAGTTTCTTCAAGATGGCGGGCAAAAACCAAAAACGATAAGTGCATTTCAGAAAAATGAAAAACTTACAGAAGAAAACTATTTATTAAGAACGGTTTCTCAAAAAATAACCAGCCGGATTAAAGATCATGAAATATTCTTTTCGAGCGAAGGAATAGAACTTTTAGGCGAATTAGAATTTAACGAAGATGAGTAAAAAAGCAAGAGCATATTCAAGTCCGATTTTAGAGAGCATTTTATCTGAAATTGATCCGAAAGAGCAAATTAAGTGCGACAAGCGAATGATGCTAGCCGTGAAAATTGAAGAAGCCATGCTGAAAAAAGGCTGGAAAAAAGGAGATCTGGCAAGGGAAATGAACAAACAACCTTCGATTATAACCAGGTGGTTGAGCGGCACAAATAATTTCGAATCAGATACACTTTTTGATTTAGAAGATAAACTGGGGATCAAACTGGTAAATGTTGAAGAAAAGCAAATAGAACAGGTTCTGCACTTTCACATTAACCTGAAGCAAACGGTAAATACCGAAGAATGTATAGATAAAGGGTATCGAATTAATGGAAATCAATTTGAAAAGCCCGCAGATTCCTTTAAAACAGGAAAGAACCTATAATTTTAACATCAATATTGAGCAGCGTATCAATAATGAGGAAAAAATAGTCCTTGTTATTACTTCGG
>JBBSBP010000071.1:0-26337 GCA_038251165.1 Bacteroidales bacterium | reverse complement strand
TTTGGTGTTTTTAACTTTTGGATCAGCGCCAGGGATCCTGAAGAATGAAAATAAAGCTGGGAGTCATTCATTGGAAGCCAACGGCAAACCCAATATTATTTTCTTCATGACCGACCAGCAACGTTGGGATGCCATTGGAATTAACAATCCACACATTAAAACACCTAATCTCGATCGTTTGGCTAAGCAAGGGATTCTGTTTAATCAGGCTACTTGTCAGGCGCCCATGTGTACACCCAGTCGCAATGCTTTAATGTTTGGTTTATATCCGTCACAATTGGGAATTCGTTCGAACGGTTCACATGCTATCGGAGATGATAATTTGCCTTGCGATCCTTTGCCTGAATTACTTCGGAAAGTGGGCTATCAAACTGCCGGTTTTGGAAAAACTCATTGGGGGAGAACTGATAAGCCCATCGGAACGCGTGGTTTTGAAACCCGGGTTGTTGGGGCCAAAGAAGTTGGAAAGGAAACAGGTGCAACTCTTTATCAGGATGACGAAGACCCTGAAGGATTGGCTGCTTACCGCAAAGAAGTAGCAAACTATGGTCCCGGTGAAGAAGGAGTTCCCGGATATCTGGGAGTCTCATCTCAAGTTCCGGATAAGGACCATCGTGACGGTTATGTGGCTGAAAAGTGCTTTGAATTTTTGGATAAAGGACTCGATCCTGAACGGCCACTATTTCTTTATCTGTCATTTCTAAAACCTCATGCCGGTTTGAATGCGCCCAAACGGTTTGTCGATATGTACGATATTAATGAAATCCCGGATACAGAACAACCACCCTGGAGTGAAGAACCTGTCACGCATCTGGCCTATTTGGATCAGACCAATAAATTTCATAACGACCGACGCATAGCATGGAATGAAGCCTGGAGCAAAATGACGGTTATGGAACGTCGCCAGACTACTCTGCATTATTATGCCAACTGTTCGTGGCTCGACGATTATTTCGGACAGGCATTGGCCAGGCTGGAAAAAGCAGGTAGGTTGAAGAATGCCCTGATTATTTTTACCTCTGATCATGGAGATATGCTCGGTGAGCGAAATTACCGGTTTACCAAATACTGCCTGTATGAAAGTAGTGTTAGGATTCCTATTGTTTTATCCGGAACAGCTGTCCCGGATAATTTGCGCGGTACGATTGATTACCGACCTGCAGAACTGGTTGATATCTATCCCACCATTGCCCGGGCAGCTGGCGGCAAACAACAGCTTCAATCTCCGGGACTGGATTTGCTAAGCGATCAAATGCATAAAGGCTCATTTTGCGAATTTCACGATTCGGGCGCACCGGCTTATATGTGGAGGACCAGGAAATGGAAACTGATCCTTTTTGTTGATAAACCATTCAACGATGCAAAGTCTTCAACAGAACAAATGAAAGGAGAATTGTATGATCTTGAAAACGATCCGCACGAATGGAAGAATCTGTATTCTGACAAAAAATATCAGAAGATCCGGGAGCAGTTAAAAACCGAATTGCTGGAAAATCTGGCAGTTACTTTTTCCGGATTTCCAATAGGAAAAGGATAGAAAACGTAGATGATATCCAAAGCGGTAAACTGATTTAGTCAAAATTAATAACATGTTTATTGCATAATTATCAGTTGATATTTGTTCGACTCCTATAAATTTAACACCTAATAATTCATAGCTTAAGTATGACTGAAAAAGTGAAAATTACCGGAGAAAATGAGTTTTTATTGCTTTGGATTTTCCTTGTAATTCTATTTTCATTTACGCGTTGTGTTGCCAAAGAGAAAATAGGTGAGACACTGATGAAAGTTGAAGGCCAATCTGGATGGATTGTCACCGATGAGCCCAATCCCCGACTTTCCTGGCAACCCATTGCAGAAGTTTCAGGCAAAACAGTAATTGGATATGAAGTTATTGCAGCTGATAATCTGTCATTGATTGAAAAAGGGAAAGCAAATCTTTTTGAATCAGGTGTTTTACCCATTGAAAGCGGTCCATGGCTACTTTTCGATGCATCGGAACTATCTTCCCGAACCGAGGTCTGGTGGCGGGTTCGTCCGGTTTTTTCAAAATCAGAATCAGGAAAGTGGGGCGAAACTGGTCACTTCGAAATTGGCCTGAAAAATCCGGAGAATTGGAAAGGGAAATGGATTGGAATGAATCCGGAACAACGCAAACGTACAGCGCCACAATTCAGGAAATCGTTTGTACTTGATAAACCAATTGCCAAAGCGAGGTTGTATATAAGTGGTTTGGGTTGGCACGAGAGTTATTTAAATGGTAAGAAGCTAGGAAATGAAGTATTGCAACCCGCACAAACCGATTATGAAATTCGGGATTTTTATGTTTCCCATGATTTAACAGATCAGCTTACCAAAGGAACCAATGTCCTTGGATTTTGGCTTGGCGATGGTTTTTTTAATCAGGACAGGGCTTTTGGAGCGAATGGGTTAAGTTACGGTCAACCCCGAATTTTGGCACAGCTCGAAGTCACTTTTCAGGATGGGAGCGAAACAGTGATTACAACCGATGAGTCCTGGGTTTGTAAGGCAAGTCCGGTAACCGAATCGAATGTTTACGCCGGAGAAAAGTATGATGCGAATCTGGCAGATAACAATTGGGCTTCGGTGAATACTTCAGCCGAAGATTGGAATCCGGTTATTTTAATGCCTGAACCTGGCGGAAAACTGATTGCACAACAATTGCCTCCCTGCCGAAAATTAGGTACAGTTTCGGTTAAAAAAGCAGATGAGTTGAAGCCCGGAACCTGGATTTTTGATTTTGGACAAAACCTGGTTGGCTGGGCAAAATTGAAAGTCAATGCTGATCGTGGCACAATACTGACCATCCGGTTTGCCGAGGATCGGCTTCCTTCCGGAGAATTGAACTTTGAAACCAGTGGAATCAACGCGACAAAAGTCATTCAGACTGATGAGTACACCTGCATGGGAGGTGGAGATGAAATCTGGGAACCGCGATTTACCTATCATGGTTTTCGTTTTGCAGAAGTTACTGTTACCGACGGATCACTCAGGAATGGAAAGCCATCCAAAGAATTGCTGGAGGGCATCGTCGTACATACTGATATGGAAGTCATTGGCGAATTCGAATGTTCTGATCCGACACTCAATAAAGCTTTTCAACTGGCGCATTGGACTCAAATCGGGAATATTCAGGGCGTTCCGACTGATTGCCCGATACGTGAACGCTGCGGCTGGACAGGCGATGCGCACAACATTGTTCCATATACGATGGATCGTTTCGATGCCGCTTCGATGTGGCGAAAATACGTTGATGATATTGTGACCACTTCACAGCGAACCGGTCCCATGTTGGTTTTTGGAAAAACTGACCGGACCAGGGGGATTAAGGAAGCGGGAATTCCAACAATGATAGCCCCCGGAAAACGAATTATAGGTGGCGCATCTGCCGACTGGGGCTCGGCTATTGCTTTTATTCCCTGGGATATTTATGTCAGAACAGGAGATATCCGCTCACTGAAAGAACACTATAACTCCATCAAATTTTGGACAGAGCATTTACACGGACTTTCCTCCAACGGAATTATTTATTCAGGAATGGGTGACTGGTGTAAACCTATTGTTGGTGAAACTGCCGGGAAATCAGATCGTGAAAGTTTTGGTGAAGTTATCCCAATGCTTTCAACTGCTTGTTATTATCGCTGTGCAAGAATAACTGCCGACGCCGCTAAATTGCTGAACAACGCCAAAGATTTTGAGTATTTCGATCGGTTGGCGCTTGAAATAAGGGACGCATTTACTGAAGCTTTTTACAGTGAAAATCCTCAAATGACACCTGACCAGACCATTAATGCCATTGCAATCAACTGGAATATTCTTGACACTAAACTTCATCAGCAGGTTGCAAAAACATTGGCGGAACAAGTCAAAGAGGCGGGCTCCCATTTTATGACCGGTGTTTTCGGGATGCCTTCACTTTGGCCAACGCTGTGTAAATTTGGTTATCAGGAAACAGCATGGAAGGCTCTGCAATCTGAAACAGCACCCTGTTTAAAATACCTTCTAAAACGAGGAGCAACCACATTTTGGGAAGTGTGGCCCTTGGAAAGTGATGCAAATGAAGTTTACATGAAATCGATGAGCCATCCTTTTCAAGGCGGATTTGTGGCCTGGTTTTTTGAAGGATTGGCCGGAATTACTCCGGATGCGGAAATTCCTGGCTATCGGCTAATCCATTTGGAGCCTCAGCTGATCGATGGACTTGATTGGGTGAAATGCAGCTACCAATCGCCAATGGGTGAAATCGAAAGTTCCTGGGAACGAAAAGGATCGAAGCTGGTCTGGACGATAGTAGTCCCTCCCGGTGCAAAGGCCAATCTGCGGATTCCGGGCAAGTTAAAGAAAATTGAAAAAGAATCGAAGGATATTAATATACGGGCGATACAGAGTGATGATGAACAAGGGAAAGCACAGCGACTGACAATCGCTTACGGAAAATATCAGATCGTTTCAAAATTGAATTAAACGTTGACAGAAATCAAAAAGATGAAATATAAATCGATAAAAATGAACTTATTGATTGGCTGCTTGCTTCTTGCATCCGGATTGCAAATGTTAGCCCAGCAGAATTACTCAATCAGGATTGATTCACATATTCATTTGTACGATACCAACCGGGAAGGAAGTAGCTCCTTTCTCGATCCGGTGAAGCACAAAAAAATATATTATCCACACCTGGCTGCCGATTTTCTGCAAGTAGCAGTTCCGGCAGCTGTCAATTATGCCATTGTCATTGAAGCAAGTACACGAAGGGAGGACAATGATTGGGCCATGAACATCGTAAATCAATCGGACAATCTACTTGCTTTTATTGCCAACCTCGATCCGCGTGATGAAAATTTTATTGCAGATTTAAATAAGCTTTCTTTGAATAAAAAATTCAGGGGAATCCGTATCCGTCCAAAATCGAAAATCGACATTTCAGATGAAGGATTCATTGAGACGCTGGCTGAACTGGCCAAACGAAATTTGATCCTTGAACTTGGCCCAGGTCAGGAACCGATTGAAGCAATTGAAAAAATAGCCCGAAAATATCCTGAAATGAACATTATCATCGACCACATGGGGGGCGGTCGGATTCAGAATGGCCTGATTCTTCCTGAAAACTGGAACATCAGGCTCAAAAAACTCGCAGCTTTGCCCAATGTGTACTGCAAAATTTCTGAACTTTTCGATCTTGCAGGACAGTCGCCCGCACCAGTGAATGCAACATATTACAAAACATATATCGATCAGGTTGTCGATGCATTTGGACCAAACAGGGTTCTCTTCGGAAGCAATTGGACTCTTTCGGAAATGTACGGCTCTTATCGCGACCTGGTCCGTGTTTATGATTCGTACCTGAAAAAAAATCCAAAGCTCACTCCTGAACAACTCTATTCAGGGAATGCAATAAAGGCTTATTGCCTGAATATCATCAAACCATTCAATAAATAAACCATGAAAAAATCAGTATTGAAATCGCTTGCTCAAACCCTGCTTTGTACAGGTGTATTATGTACAAGCCTCAGCGCTCAACCTCAGTTTCCTCAACCGGCAGTTGGCGAGCAGGGATTCGTCTCCATTTTCGATGGAAAAACGCTTGCCGGCTGGGAAGGTGATTCGGTTTACTGGAGTGTGGCTGATGGTAATATCGTTGGAGTGGTTACTCCTGAAACGCTTTTGAAAAGAAACTCATTTCTGATTTGGCGGGGCGGAACAACTGGCGATTTCGAATTGAAGCTCGAATACAAGGTTTCCGATCTGGGAAATTCAGGCGTAAATTACAGAAGTTTTGAAGTCGATGAAGTACCTCTGGCATTAAGAGGTTATCAATGCGATATCGACGGAAAAGGACAATGGACCGGTCAGAATTACGAAGAAAGGGGGCGGACTTTTCTGGCTCTTCGCGGACAGCTTACCCAGATTGAAAATGGTGAAAAGCCTGTTGAGATTGCAACTTTGGGAAAGAAAGACGAGCTGTTTGGGTTTATCAAACCAATCGATTGGAATGAAATCCACCTGATTATCCGTGGAAATACGCTGATCCATCTGGTTAATAATCATGTGATGAGTGTTGTTGTGGATAATGATGTGGCCAACCGAAAAAATGAAGGTCTTCTGGGCGTGCAGGTTCATGTTGGCCCTCCAATGCGCATTGAATACCGGAATATCAGGATGAAAAAATATTAAAATCAAATAAATTCAAACTAATAATCCAAATACAGATAGACTCAGAATTCAGGAAAAATATTATCCGATTTATCTTATTATCATAAAACGTGAAATTGAAAAACCTAATTCTGACAATCATCAGTATTGCCATTTTTGCTTGTCCCATATAACAAAAAAGAGTTTAATCTAAAGAAAAGGATATGAAAAAAACAATTGTTAACATTTCAGCGTATTTTGTCGGTTCATTGATTTTAGCCTCAGGTTTAAGTACTCAGGCCAGGCCAACTTCAGATAAGATCAAACCCAATATCATCTTTTTCCTGGTTGACGACATGGGCTGGATGGATTGCACAGTAAATGGGAGTAAGTATTATGAAACGCCCAATATTGAAAGGTTGGCTGAACGTGGTATTGTTTTCAGTAGTTCCTATACAGTCAATCCCTTATGCTCGCCTACCCGTGCCAGCATAATGACCGGCAAATATCCGGAGCGATTTCACCTGACAACTCCATCAGGCCATTTGCCTCCAAATCCTGATACTCCTTTAATGAAGGAGAGTGCAGCCGCATGGAACAAAGTGGTCTGCCCTGACTCGCGTCATTTTATGCCACTCGAAGAATATACCATCGCTGAAGCATTAAAAACAGCTGGTTATGCCACTGCGCACATGGGTAAATGGCATTGCGGACAAGAAGCATACTGGCCAGAAAATCAGGGGTTTGATATTAATGTTGGAGGTGGAAGCTATCCCGGACCACCAAGCTATTTTTCACCCTACCACAATGTGAAGTTAACCGACGGACCCGATAAAGAATACATCACCGACAGGCTGACTGACGAAGCAATGAAATATCTGGATTTGGCCGGACTAAAACCACAGAAGAATCAAATCATCGACGGTGGGAGTTTGTATTCGTTGCTGTTAAACGGCAAACCCTTGAAAAAACGGGAATTGTATTGCCATTTTCCACACTACACACCGGCAACCGATAATTACCCATCTACTTCAGTACATTTGGGTGACTGGAAATTAATCCGCGTTTATGGAGAAGGTCCAAACCGGACTCCGGCCTACGAGTTATATAACCTGAGGGAGGATATCGGAGAAAGCAATAATCTGGCAGCATCGAATCCGAAAATGGTTGCCAAATTGGACAAACTCATTGAAAAACACGTGAACGATACGCAAGGTATTTTTCCTGTACTAAATCCGAAATTTGTAGCCGGAACTGAAAGCCCGATGGGCATAAAACCGGTTTTCCCGATTGATAAATATCCGAGTTATTAATGCCATTTTCTATGAAAAAAAAGAAACCAAATATTCTGATTATTGTTTCCGACCAGCAGGGAATTGATACGATTGCGGCGTATAAAGAGCATTTCAGTCATGAGGCCTATTTGGGGCATTATCTGAAAACCCCGAATTTCGACCGGATGGTTGCCGCAGGATATTCTTTTCTGGAATCGCACAGCACGAACCCGGTTTGTTGTCCGGCACGGTCGTCGCTTTTTACCGGAAGATACAGCACCGAAACAGGTGTGACTTATAACAACATCGGAATCGATGAGCAAGTCCCGAATATGGGACAATGGTTCGAAACCAATTCGGATTATACGCGCGTTTATTGTGGAAAATGGCACGCCGGTGGGCAATGGAATTATCCCGATGTGGATGGAAACAGAAAAATTCCGGGGTTCAAAACCATTCCGGTTGGAGTGAGCGGAACCGGCGATTTTAATGATTTTCAGGTTTCAGGTGCCTTGAAAGGTTTTATCATGAATTACAAGGAGGATCAACCATTTCTGGCGGTGGCCGGTTTGATGAACCCGCATGATATTTGTTACTGGACACCTCAATTATTTGGTGATGAACTGGTTCCGAAAACTGATCTTTTCGGTTTGGGCGATTCGCGTCCACCTTTGCCCCCGAATTTCGAGTTTAAGTTCCAGGATCCTAATCCCGGACAGCAAGTCAAATATTCCAAAGAAGAGTGGCAAAACTACCTTTACGATTATTGCCGCATGGTTGAAAAAGTGGATGCCGATCTGGGTCGTTTGCTCGATGCTGTCGACTCCCGGAACGATGAAACGCTGGTCATTTTCACAGTCGATCATGGTGAAGGTTCGGCCCGGCATAAAAGGGTTCAGAAATGGCACCCTTTCGAACAATCGGTGAAAGTTCCGTTTATCGCTTATTTGCCGGGATCTGTCAAAGCAAATACAATTGACCAAAAGAACATTGTATCAGGAATTGACCTGATGACTACGGTTTGCGATTATGCCGGTATTCCTTCGCCACCAAAATGTAAAGGAAGGAGTCTTAGACCATTATTTGAAACCGGTGAAACCAACAATAAAATGGATATTGCCTTTGCCGAATTTCAACACACTGGACGAGTGGTGAGAAAAGGTGATTTCAAATACATTAAAATTTACGAGTATTCAAAAGAACCCGATAAACCTTTTGTCAGGCTCGAAGATGACCAGTCCGAAAAGTTTCAGCCTTGTGCGGGAAGCAGCAGGTACAAAGACAACAGTAAGTTGCTTTTCAATATAGTGAATGATCCATGGGAACTGACCGATTTGTCGGATGATCCTGATTATGCATTGAAATTGAATGAATTGGATGCCTTATTGGCTGAAGAGTGGGAGAAGAAAATCATTCCGGGAACTCATTTCGACAGAAACTAAATCAGGCTAATCATGGAAAAACAACAAAGCAGAAGAAATTTCCTGAAAATGGCAGGCCTGGTGGCCGCAGCATCGCAGATACCTTTAAACGGATGGTCGTCAGGTTTCAAAACCTTGCTCAGCGAAGGGTTGAATCCATCCGGAGAATTCTCATTACTGAAACTGGGGAAATTGTTGTCTGGCTATGAGTTTCCCTTCATCGACCAATTTTCAACTTCTGAATTTCAGTCAGCGTACAAATTGTATAATTTATATGGCAACAATGCTGTGAATGCCGGTGAGTTCAATTTAAAATCCGGAGTGAAAGGAAAAAGCCGGCAGTTTGAGTTCCTGAATTGGCGATTTGCGGATAATGGCATTAAAAACAGAGCAAGGAAATTTAAGTATTTCGTCTCGGGCCATGTGAAATGTAAATCAGATGCAACTTTTTCTCCTGAAGAGTGGAAGATTTCGTCACGGATTGCACTGACCGAAAGTGGACCTGCTTATGGTGGGACAGAATTATTGAACCGGGGAACAGTAAAAAATGGAGAAGTCAGACTACATACATCTGGAAAAACCATTAAAAAGACTTATGATTTAGCGGTTCTGAGCTGGAAATGGGGATTGCCGGCAGTGGTTCAGAACATGGCAGAAGCAAACCTGCAGGAACTTCAATTTTCACTGCTTGATGAGTTTGATGCGATCTATAAAAGGCAAATATTGAAATATAAAAACACCATTGCTATTGACTGTGGAGATAGCCGCCTGATCAACTTTAAAGTTTTTGAACTAACCGGAGATGGAATTATTCCAACGGTGTATTGGGTAGATATATGGAACCGGACCGTTTTTGTGGTTTCAGGAATGGAGGCCTTTGTGCTGGAGAAGTGAAAGTAAGAAACATATATAGACTAACAGAATATGAAAGTTAAACCAATTGCAATTGTCCTATCAGGATTGATGTTATTCTCCTGTACGGCTAAAAAACCGGAAAAGCCAAATCTGGTATTTATTTTTTCAGACCAGCAAACTTTCGATATGCTGGGTTGCTATGGTAACAAACAAATCAAAACACCCAATCTGGATGCGTTTTCAAAAGAAGGTGTGAGGTTTACTCATTGTTTTTCGAATGAACCGATTTGTACACCCTTCCGCGGGATGTTGATGAGCGGCCAGCAATCGTTGTACAATGGTACGTTTACAAACGACAGGCCCCTGGTTCCCGGACATGGTAAGAAATTCGCCGAAGTACTTCGCGATTCGGGATACAACACCGCGTACATCGGGAAATGGCACCTTTTAGGTGGCGATCGCAACCGGCCAATCCCTCCTGGCGAGATGCGCTATGGTTTTGACGAATTATTTCTAAGCAACAATTGCCATGTTGATTTCCGTGCAGGACATTGTTTTTACTGGAATGAAGAAGGGCAAAAAGTATTTTTCGATAAATGGGAAGTTTACGGGCAAACCGATCAGGCGCTGGAGTATTTAGACAGCCGCAAAAATGCTGAAAAACCTTTCGCGCTGTTTGTATCCTGGCATCCGCCACACGATTGGGGTAAATTCAAGGGGGAAGATGGCCTGATGCATTACAAATATGATGCTCCGGATGAACTGATGGCCATATACAACCGCGACAGTGTCAAAATGCGACCCGGAATTGAAAATACGCCCGATCGCCGCCGGATGGTACATGGCCAAATGGCACAGGCCACAGGTGTGGATATTGCTTTCGGCCAACTCATGGATAAACTGAAACAATTGAATCTGGATGAAAATACGCTTGTGGTTTTCACTTCCGATCATGGCGATATGCTTGAATTCGACGGTGCAACGCTTCCAAAACAGTATCCGCACGATTATTCCTGCCACATTCCATTTATGATGCGCTGGCCAGGGAATGTTGAAGCCGGGAGCTCTACCGGACTTCTTTTCAGTGCTTTGGATATGATGCCTTCCATTCTGGGAATGATGAATCTGGAAGTTCCGCAGGAGTGTCAGGGTAAAAACCTGAACCAGGCAATTCTTAAACATGATGAGAATGCAGTGGATTATATCCCGATTTGGTTGTATCCCGGGAAAGGCTGGAGAGGAGTTATTACGCGTGATTATACTTTCGCGACTCAAAAAGATGCCACCGAAGGAAGTCTGCACAGCGTATTATTCGACCGAAAAAACGATCCGTATCAGCTAACCAACCTGTTTGCAGATCCCAAAATGGTTCCGGAAAAAGAAAAATTATGGAAACAGACACAGGAATGGATGGCCAAATACAACGATCAATTTTGGGATGCAGATGACTTTAAAAATGCTGCAAGTATGGATGAATGGAATAATCCACCGTATGTCAGGCCAGTGGATGCTCTGAAAAAATAATTCAATCCAATTCAGGAAAAATATGACGAATTTTAATCGTAAAAACAGAAATGCACTTCTTACAATTGCTCTTATTTCGCAAATAGTTATTTTATCATGTACTGCACCGCAAAAAGCGAAAACCGGAAGCTGGGGTGATCAGGGCGATGGCACCTATAAAAATCCAATTCTAAATGCCGATTATCCTGATGTGGATGTGGAACAATTGGGCGATACCTATTACATGATTTCGTCAAAACAACACATGTCTCCCGGAATGGTCATTCTTGAATCGAAAGATATGGTCAATTGGACAACAATCGGTCATGTTTGGGACAGTTTATCCTGGGCACCGGAATACAATTGGGACCGGATGAACGGTTACTCATTTGGCGTTTGGGCGGGTGATCTGGCCTGGCACGATGGAAAATGGTTCTGTTACCAGGTCGATTTCAAACACGGTTTGTATGTAAGTACCGCAACCGATATTCATGGCCCATGGACTTCTCCTGTCCAAATGTTACCGACAGATAAAGTTTTGGATGACCCCGGTGTGTTCTGGGACGATGAAGCGCATCAGGCTTATTTGATCTGCAACACGGCCAATAAGCAAAAATCACCTGACAATAAGATTCCGGGAAATGAAAATCGAATCTACAAAATGAGTTGGGACGGAAAAGAATTGCTTGATTCAGGAAAAGTAGTTTATACCGGTATGGGCGCCGAAGCGGCAAAAATATATCGGATAGAGGGTGTTTGGTATCTCTTTCTGGCCGAGTGGGTGATGAATGATCCCAATACCCAGCCTGGATTTGCCAATGCAAAAAACGACCGTAAACAAATTGTACTACGTTCAAAAGAAACCAACTGAAATCTAATTCTATGAAGAAATCGAAAAACGAAATTTCACGACGAGGTTTTCTAAAAACTTCTGCACTTTTTTCAATAGGAACCATAACTGTATCGACAAGCCTTGCTTCTTGTCTTTTCAAAAAGGGCGATATTGCCATTGTTGCCGATGACATTGCAATTAATTTACCACCTTCATGGGCAATTGGCCAATTGAAGTCGGCTTTGGAAAAACAAGGATCGGCTGTGCGATTGTTAACTAAAATATCAGAACCAAAGGCTGATGAGTTTTGTATCGTTGCGAGTGGAATGAATTCAACCTTTTCAATGCAAATTTTCAATCAATATGGCATATCAGCACCAACAGAGCCTGAAGCGCTTTGCCTTGTTCAGGCAAAAATTAAAGAATGTCCTGTACCGGTTCTTCTTGCAGCAGGAAATGATGACCTTGGGCTGGTGTATGCTTTGACAGAGTTGGCCGATCGGGTCAATTGTCTGGAAACAGGCCCGTCAGCTTTGCAGTTTGATGATCCGGTGATTGAGCGGCCGGCAAGTCGTACACGCAGTGTCATGCGTCATTTTGTGTCGGAGCTTGAAGATAAACCCTGGTTTTACGACAAGGATTATTGGCACGCCTATCTCGATATGCTCGTCTATTCAAGGATTAACAGGATGAGCTTTTCAACAGGAATGGCCTACAATTCTGCTGTTAGAATTACCGACGGGTATTTGCTTTTTCCATATCCTTTCTTTCTGGATTTACCAGGCTCCGGTGTCCGTGTAAAAGGCCTTTCGGATGAAGAGCGTGCAAAGAATCTGGAGATGCTAAAGTTTATTGGTGAAGAGACTACCAAAAGGGGATTGCGTTTTCAGTTTGGAATTTGGACACTGGCCTATAATTGGAAATCCAGCCCAAATGCAACTTATACGATTGAAGGGCTTACTGACGAGACCCATTCAACTTATTGCCGCGATGCACTGGCATTGCTTTTACGCGAAGTCCCAACCATAAGTGGGGTTACCTTTCGGGTTCATTCCGAAAGTGGGATTCCCAAAGGATCGGAGAGTTTCTGGAAAACACAGTTTAGCGCGATAGCCAATTGTGGCCGTCGCTGCGAAATCGATATGCATGCCAAGAATATGGAGCCCGAAACACTTGATGAAGCGCTTGCAACAAATCAACCTGTGGTTATTTCTCCTAAATATTGTGGAGAACATCTTGGTTTGCCCTATCATCAGGCATCAATAAGGGAACACGAAATGGTTGCACCTGATAAGTTTACAGATACGGGTGAAGGAGTATTGATTGGCGATCGTCGGTTTACCCGTTATGGCTATGCCGACACACTGGCCGAAAACCGCACATGGGATGTGGTTTTCCGGATTTGGCCGGGTACGCAACGCTTTTTGCTGAATGGCGACCCGGCAACTTTTGCCGGCTATGGTCGCAATGCTGCATTTTGTGGAGCTGCTGGTATTGAGCTTTGTGAACCGTTGGCATTTAAAGGAAGGCGGGGATCCGGATTATCTGGCGGTCGTTGTGCATACATTGATCAATCGCTAAATCCAAAATACGATTTCGACAAATACCGCTATACTTATCGACTTTGGGGACGGCTGGGTTACAATCCCGATGCAGATCCGGAGATCTGGCGACGTTCACTTAGACAGGAGTTTGGCGAAGCTGCTTTGGCTGTGGAGAAAGCCCTTGCCCCGGTCAGCCGTGTTCTGACGCTTTTCACACTGGCTCATGATCCCTCAGCAGATTGTTCTCGCTACTGGCCCGAAATATACACTAACCTTCCAATTGCAAATCTGGAAAATAAGTTGAATATCAATTACGATATGGATCCGCCACAACTTTTTGGTAATGTCAGCCCACTCGATCCGCAACTGTTTATGTCAGGCTATGAATGTGGCAGCACACTTGTCGAAGGAAGTGTTTCAGGAAAATATACACCTGTCGAAGTTGCGGCCTGGATGGAATCAATTGCCCAATCTGCAACCAAAAATCTCGATGAAGCCCGTAAAAAAGCTGGTAAGACTGCAACTTCTGCTTCGTTCCGTCGAATGGAAGAAGATGTCTTGATTCAAATTGGACTGGCGCTCTTTTTTGCTGCTAAATTACGTTGCAGTGTGCTTTGGCGAATTTATGAACTATCTGGAAATCAACTTGCAGGCGAAACAGCCATTTCATATTACAAAATTGGCATCGAAGCATGGAGAAAAATGGCAGAACGAGCAAAGCTGGTATACAATAGTGATATTTCTTATTGTGATGGAAGACAAATCCGTGGTCACTGGATGGACCGAATCCCTCAAATTGAATCAGACATTGCTGACCTGAAAACGCTTTTGAAGAATGGAATCGAGCTGAATTCGTCTGTTGAATCAAAGCTTGTCAAGCTAGCTATCGAAACTGCCCAAAGTAATCCGGTGCGTCCGGAAGTTACAGTGAAACATATTCCGGTTAAGTCTTTCAACGCGGGGAAAGCTTTAACCATTTCGATGCTATGCAAGGAAGCCATTGGGGTAAAACTATTTTATCGAAGTGTTAATCAGGCGTTGAGATGGCAGTCAGTTGGACTTGAATTGAGAGAGAATAATTATTTGGCTGAAATTCCTGGAGAATATACATCCAAACGCTTTCCACTTCAGTATTACTTCGAGATTCAGACCGGACCAAACAAGGCAACGTTTTATCCACCGCTTGCCGAAGATCTTTCAAATGTGCCATATTTTGTTGCCAGGCATCAGGGAATTTGATTAGTCGAGGATTTACTAAGTTGAATTTTTTAAAGCAAACCGATTATTTTGATGTCATTAAAATATGGATTTTGGCTAATCGGGATAAATTCTAAAGAAAATGGGACAAACCAGCATCTGATGATGCTGGTTTTTTTGTCTCTTTATGTTTTTGTTTAAAATAGCCAGGCAAATTGCCTTCTGACCATCCAAAACTGAAAGGATAATAATGAGATATCAATGTAAAATAGTATTGGGATTTATACTTTTCTGTTTCACAACTGTATTTGGAGTATACCCTGTAATTGCGCAGGATGTAATTTCCGAGTCCGATCCTTCAATCACTACGGATAAATTGAGTTCCGGAGATATGGTTTTAGGAATCAATAGTAATGGGGGTGGGGTAGTCAATTATTTGTTTATTCCGGGTATTGGAAATATTTTTGGACCACAATCAGTTAAGTACGGTCGCAGCGGACAATCGGCCATACGCGATGGATTGCATGGTGGAAAATACAATCCTACCCAGGCAGGTTTTAACGAAACGTTGGGAACAAAGTGTATTGTTGAAAAAGATGGAGATCATTTTTTATTGCCGGCAAGGCCTGTGGCATTGTGGTATGGCGACTGCGATTGGGATTTCACTGAATGGGAGAATATAGGAGCTGATGCGGCTTGCTACATCGACGGTGGAAATTCGGATGTGGATGAAATTGACGAATCGAATCTTGTTGGCAAGCAGAATACGGAAGTAAAAAGTGAATTCGATTACAATGGTTTTTATGCTGATTATAAGGGGAAAGCCGGGATTGACATTGCCTGTATCCGGCATTATTTCGAGTATCGTTTCGTTCGGCCTCCGGGTCATTGTATCAGTCAGTTTCGTCCGGGACTTTCTATTTATAAACCGGATCAGATAAACCCGGATATTTCCAGTCATTTCCCGGCTGGCAAGCACAGTGCTGATCCTTTTGATATGTCTGATTTTCTGCTTTCGTGGCACATGCGGAACGATGTGGAAAATTGGGACCCCAAATACCGGTATGTGAAAAATTCAGATGGAACCTGGAATGTCAATGTAAAAGATCGTTCTGAAGCTCTTGTTTACGAAACGTATAGTGAGAATGAGCATCCGATTGTTCCGCGGCTGGTTGTATTAAGCGATTCAGATAATCCGGAAACGGGCAATGCGCTTGGATTTTATATGCCTGAATCTGATTTTAACAAGTACCAGACCATTGGCGTAAATGAAAAGACCGATTCAATTGTTTATAAAGACAATCGGTTCACATCGGTGAAATTGTGGGATCAGGCCCGCCGCATACCTACCATGGCCGTTTATGGTTTTAAAGTTGAATCGAATGGCATATTAAACAGAACCCGGCTTGATGAAAATGTTTATGAAGCTTTTCGCTTCGATTTGTTTATGCTGATGGGTTCGCCCAACGAAATATGGGAAACGGTCAACCGGATTGAAAAGGCCTCTTTTGTCTGGAATTTTAGTCAGAATAATGAAGGATGGAAGTCAACTGAAAATTCAACGGTATCGGTGAAAGACAGTATTCTGCATATAGAGCAATCAGGCGCTGACCAAATATTGGAATCGCCCGATAGTTTAATGGTGGATTCCAGGTTACAGCGATTTTTGGTTTTCCGACTAAAAAATCACACCTCTCAAAATTCCCTGGCTATACGGTTTCTTAAATACGATAAGCCCGAAATATTTACGCAGGTAATTCCGGTATCAACGATGGATGATGAATGGAAAACCTACAAGATAAATATGTCAAAGAATGCTGATTGGAAAGGAATGGTCAGGCAATTCAGTATTGCAGTTCCTGCCGGAAGCGGAAAAATTGAATTTGATGGAATTGCTGCCAGTTCCGATGCTATTTCGGATTGCAATGGTGTTTTTGAAGGTTCAGCTTTTCTTGATGCTTGCAATACGTGTGTCGGTGGAAATACCGGAAAATCAGCATGTGAAGACTGTATGGGCGTGCCGGGAGGTTCTGCCTATCTCAACGAATGTGGTACTTGTGTTGGTGGACCATCAGTGGTTGTGCCGGTAAATGAATGGAATTTCAATGAGTTGTCTGACTGGACTTTGAATGAACGGATAACAGGATATACGAATACCGGCGTCGCTTACCTGAATATTATCGGAAACGATCCATATATGAATTATAATAAATCGCTTTGTGTAAACTCAATCACCAATCACTTTTTAAAATTGAAGGTGAAAAACAATTGTAATGGAGGTGCATTATCTTTTTATTTTCAGAATAGTATTTCAAACGCATGGAAGTTTGCCTCTATCCCGGTTTCGCAAAACGACACAGAATTGAAAACTTATACCATTGATTTGGCGACAAACCCCGACTGGATTGGAAATATACATAAAATCAGACTCGACCCACCGGGAACAGGTGGCGCTTTTGAATTGGATTACGTGGCTCTGGATACTGATGATCAAACAACATCAATAGAGCAAACAAAGAACCTGGAAGAACTGAAAATATTTCCAAATCCATCATTAAACACAGTTTCGATTCAAACTATAACCCCTTCAATGATTATAGTTTATACAATCAGCGGACAGGAAATATTTCAATCAAAAGAATTACAGTATAAAAATGAATTGGATGTTAGCGGATGGAGTCCGGGTATCTATTTGGTGAAAGCCAGTTCCGGAGAAAAATCAATAAACCAAAAAATGATCGTGCAATAAATAGGAATGGGAATTTTAACCCCGGGTTGATAAAGTCCAGGTTACTTGTTGCTGTATAGATTTTGAAGGTATTCCAAAATTGAAAGAGGGGGTACAATAAAATTCAATTAATAATTAAATGGATGTTTGGAAGAATTGTATTAAGCTTGTTGATACTGGCAATTAATTGTAATGTCAAAGGGCAGGTTCCTATAAATATTAGCCTGGATCTGGGGTATACACAGCAAATGAATATTTCGCTGACTGACGGTGTTTATCAAATAAATACACTGGGAGGCGACCCCTTTGTCAAATGTACCCAGATTACACAAACGTACTACCCCGACACCACTTATGTGATAGAGTTTGAATATTTTTCATTGACAGGGCTCGATGACCTCCGGATTTATTTTGATCCTTTTAGCAGTGCAAATTCCGCGTCGCAGGGTGCCCTTCCGGTTGCTGAAGGATGGACCAGTTACATGGTTAATTTGAAACGGTATTCGGATACCTGGGCTATTCAAAATCATGATTATCTGCGTTTCGATTTTGGAAAATCGGCAGGAAAATCCATTAGTGTAAGAAACATCAAACTTAGAACAATCACCGCCAAAGAATACAACGACTGGAAAAATTCTCCGGATAAAGTACTGACACAGAAATTAATTGCATACAACACTAAGGTTTTCGATAAAAAGATTGAAAACGTAAAAGTTGATGCTGACAGTATTACGATTTCAGGTTCTGGCAGCAGCAATTTTAGTACTAATTTTTTATCGGAAATTCTGATGTACGAAAATGCCTTCGACAAAGAACAATTTGATTTTTCGGTGGCCTTACCTGCATTGAATTCGTTTCAGGTAAAAGTTCCCCGATTTGCAAAAAATGACAAAGGTGAAACTTACGACCGATTATATTCACGTTGGATGGTTACAGATAATGCCGGAACTACCTTGTCGCATGCCCATTGGGCCGACGATATTTCGACCATCGCCCAATGGGATATTCCTGAAGTTCGACCAACCACAGCAAAAGGAATGGGGGGTGTTGGAAGCGATTCGGAAGCTCACTGGGAGGAACTGGTGGAACTCGGAGTGCATAACATTACCTTTAATTTTATACTGCCTTCGCTCATTAAACTTGATGTCAGCTCTGTGACTCATGAGTTGAATGGCAAAACTTATTACATCAATGAAACTGTGGTCAATAAACTGGATAAAATGTTTAAGTTTTGTTCTGAAAACGACATTCAGGTTTCTGTTATTTTGTTGATCGGCTCCGGAACCGGTGGTGAACTGGGGCAGATTTTCAAACATCCGGATGCAAACGGAGGAACTTATACTCTGGCCAATGTGGTTCAGGAACGCGGAATTGAATATTACGTGGCCGCTATCGATTTTTTGTCACAGCGATATTCTCGTCCTGATAATGAATACGGACGCATTACCAACTGGATACTGCATAACGAGGTGGATGCTGCACCGGTTTGGACCAATGCCGGCGATAAACCTCAGGATTTATACATTGAACAGTATAGCCGGTCGATGCGTGCCGTTTATTATACCGCCCGAAAATATAACCCCGTTTCGAAAGTATTTATTTCGCTGACACACTATTGGAAGGTTGAACATACCTATTCGGTTCCGGGATTACTTGCTTATTTAACCGAGCAAGGAAAGCGTGAAGGTGATTTTGAATGGGGAGTTGCCTATCATCCCTATCCTGAAAACCTGCGCGATCCGGATCCATGGGATGACAACGTAAGTACAGACATCTCAAATGCGGATTACATCACACCAAAAAATCTGGAGTTGATTGACCAATGGGCCCGCACCCATGAGAATTTGTACCAGGACTGTAAAGTGAGAAGTGTGATTCTTTCAGAAAATGGAATAAGTCAGCACGATTATTCACGGGAGCAACTTGATATGCAAGCAGCCGGTGTTGCCTATTATTGGAAGAAACTTACTCGTTTACCCAGTATAGAAGCATTCCATTACCATCGGTGGGTTGATCACGATATGGAAGGTAACCTTAAATTTGGATTGTGGAGCAACAAGGAAGGGACAGTGAATGATTTTGGAAAGAAAAAGCCATCATGGACCTTGTATAGATATGCCGGGACCAATTTTGAAGATACAGCATTCGATTTCACGAAAACCATCATCGGCATAAGTAATTGGAACGATATTTATAATTCAGTTTCTCCCGAAATACAGCCCTATAGCATTCAATTTGAAATACTAAACAATGGTGTTCCCCTTTTAGGATCGTCTCTTTTTTTCAATAAGGAATTGAGAAAATCAGATGTTTCAGGCCAATGCAAATTTCTGAACATCGCTTCATCGGTTAATCAGTCGGAGTTGACAATTCATTCAGCTGAAGGTGGTGTATTCAAGTTTCCGATAACGGTTAATGAAAGCAAGACAGTTACCATCGACATTGGTTTGGCTTCAAAATCGGAGATCCCGCTAAGTACTGCCAATTTTATCGATGTCCAATCGGTTTATCAACCGTTTAATTACAGTGAGTGGTTTCCAACAGGTTTAAATAATATTATTCCTGAAATGAAAACAAAGTTATACCCCAATCCTGCCAGTGAAAAAGTTACTGTTGTGCTTGGACAGAATATTTCAGGAATTAGAAAAGCCGAAATTGTGGATATGACCGGAAAGATTTTTCATCCTGAATATAAAATAAATAACAACCAGTTGACCTTTGAAATTGGCAACCTTCCCAAAGGATTTTATTTAATCAGCATTGTTCTGGAAAAATCAACCGTAAAACAACGGTTTTGTAAGTTTTAGAAGTTATAAACCTAAATATTAGTCCTATGACAAACTTAAGTTTAACCAATCGATTGTTAAAGCTATCACTTCTGATAGTTGCTTTGCTCACGTTTCAGTTGTGTTTTGCACAGCCAAAAGGCTCCAGTCTTGAAATTGATAAGGATCATGTCAATCAACTTAAAATTGAACTTCAGGCAAATGGTGTCTGGCAGTTGGAAACACAGGGGAAAGATCCCTGGATTCAAACAAAACCATTGACGAATGTAATCGGTAAGGACGATAAAATATTGTCGTTTGACTATTTCTGCCCGGAAGGACTCGATCATATTCAGGTGTATTTTGGGCCGAAAATTAGTGAGGGCAAATCAAAAACTGACCGAAAGATCGGTTTTTCAGAAGGCTGGGTTCCTTATTCCATCGACTTGAGCCGGGAAATGGGTGATTGGGGAAAAGTTGGAGATATTCTTCGAATTGATTTCGGCAACAAACCCAATGTGAAAATTCAGATTCGAAACCTGATGCTTCGGCCCATGACCGAAAGGGAAAAGAAACTGGCAGATGAACGCGCAGAGAAAATCCACAAGGAAGCATTGATGGAAGCCCGATTGAAAGAATATCTGGAAAAGAATTGTGCTTCGGAAGTGACTAAAGTTGAGGTGGAGGAAACAAAGATAATGGTGGAAGGGAAAATCAATTCTTCGGGCCAGGTTTATTTGTGCGAAGTAGCTCCTTATCAGGATGTGACTGAAGAACCCAATTTTGAAACAACAATTTTGCTGAAGTCGAAAAAATTCAGGCAGCAAATT
Organism: Bacteroidales bacterium; assembly: GCA_038251165.1. Lineage (GTDB taxonomy): Bacteria > Bacteroidota > Bacteroidia > Bacteroidales > Prolixibacteraceae > Aquipluma. Next base: position 5,238 of record JBBSBP010000071.1, on the reverse strand, counting down.
GAACGCTTTGTAAAACGAAACGGGATCAATTACGATCGTTTGCTTTCCAAATGGGTGCTTGTTGAAAGAACCGGAACAGGATATAAATTGGTTTCACATGCCCGGTTCCCTGATGAAATTAAAGCAAAATACGATCTGTCCAAAGAAGTTGCAAAAAGCAAAAAAGGACTTGGAGGATTCAGTACCGGACGCGGCCACCTCGAAGATCTGGACGAACTGAATATTACCAGTGCAACAGTAAATGTCTGGTTTTCAAAATTCATGTACCTGCAACCTGCAGCCGATCGCATTGAACATGTATACAATGGAAAGTCCTATTATTTCGGGGAAAAACAAGTTGCCCAATTCGATTCTACTTTTAGCCTGACAGCTAGAAAAGGAATTATTACCGCTGCCATTCTGCTGGTTGATAAAGCAGAAAAATGTCCCGACAAGGAAGTTGGCCGATTGTTGCAACATCCCGACATGGACCCGGCAGGTATTTACAGCATGCCCAACATGACCAATCCGGCCAGTGTGGATTGTTATGCTGCCGCGCTCGATTTTCTGGCCAGCCGATACAGCCGTCCCGATAAAAAGTATGGTCGTTGCAACCACTGGATCATGCACAACGAGGTTGATGCCGGGTGGGTTTGGACCAATATGGGAGAGAAAACCGCGTTGATTTTCATGGACACGTACATCAAATCGATGCGGATGTGTTACAACATCGTCCGAAGCTACAACCCACATAGCGAGGTTTTTGTAACCTTGACTCATTACTGGGCATGGACTTCGCATCCTCGCTTTTATCCGTCCAAAGACCTGATGGAAATTCTGCTTCAGTACACCAAAGCGGAAGGCGATTTCGAATGGGCAGTAGCGCAACACCCTTACCCGGAATCGTTGTTCGAACCAAAAACCTGGCTGGATAAAAAAGTTGATTTTACTTTCAATACACCACTCATCACCTTTGCCAACCTTGAAGTGTTGAATGCATGGATCAAACTTCCGGAGGTGCTTTACAAAGGGAAATACAAACGCACGTTGTGGCTTTCAGAAAACGGCACCAACTCGAAAACCTACTCAGAACAAGACCTGAAAGAGCAGGCCGCTGGCTTTGCTTTTACCTGGAAGAAAATGGAAGTATTGGATGGAATTGACGGGTTTCAGTGGCACAACTGGTTCGATAATCGAAACGAAGGTGGTTTGCGTATCGGACTGCGCCGCTTCCCTGATGATGAGACGGATCCCGGTGGTGCCAAACCGGTTTGGTATGTGTTTAAAGCTGCCGATACTGAAAATGAAAATGCTGTTTTCGATCAATACAAAGAACTGATTGGAATTAAAGACTGGAGTGAAGTTCAGTATAAAGGAAAAATCGTTGAGTGAAACAGTCAATTTAAATAGAAAGCTAATATCAATACTATGAAAACGATTCTGATTTTCCTGCTCGTTTTTTCAATAAATCCCACCTGGGCACAAATTAAGTCTGAACAGCCAATCCGTAACCTCCATGTCGGGAATTGGGTTGCAACTGATGCTCTTGACCGAAAACTTCCGACTTATGAAGAATGTGGACCGGTAAAAGGAGACCGGTTTGTTGGGATGTTTTATTTTATGACCCACACAAATCCGGGAGGAAAAGGTCCGTTTGATGTAACTAAAATCATGAAGGCCAATCCTGAAAATCCACAATGGGGTGAAGGAGGCCATTTTTGGGGTGAACCGGAAAACGGTTATTACTTATCCTACGACAAATGGGTCATCAGGCGGCATGCACAACTTCTGTCCGATGCAGGTGTGGATGTTATTATTTTTGACGTGACCAACGATAAAACTTTCCCTGAAGTGTATCTTCCGGTTTGTGAAGTCTATACTGAAATGAGAAAGTCAGGAGAAAAAACACCTCAGATTTCCTTTCTGGGAAGCGAAATTTCAGTCAATAAATTGTGGAATGAATTTTACCTAAATAAATTGTACACTGACCTTTGGTTTCAATGGAAAGGCAAACCATTGTTGCTTTTCGGGCAGCACGAAATACCATCCAGAAAGAAGAACAACGATGTGGTTTTTTCGGATGAAATTCGGAACTTTTTTTCCATCCGAATGAGTTGGGCCTGGACTTCATTGCCTTGGTATCAAAGCTGCCCGTATGGTAAAGACAAATGGCCGTGGGTCGATCATTATCCGCAGTCAGTAGGCTGGCACGATAATCCTGAAGAAAAAGAAATGGTTCCGGTGGCAGTTGCCCAGCATCCGTTAAGTAATATTGGTCGCAGTTTTCACAATTATAACCAGCCTGAAACTGATAAATACGACCTTACTCCCTATACCGATCAGGGACTCTGTTTTGAAGAGCAATGGAGCCGGGCTTTGGAGGTCGATCCTGAATTTGTATTTGTAACAGGCTGGAACGAATGGAGCGCAGGAGCTCAAACAATGGGAAAGGACATCAATAAATCGCTGCTCAAATGGTCGTTCTATCCGGGAGCGCATTTAGGTAAGGCTGGGAAAAAATTGAAAGAGGGCGATCATTATTTTATCGACCAGTACAATCAGGAATTCAGTCGCGACATCGAGCCCATGACCGGTGGACATACCGACAATTATTACTACCAGTTAATGGCCAATATCCGTAAATACAAGGGAATGGACAAACCCATTCAGGCCGGAACTCCTGTAACGATTAATATCAACGGTAGTTTCAAACAGTGGGACAAGGTTCAGGCAGTATTCTATGATCATATCGGCGACACCGAACATCGAAACAGTTCCGGAGAAGGGCAGGCAGGGCCGTATGTGAATAATTCCGGAAGAAATGACATTAGAGCTTTGAAAGTGGCGTATGATAAAACTTCTCTTTATTTTTATGCAGAAACTGCCAATGAATTGACTCCTTCATCAGATAAAAACTGGATGCTGCTTTTTATCGATACCGACCAAAACAAGGAAACAGGTTGGGAAGGATATGATTTCGTGATTAATAGCAACGTTGTCGATAAAAAAACGACAACAATGAATGTTCTAAATAAAGATGGATCAATGGGCAAATCATTAAATCTGCCACTTCAGGTTAGTAAGAATAAATTGATGATACGAGTTGAACGATCAGATTTGGGTGGGACAGATATACTAGCTTTTGATTTTCATTGGGCAGACAATATTGCGAAAATTGGCGATATCACCGAATTTTTCAGGAATGGAGATAATGCTCCCGAACGAAGGGCTAATTATCGGTTTCAAGCAGATTGATATAAGAGTTGACTTAAACTAAAAATTGAATAACATTAACTGACTAATTATGAATTTGAAACAACTTTTTATTCTGGGATTTGCAGTTTTATTCATGTCTTTTGCACGGCCGGACAAAGAATTCAAAATATTCCAGTTTCCGCAGAATCAGATTCCACGGATTGACGGTAATTTTTCAGACTGGAGCATGGTTCCGGAGTCTTATTCCATCGGGATTGATCAGTTGGAGAATACTAAGTTTGGTCAGGGTGAACCGCAGAATCCGAAAGATTTCGACATGAATGTGAAAGTTGGCTGGGTAAAAGACCTGAACCGTCTGTATTTTTATATCGATGCATTCGACGACTATTGGGATTATAGCGATCCAGCCCTTCGCCAGGATATTTTTGAACTGGTTGTGGATGCCGATTTATCTGGTGGCCCGTTTATTTACAAGAATAACGGGAACGTCAATAAAATTCCATTGAATGAATTGTATTTCAAAGGACACGGGGCTCATGCCCAGAATTACCATATTTTTACCCCGGTTCAGGATAAAGATTGGGCGATGCCCTGGGGAAACACGCCCTGGATAAAAGAATTTCCTTATGCCAATGCAGCCTGTCAATACAATTTTAAGCCGGGCGAAAGTGGCCGCCTGCAAATGGAATTTTACATCACACCTTTCGACTATGCTTCTGTTGACGGGCCTGAACATTCGGTTGTTTCGAACCTAAAGGAAAATGATATCATCGGAATATCATGGTCGATGCTTGATTTCGATGGTAAACAATGCGAATCGTTTATGAACCTCTCCCACGACCTGAAAATGATTAATGATGCAAGTTACCTGTGCGCATTTAAATTGATGCCTCTGGAAGATTCTTTCAAAAAACCGATTGATGCCAACTGGAAATGTGTGACTGAAAACAGGGACCAGCGAGTCATTCGTTTTTACGACGATTCCACTGGCGAAATCACGAAATACCATTGGGATTTTGGCGATGGTACGACTTCAGAAGAGAAGAATCCGGTACATCAATACAATCAGGCAAAAGAGTGGGTTGTTATCCTGACTGTTGAAGGTCCTGCAGGAAAATCGGTTCGCTCAAAAGTCTGGGAGGTGGTTACGAAATAGGATAAATGGTAAAATTTAAAATTATCGATATGAATAGGTTATGTCTGAATTTAGTGATCTTGTTTACATTACTTTTTTTTGCAAACAATACATGTTCACAGTCTGCAATAAAGGAGACGAGTCAATCTGTTATACAACCTCAAAACCTCAGAACCAGTTACGCCAACGAATCGGTGGAATTGAAAAACGATCAGATTCAGATACAACTCTTCAAACGCCTGAATGGCTGGGGCTGGGGCGAAATTTCAACGGGTTCAGGAAAGTTTATGGCTGTTTTGGAACATCTGGGCGAAATCATGTTGCGCGATCAGGATATTCCAATGCAACTGGTGGCTGAATCAGTTACAAAAACAAATCAAACCGAAGGCGAAACCCTTGAGTTTGATGTCAAATCGGTGGTTGTGCGCAAGGTGCTCGAAAAGACTTCGTTCGACAACTGGATGGTTTACCCGTTTACCGAGCCTGCGATTGTGGGTAAGGTATCCATTACACTTGTCCCTAATTCTTCGCTGTTGAAATTGAAATACAGGTTAAAATCGACCGGAAATTACAATGCCCGTTACATTCGTGGTCCATGGTTGAAAGTGGGCGAATCGTCGTTCGGGACGAAAAAAGAGGATGCAATTCTACCCGGTGTCGATTGGGCAATTAATGATGAATGGACCAGTGGCACCGACTTTTTTAAAGACCCCTGGGCGTTAAGGGTTGCTCCACATCCCTATAAAGTAACCGCTCCGGTCATGGCAATAAGTTATGACGGGACAGCCATAGCCATGTCGTGGGATGCCAATCAGCTGGCAACACGTTGGTTTAATTACCGTCAACACGTTCAGCAGCCTGTTTTTTCATCGCCCAATTTTGTCGACAGGGAGAATAACCAGTTGATG
>JBBSBP010000070.1:0-26715 GCA_038251165.1 Bacteroidales bacterium | reverse complement strand
CGATACATAACAACACTTTGATGCTCGAACGATTTATGTGCAGGTTTGCTATCAACCCATACACTGCAAAAAATCAAAAAATTGTCAAAGAACTCTTGGAATATGGCAAAATTGCCGCTTAAAATTTACCGAAGTATTGTATATAAATTCGATAAAGAAACATTAAAATCAGAATTATACCGACTCCATGTTCCTTCAGAAAAAGTAAATTTTTCTTCATATTGAGTATATTTATCAGTTTCATAGCTTGATTCTTCATAGATAGTATTTTGCCATACCTTTGCAGTTAAATGACATATAGATTCAGCAGTGCCCGCACCACTAAGCATTTCACCTGAAATTGTTTTTAAATTATCAATATAGGTGTTATATATTTCTTTCTCCCTTTTAATTTTTTTAAGAAACATAATTGTCAAAATGCCTGCTGTAATCACAATAAGAGTTAATATCAAAATTATGATTGTTTTGATTCTTCTTGGATTTCGAGGTTTAAAATTAATTGATGTAATTTCAACTTTCTGTGGTTCATTCTTTAATGAAATATCATCAAAGGGATACCCACAATGTGGACATGATTTTACTTTATCCGATATTTCTTTATTACATTCTGGACATAGAATTAGAGACATTTTATTCCTCCCTTTCCTTTAATTTTATATAAAAAATCTATTTTCTACTTAGATTTCAAAAATACTGATTATTCTTCTAAATTTAGAAAATATCATTGGGAATTCTCCAATACACCAGCACTTTGGTTTTGAGTTTATAACTCTTTATTTGATTCATTAATAGACAATTTGAATATTACCAAACCTTTTCACCAGAATAATCACACGCCTAACTGCAGGGATAAGTGCGCCATAAACGCTGAACCAACAACCTCGTTACCGCTTTCGCTCAAAGGGGGCAGACTTGGTAACCTTATCATGCTCCCGAAATTTTGTCCCACTTTTCAGATGAGCTTAAATGGTCGTTAATAGTTTTCTTAATTTCTTTTGTTGTTGCTTTTGCAGTTGTCGGAAAATTTAAAAGTGTCGCAACTTTCACAAGCTGTTTTTTAGTAAGCGTTTTTAATTTCTCGTCTGACTGCGAAGGATTTTTTTTAAGCTCTGAAATGAAAGCATCATCAATTAAAAGTGTATTGTCTTGTTCCTTTCTGTCGGTGAAAGGTGCAGTAACGGAAATCTGAACTCTCCCTCCAAACTTCAAAAGTTTTTCAAAATCTTTTTCAGCGAAGTAGTCCTGCAAAATTGTTTGCAGTTTTTTTGGTAGTTCGTCACCAGGGTTAATGTAGAAATCAAATTTTGGCATAGTCGGAAATTCTTTTTTCAATTCGTGACACGAAAGTCATCATTATTTCTGAAACTGAACGCTGTTCACTTGCAGATTTTTTCAAGTCAAACCAAGCTATCTTTTCAGAACCTTGACTTAAAAATCTTGAAACAACATCAAGTCGTGGAATACGGGCAATAATTGGATGCTCTCCAATGATTGCTTTTTCATTTACATCTAAATCTTTGCTCACAGCTGTCAGCAAATCTGTTATAGCTGACTGTTGATTAATTGTTCCAAACTCGTTACCACCTGCACGATTAACCGCATTGAGAACTACACCTAACATTTTAGGTTTTTCGTTCTTTGGAATTTCTCTTACCCAACGCAATAGTCGTGGCATACCATAAACTGAAATCTTGTCGGGAATTGTAACAGTCATAAAATAACTACAAGCCCGAAGCATTGCTTGTGTCAAATACATTTTATTTGGTGGGCAGTCAACAAGAATGTAATCAAAGTCCTTAAAGCTATTGAGCATATTACGGCAATAACCGAAAAGCATGTCGGCTGTCTTATCGTTTTCTACTATTGCTCTTGTTATTTCAATGTCTAACTCGTCAACATTAAATGCACCTTTAATAATCTTCAAGGTCTTTGGTGCAAACTTGTCGGGAACATCATCCACATACTCATGAAATTTTACTTTCTTGATGTTGTGCCATTTGTTCGGAGTCACCAAATGATAAATCGTGAAAGCTGTTTTATCAACTTTCTCTGGCTAAAATCCAACTGCTAAAGACAAACTACATTGTGGATCAATGTCAAAAAGCAAAACCTTGTTGCCTTTGTTTGCAAGGTAGTAGCCAAGCAATGTCGTTATGGTTGTCTTGCCAACACCGCCTTTGTAGTTTGAAATACAAATTGACTTTGGATGCTTGTCAATTGTCAATGCGTCAAACTGCTTTTTTAAATCTTGTGGAATGTCCATGTGAAAAGTTTTTGTCTTCGTTTAATGTTGGTTGTCAGCACGAAAGTTTGAAGGTCGCACTATCCCCATAAAGTTGCAAACGACATCAAAGTATTTTATCCAACGTTCCTGCAATATACAATATAAAGGTGAAAATCAATAGGTTGTTTAGAATAGAATGATTTTTTGCTTAATTTCCCAGCTCCAACTGATTCTTCACAAGATCGTAATAAGCTCCGCGGTTGTTGGTCAGTTGCTCATGGTTTCCGGTTTCGATGATCTTCCCTTTTTCAAGTACAATAATCTGATCGGCATTTTTGACTGTACTTAAACGGTGTGCTACCACAATCACTGTTTTTCCGGCGAAAAATTCGTTCAGGTTTTCCAGAATTACCTTTTCATTGTTGGCATCCAGCGCATTGGTGGCCTCGTCGAAGAAAATAAATTCAGGATTTTTATAAATGGCACGGGCGATTAAAATACGCTGTTTCTGTCCCTGGCTGAGGCCAACTCCTTCGGGACCAATCTTTGTGTTGTAGTTCAAAGGCAATCCTTCGATGAATTCACGGATATTCGCCATTCGCACCGCATAATTCAGGCGGATTTTGTCAATTTCCTCGTCACCAACGGCGATGTTGGTAGCAATACTATCCGAAAAAATGAATCCATCCTGCATCACCGCGCCACATTTGCTTCGCCACCAATGTTGCCGGTAATTCGACAAATCGGATTCGCCCACTTTTATCGAGCCTGATACCGGAGGATAAAAACCAAGTAAAAGCTTCACCAAAGTAGTTTTTCCGCTTCCACTGGTTCCGACAATGGCTGTCACTTTTCCATGTGGAATGGTGAGATTCAGCGTATCGAGCACTTTGGGAGAATGTGGCCCTTCATACTGGAAAACCAAATTTGAAATCTGAATGTCAGCCAAAGCCGGCAATGATTCCAGCTTCCCTTCCTGATCTTCTTCCTCGTCTTTGTTGACATGAATTTCGGCCAACCGTTCGAGACTGATTTTTGCATCCTGCGAAACCTGCATAAATTCGATCATCTGATCAAGTGGGCTGTTCATCTGACCTATAATATATTGCACGGCCAACATCATACCCAAAGTCATGTCGCCACGAACCACCGCAGTGGCAGCCAGAACCGTAATGAAAATATTCTTGGTTTCGTTGATAAAAACCGAACCTGCCTGCTGGTATTGCTGCAATGAAAGACTTCCGATGTTCACTTTAAACAAACGTGCCTGGATACGCTCCCACTCCCATCGTTTCTGCCGTTCGTAATTATTCAGCTTAATTTCCTGCATCCCGTTGATGAGCTGAATCAATTTACTCTGGTTGTCTGCCAGTTGGGCAAACCGTTTAAAATCGAGTTCTCGTCTCTTTTTCAGGAACAGGAAAATCCAACCTAAATACAATACAGAACCAAACAGAAATACAAAAAAGATCAGCCAACTGTAGAATGCCAGCACAATACTGAATATCACAATATTAAAAACTGAAAAGATGACATTGAGCGATTGTGAGGTTAAAAATCGTTCGATCCGGCGATGGTCGCCAATCCGTTGAAGCAAATCGCCAATCATTTTGGTATCGAAAAATCCAATCGGCAACTTCATCAGCTTGATCAGAAAATCAGAAATGATACTTATATTAATACGTGTGCTGATGTGGAGCAAAATCCACGACCGGATAAAATCTACCGTCATCCGGCTGATGAAAAGCATCATCTGCGCGGCCAGTATCAAGTATATAAAGTTGATATCCTGTGTATTTATACCAACATCAACAATGCTCTGGGTTAAAAACGGGAAAATGAGCTGAAGCAGACTACCAGCGAGAAAACCAAGAACCAACTGAATGATCAGTTTCCTGTGAGGTTTCAGGTATTTTAGGAGAAATCGGAAATCGCTTCTTTTCGATTGTTCCCCTTCAAGGTCAAAAAAAGCCGGCGTTGGGTCAAACATCAGGCAAATTCCTTTTTGTTCGCCTTGCCTGACGGTAGCCAGCCAATGTTTTTTAAATTCAGTTTCTGAATATTCAACCAGTCCAAAGCCCGGATCAGCAACAGAAATGATCCCTTTCCGATATTTGTAAACCACCACAAAATGAGCCTGATCCCAATGAACCACGCATGGTTTTGGCACTTCCAGCAATTGTTCGATGGTAATCCGGGCGCCGATGGTACGAAAGCCAATGGCTTCGGCGGCTTCACTCAAACCCAGCAGTGAAACTCCTTCACGCGAAATATGAGCCAACTGACGAAGTTTCTGAAGTGAATAGGATTTCCCGTAGAATGCAGCAATCATGCGGAGACACGCGGGACCGCAATCCATGGCATCATATTGTTTGAAAAAGGGAAATTTAGGCATACCGAATTTTATGTTGCTCAAAAATAGCAGATTTTAATTAATCTTTCTGTTTACAGTCATGCTAATTTTAAATGTACAAAAACTGTCATCCGGTAAAAAAGAGATCGGTTTGCCGATTCTGATCTTATACAACTTTTAAACAATTCTAAAAAATATTCAAAAACATGTTATTGCAATATTTACCTGGCTTGCATACACTTACACCAACCGTTAATAATCCTTAAAAAACACAATCCATTGATTGTCTTTGCCTTTAAACTTAAGCCAAAACGCTGTTTCACGTAACAATTCCAAGTTGTCCGGCTTCATCTTGATTGTTAATTAATTATTACTAATTTTGGTCCTCTCTGTTGATTACAGCCTCAGAAAGCTGATAATGAATGAGTAAAAAACCAAATAACTACGACATATGAAAGTCTATAAAACAGAAGAAATTCGCAACATTACACTAATTGGTAATGCTGGCAGTGGGAAAACCACCCTTGCGGAAGCTATGCTTTTCGAGGGTGGAGTAATAAACCGCAGAGGTGACGTCGGAAGTAAAAACACCGTTTCCGACTACCATCTGATAGAGCAGGAATACGGCAACTCGGTCTTTTCTTCGCTCATGTATACTGAAATCAACGGCAAAAAAATTAACATCCTGGATAATCCCGGTATGGATGACTTTTGCGGTGGCGTAGTCTCTTCGCTTCAGGTTGCAGGCCTTGCCCTGATGGTTATTGATGCTTCAACCGGGATTGGGGCAGGAACAGAATCTGCCTTCCGCCATGCTGAAGCGGCCAACAGTAAACTGATTTTTGTATTGAACCATCTGGACAACGAGAATGCCAATTATGATCAGGATGTTGAAAATTTAAAAGGCAAATTCGGGAATAAAGTAACCATAGTCCAGTATCCTGTTGAAACAGGCATCGGGTTTAACTCGATTATCGATGTATTAACCATGAAAATGTATCAATACGGCCCCAATGGAGGGAAACCGGATGTACTTGATATACCCGCTTCAGAACAGGAACATGCCGATGAACTGCATAACGAACTGGCTGAAATGGCCGCTGAAAATGAAGAATCATTGATGGAATTGTATTTCGAGCAGGGTTCATTATCAGAGGAAGATATGCGCAAGGGTATTCGGATCGGGATGACTAAACGCGATTTATTCCCTGTTTTCTGTACTTCGGCCAAGAGGAATATGGGAGTTGGCCGTTTACTCGAATTTGTTTGCAATATCGCTCCTTCTCCGGGTCAGGTGCCTATGCGCGAAATCACTCAGGGTAAACCCGTAGTGATGATTGATTCAAGTCCGACTTCCTTGTTTGTATTTAAAACAGCACTCGAACCACACGTGGGTGAAGTAACCTATTTCAAGGTGATGTCAGGCAAAGTAACCGAAGGAAAGGATTTGTACAACACGTTTAACAATGGCAAGGAAAGAATCTCGCAACTTTTTGTGACCGCCGGGAAAAGCCGCACCAGCGTTCCGGAACTGGTTGCCGGCGATATCGGCTGTACGGTTAAGTTGAAAGACACGAAATTCAACCAGACGCTCTGCGAAAAAGAACTGGATCTGAAATTTGCGCCAATTGTATTCCCTGAACCAAAATTCAGGATCGCTATCAATGCAGTTTCTGAAACCGACGATGAAAAAGTTGGTGAAATTCTTCACCGGGTAAAGGAAGAAGATCCAACTTATATTGTTAATTATTTCAAAGAACTTAAACAACTGATCGTCGAAGGACAGGGAGAATATCATCTGAACACCCTGAAATGGTACTTTGATCATATTCATAAACTCGACATTGTATTTAAAACCCCGAAAATTCCATACCGCGAAACCATTACCAAATCGGCCACGGGTGATTACCGACATAAAAAACAATCGGGTGGATCCGGACAATTTGGCGAAGTTCACTTAATTATTGAACCGTTTGAAGAAGATAGTCCGCCTAAGAATATGTTCGTCATGAACGGCAAAGACCAAAAAATATCTGTTCGTGATACGCAGGAATATCCATTATCCTGGGGCGGCAAGCTGCTTTTTCACAATTGTATTGTAGGCGGTTCAATTGATACCCGTTTCCTTCCGGCTATTATGAAAGGAATTATGGAAAAAATGGAAGAAGGTCCTCTCACCGGATCTTATGCCCGTGATATCCGGGTTTACGTTTACGATGGCAAAATGCACCCGGTTGATTCAAACGAAATCTCTTTCCGCCTGGCAGGCCGTAACGCCTTCAGCATCGCCTTTAAAAACGCGGGTCCAAAAATTCTCGAACCAATCTATGAATTGGATGTTTGGGTTCAAAGCGACCGGATGGGAGATGTAATGAGCGATTTGCAGGGACGCCGTGCATTAATTATGGGAATGGGAAGTGAAAGAGGATATGAAAAAATATCTGCACGTGTTCCGCTGAAGGAAATGAATAAATACTCGACCTCATTGAGTTCCCTGACAGGAGGACGAGGCGTATTCAACATGAGATTTGCAGCTTACGAAAAAGTACCGCAGGAAGTACAGGAAGAACTGCTGGCAACCTATGCGGCTGAAGAAAAAGAAGAATAAAGACCATTTGTTCATACTCAATTCTTAATTAAACGAAAACCCGGGCTTGCGGTCCCGGGTTTTTTTATTTTTTAGATCCTCAGATAAAATATATATTGAATGAGATGATTTAACCCGAATCTCAAAATAAGTAATAAGAATGAAATTATGTCGTTTTATTTATTGATCAAAAATTTGATCATCAGATTTCCTTTTGTAAGCGATCATAAATCAAAGAAAAAAAATGAAAACTATCTCAAAACTCTCACAAACAATTCTATTGCTTATTTTTCTTTACGCTGCAGGATTTGCCAGTCCACCAGTTATTGAAAACAGAAGATGGGTTCTGGAAAAATTCAGAGACCCACAAACCAGAAAAGTATTGTATCCTGAAGGATATCATTATTTGGAATTTAATAATGGGCAAGTTTCTTTTTCAATAGACTGTAATAGTTGTTCTAAAACTTATGAATTTATTTCGAAAGATTCGATAAATATTGAAGGACCTTTGAATTGTACGTATAAAAATTGTATAGAAAAGGATGCCATAAATTTGTCCTATTCCGGAAAATATAAGATTTGGGTTGAAGGTGGTTTTTTAATTATTAGAACGAGAGCGTGGGATCACATTTACAAATGATTACCAATTTAGAGTTAACTTATTAATCTTTGTTTTACGAAATTGAAAACCCGGGAATGCCACCCGGGTTTTCAATTTATATTTGATTACGATGAACAATGATGATAATTCAAAATAACATTACTATCATGATTATTTTCCCCTGAACAGATGAAAAAATCCATTCGCTTTTCGTCTTCTTCCATCTCGCCCTATACCGTCCACAACGTAATAATAAACTCCCGGACTTGCGTATTTACCGCCAATTTTTCCGTCCCAGACTGCCTGAGGTACGGTATCAATCGTGTTTCCGTAATTAATTATATTGTTGCTTTCCCAAACGTGCAGCAATTTTCCCCAACGATTGAAAATCGAGATTTTAATTTCCTTCATGGACCAGAATTTCACGATGAATTCATCGTTCGTTCCATCGCCGTTTGGAGTGAATACATTGGGAGCATCGACAAACGAAGTATCAGCAACAATATATCCATCCAGGTAAACCGTATCGTAACAGGTATACAATTCCGATACCTTTTTGGAAACCAGCTTCACCTTGAACGATCCGGAGTTTTCAAAGGTATAAACCGGACTTTCGTTATACAGCTTTTCCATAATACTGTCGATGACAGCGCCCGGATTTTTTTCAGCATCCGCCTTTATTTCGTCAAGATCCCTGAAAATAAACCATTCAAATTTACCCGGGTCACCATTCTCCGACTGATTGGTAAAAGTCACTTCGAGCGGGGCCTCGCCCTTATCGACACTTACCGAAAAGAGCGCTTTGGTAACAATTGAAATGTAACGGACTGTAGCTTCAGCTTTACACCCAAAACGGTCGGAAACTTCAAGGGTATAATCGGTATCTTTTGTTGGCGGATTGAATATTTTTGGAGAAATTACCCGGCTAACCACCACATTACCTTCCGACCATTTGACCTGGATATCTTTGACCAGTTCCCGGGCTTGTCCGGTTGGCAAATCAATGTAAGTTAATGCCGGGGAATCAAAAGTACCATTCAGTGTAATGGAATTACAGTCCGATTCAGGCAGCTCCGCAGCAGCTTCGATATAATTATTGAAAGACCAGGCGGTATAGATTTTTTCTCCTGAAACAGCGCTGATCTTCACCCGGTAACAACCATTCTCCAGGTTGGAAATCGTTGAACTGGTACTTCCCGACAGATCGCCTGAAAACAATTCAAAAATTCCGGACTGAAGGTTATATTTCTGCCATTCAAAAGTTCCGGATTCGCCGGCAGGCATATTTGCAGTTAAAGAGGCATTTAATTCTCCCTTATTTCCACAGAAAACATAAACACTATCCTTATTCCCGTTTGAATATGTAATCCCCGAAACCATACCATCGTTGGAAGTGATCTGTGCAGATCCGGCAAAGGGAGCAAAAACAAATAAGCTAAAAACTAGTAACAGAGCAGGTAATTTAAATCGGTTCATTCTTCGGTTTCTTTAACAGTTCACAATATTAACGCTAAAAATTGATTTATCTTTTATGGTCCTTAAAATTTTCTGAACCTGTATTGTTGAAAACTACTTACCTTGCAAACCTGAAAAACAGGAAAAACTAGTTTACTTTTGACGTCAATTTAGAAATAAAAAAAATAGTGCAGAATTATTTAGAAGGACTAAACGGGGCTCAGAGGGAAGCCGTTGAAAATATTCAAGGAGCCTCACTGATCATTGCCGGGGCAGGATCAGGTAAAACAAGGGTTTTAACATACCGGATTACGCATTTGATAAAAAACGGGATTAAACCCGGAACCATACTGGCGCTGACCTTCACCAACAAGGCAGCCAGAGAGATGAAAAACCGGATCGCGGTCATGGTTGGCCAAAATATCGCGAAATACCTGTGGATGGGAACTTTTCACTCCATCTTTGCGCGAATATTAAGGATTGAATCCGAAACGACCGGCTATCCGCAGAACTTCACCATTTACGATTCAGCCGACTCCAAAAGCCTGATTAAAAGTATAATTAAGAATTTAAACCTCGACGACAAAACCTACAAACCCGGGGTGGTTTCATCACGGATATCAGCAGCCAAAAACAACCTGGTTTCGTCGGAAGTATATGCCAAACTGCCCGAAACGGCTGAATATGACCAAAGCATTAAAATGCCTTTGATTAGTCTGATTTACAAGGAATACTCCAAACGGTGCTTTCTGGCAGGAGCCATGGATTTCGACGACCTGCTGATGAAAACCAATTCACTTTTCAGGAACCATCCTGAAATTCTTGAAAAATATCAACGCATTTTTAAATACATTCTGGTCGATGAGTACCAGGATACGAACCATTCGCAATACATGATCATTAAAAAGCTGGCTGCTGCTCACAACAACATTTGCGTAGTTGGCGACGATGCACAAAGCATTTATTCGTTCCGGGGAGCGCGGATTGAAAATATCCTGAATTTCCAGAAGGATTATCCGGATCACATCGTCTACAAACTCGAACAAAATTACCGTTCGACACAAACCATTGTTGATGCTGCCAACAGTATTATTGCCCGTAACAAAAGGCAAATCAAGAAAAATGTGTTTTCAGAAAAAGAGAAAGGTGCGTTAATCAAAGTCATGAGCGCCATTACCGATAACGAGGAAGGTTACCTGGTTTCGAACGAGATTATTGAAACCCGGATGCGCGACCATTATAACTTTTCGGATTATGCCATTCTGTACCGGACCAATGCACAGTCGCGTATTTTTGAAGAATCCCTGCGGAAAAGAAATATTCCATACAAAATATATGGAGGTCTGTCTTTTTACCAGCGAAAAGAAATAAAGGATTTACTTGGTTATTTCAGGTTAGTCATCAATCCGAAAGACAACGAGGCTTTTAAACGGATTATCAACTACCCTGCACGTGGAATCGGACAGACCAGCCTGACTAAACTCGAACAGTTTGCCGCACACAATAATCTTTGTATCTGGGAATTTGCAACCAATGTTCCCTTGTTGCTCAGCGAATTTAATAAAGGGACAGCAGCTAAGATCCGGGAATTTACCCAACTCATTGAATTGTTCCGTGAGAAACAGGAAATGTACGATGCCTTCGAACTGGCCAGCGAAATTGCCACCGGTTGCGATATGATGAAAGATCTTTACAAAGATCAATCTCCGGAAGGCGTAAGTCGTTACCAAAATATTCAGGAATTGCTCAACGGTATACAGGAATTTTCGATTACAGCCCGGGAGGAAGGAACACCCGGTAAGTTAAACAATTACATGGAAGATATTGCCCTGCTGACTGACCAGGATAACGAAAAGCCGGAAGATACTGACCGTGTGACCATGATGACCATCCATTCGGCTAAAGGGCTTGAATTTAAGAACGTTTTCATTGTCGGAGTGGAAGAAAACCTGTTCCCATCGAACCAGACGGGACAAAAAAAGCTGGAAGATTTTGAAGAAGAACGCCGGTTGTTTTATGTTGCACTTACAAGGGCCGAGCAGAATGTTTACATTACTTATGCACGACAGCGCTACAAATGGGGGAAACTGGATTACTGTGACAAAAGCCGGTTTATCGACGAAATTGATCCGCAGTACCTGAACCTTCCAGTGGAGAAAGATTCAGCTTATTTTGGCACAGACCAGGACCTTCCTTTTAATGCACCCAAACCACGACCGCAGCGTTCTCCGATTTCAAGATTGAGATCATCATCGGTCAATCAACCCGATTTGCAACGGAAATTAATAAAACTGAGGGAAGCAAAAAAAGAAACCGACGCTTTTGAATACAGTAATCCGGAAGATATCCAGGCTGGAATGATTGTTGATCATCAGCGTTTCGGTCGTGGAAAGGTTCTGCAAATGGAAGGAAAATCGCCCGATATAAAGGCTACCGTGTTTTTCCAGAATGCCGGAAAAAAACAACTTTTGCTGAAATTCGCTAAACTCAGGATAATTAGTTAGTTTTGTACCGTAATTTTATTTTTTTAATGAAAACATTGGAGTTACGGATTTGTTCTTAGATTTGTACGCACGAAATTGATCCTGACTCATCGGGACACGTTTCGTTGGTTTTTGCTGATTTTTTTTTACCGGCAAAACTATTTTGATTTATTTTGCAACAAGATTATCCTCATCCTGATTATCTGCACAGATATCCTCTTTTGAGATAACAGCCTGAATTACCTGATTTAAAAGTTAACTATTATTTATCTACATGGATTATAATTCTAATCGCAGTAAGCTGGCGATTCCTGAGTATGGAAGAAACTTACAGAACATGGTCAATCATTGCCTGACGATTGAAGACCGTAATGAACGAAACAGGGCTGCCAGAACTATTATTGACATCATGGGTACCATGTATCCGTACCTGAGAGATATCAATGATTTCAAGCATAAGCTTTGGGATCATCTGGCTATCATGTCTAATTTTAAATTAGACATCGATTTCCCCTACACTCCTCCTTCTCCGGAGTTTTTCAATACACCTCCTCAAAGGATCCCTTATGATAATAACAAGATCAGATACCGTCACTATGGCAAAACTATCGAGTTTTTGATTGAAAAAGCTTCTGTTCACGAAGATGAGAAAGAACGCGATTTGCTGATTAAACTGATTGCCAACCACATGAAGAAGAGTTACGTGATGTGGAACAAAGATTCGGTTACCGATGACAAAATTCTGTCGGATATTGAAGAGCTTTCGAAAGGTAAGATAAAATGCAACGACCTTGTACTCACCGAAACCAAGGATATCTTATACCGGAATCAGAAAAAACAAAATCCGGGAAATGGTCCGGGAAGAAAATATCAGAAATCTGATGACCGCAAACAACAGCGGCAATAAACGACTGAGGATCATGTAAGTATCCAGACTACACCGTATTTTACTTTCGGATGGCAACATTTAAAATTAAGGGTGGAAACCAACTACATGGCGAATTATACCCGCAGGGCGCTAAAAATGAAGCGCTTCAGGTAATCTGTGCAGTTCTGCTGACACCCATGGAGGTAGAGATCTCCAACATTCCTGAAATCAGTGATGTTATTAAACTGATCGAAATATTAAGCCAACTCGGTGTAAAAACCGAACGGATAAAAAAAGGGACCTATTCTTTTCATGCCGCCCAAATTCAGCTCGATTACCTCAAAACCGATGCTTTCGCCCGTCAGGCAGCCAGTCTGCGGGGATCTATCATGATCCTGGGACCGCTTCTGGCCCGTTTCGGAATCGGATACATCCCGCAACCCGGAGGGGATAAAATCGGAAGACGGCGATTGGATACTCACTTTACCGGTCTGCAGAAACTGGGAGCTACTTTCTATTACAATCCGGATGAACATTTTTACAGCGTTGAAGCTTCCAAATTAAAGGGAACCTACATGCTTCTTGATGAAGCCTCAGTAACCGGTACGGCCAACATTGTAATGGCGGCTTCAATGGCCGATGGTACGACCACCATATACAATGCCGCCTGCGAACCCTATGTTCAGCAACTTTGCAAAATGCTGGTTTCAATGGGCGCAATTATCGAAGGAATTGGTTCAAACCTCCTGTCCGTAACCGGTGTTGGTTCACTCAAAGGATGCGCACATCGCATACTGCCCGACATGATTGAAGTCGGAAGTTTCATAGGGCTTGCAGCCATGACCAGTTCTGAAATTACCATCCGGAATGCCGGAATTCAGCATTTGGGCATCATCCCCGAGCAGTTTAAACGAATGGGAATCAAGATTGAAGAACAGAATGACGACTTGTTCATTCCTGCCCAGGACCACTACGAAATTGAAACATTTATTGATGGATCGATTATGACCATCGCCGATGCTCCTTGGCCCGGACTTACGCCTGATTTACTCAGTATTTTCCTGGTTATTGCAACGCAAGCCCAGGGAAGCGTACTGATTCACCAGAAAATGTTTGAGAGTCGCCTGTTTTTTGTTGATAAGCTGATCGACATGGGCGCCCGTATCATTCTCTGCGATCCGCACCGGGCAACTGTTATTGGACTCGATCATAAAAATCCGCTCCGGGCAACCAACATGAGCTCTCCCGATATTCGTGCCGGCGTTGCCCTCCTGATAGCTGCTTTATCGGCCCAGGGAACCAGTCTGATTTCAAACATTGAACAGATCGACCGCGGGTATGAAAACATTGATGATCGGCTGAATGCCATAGGGGCAAGCATTATCCGGATGGACTGATTGCATTTCCGATGTTTAAACTTCAATACACAAAAAAAAACATAACATTTGTGTAGTCAGCGATGTTTTGCTTTCTTTAGGTTTCATACCGATGGAAACATGGATTGTCAGAATTTGAATGCAATGACAAACCGAAATTTCCGGTTCTACTGTTGTTAATGTTTCATAACAAAAACTGATGATATATGAAACCTGTTCCTGAATTGTTATTTTTGTCAGCAAATGAAATGAATTAAAACTAAAAGCATAGATATGAAAATGAAAATTACACTGGTTTTTGCTGTACTTTTTGTGATGGTAACCGTTGCAAATGCGGACGGATTAAAAAAAGACGGTCAAGAAGCCGTCATCGGATTAGGCATTGGTAACAAGGCTCCTGAAATCACCGAAAAAACACTTGATGGAAAGGATCTTAAATTATCGTCTTTGCAGGGGAAACTGGTATTAATAGATTTCTGGGCATCCTGGTGCGGCCCATGCCGCAGAGAAAATCCAAGCCTGGTAGCAGCATACGAAAAATTCAAGGACGGTAAATTTATAAATGGCAAGGGATTCACTGTATTCAGTGTTTCACTTGATAAAGACAAAGCTGCCTGGGAAGCTGCAATTAAAGCTGACAAACTGAGCTGGGAATATCATGTCAGCGATTTACAGGCCTGGCAATCCAAATATGCAGGAATATATGGTGTTAACGGAATCCCAAACAATTTTCTGATCGATGGGGATGGCATAATTGTAGGCAAAGGACTTCGTGGGCCGGCACTTGAACAAGCCATAAAGGATTTACAGAAATAAGATTTTTTTTTTTTGGAAGAAGGGCAGTCCGCATCATCGGGCTGCCCTTCTTCTCGTTTTATCTTTTCCTTCTTCCGGCAATCTGATCAGGAGTTAATTATCCCATTTGGATTCAACACTGCTAAATACCTTCATATTCTTCAAATCCTGTTAATACGGGGATTCCAACACGCAGGATGTATTCAAATTTGCCAATATAGTTATCAGAAAATGAAGAATGTCAGTTTCAAGGGATTTAAAATGCCAATTTGTCAATCGTAAACCCAATGGCAGTATATTTGCAGCTGCGGGTTCGAAACAGTGATTTTGCGTTAAAAAATCAAAGTTGGCAACAAAAAAATGATCAGAAGCGAAGTGAATATCCTCAATGGGATGATCATGAATTCAGCACGGTAAATTCATGCAAAACGCATATGAACAGGTTTAAATTTAAATTATTAACTCAATAATATTCCAGGAAAATTTTAAAATTCAAGTACAATGACAGCAAATAACGACAAAATTAATGAGCAACTTGAAAATGAAACACCGGATTTAACTGTACAGGAAGTAGAATCCGTAGAACACAAAAAAGAATCAAAAAAAGATAAAAGCCATAAAAAAATAAAAGTAGAAGAACAACTTGAAAAAGTTGAATCAGAACTGGTTGAACTAAAAGATAAACATATTCGGTTACAGGCCGAGTTTGACAATTACCGGAAACGTACCTTAAGGGAACGTATGGAATTGTTGAAAACCGCAGGTGAAAGCCTGTTAATGAGTATTCTTCCGGTAATTGATGATTTCGACCGTGCCATGCAAACATTGAATTTGGTCGAAGAAGAGAGTCATGTAAAAGATGGCGTTAAACTTATTTACAACAAGTTTCAGGAATTTCTGAAGCAAAATGGGATAAAGGAAATTGAAGCCAAAGAACAAATCTTTAATACTGATTTGCATGAAGCAATTACCAAAATACCAGCTCCAACAGAAGATTTAAAAGGGAAAATTGTGGATGTGGTTCAGAAAGGATATTATCTGAACGACAAAGTAATACGTTTTCCCAAAGTAATTATAGGCGAATAAGCCTGATTTATTTATTCGATTAAAATGACAAAACGCGATTTTTACGAGATTCTTGGAGTCAGCAAATCTGCCTCAGCTGATGAAATAAAAAAGGCCTACCGGCAAAAAGCAATTCAGTTTCATCCTGACAAAAATCCCGGCAACAAAGAAGCAGAAGAAAAATTCAAGGAAGCTGCTGAAGCCTATGAAATACTGAGTAGTCCGGAAAAACGTCAGAAATATGACCAGTATGGACATGCAGGAATGGGCAGTAATGCTGGTTTTGGCGGACACGATATGTCGATGGACGATATTTTCTCGATGTTTGGCGATATTATCGGCGGCGGCGGATTCGGCGGTTTTGGCGGATTCGGCGGAGGTTCACGCAGTCGTGGTCCGCGTCAGCACCGCGGATCGGATCTTCGCGTAAAGGTCACCTTGAATCTGCATGAAGTCTTAAACGGTGTAGAGAAAAAGATCAAGGTAAAAAAATATGTATCCTGTAGTCATTGCAGCGGCACAGGTGCACAGGGCGGTTCATCGTATACAAACTGTTCAACCTGTAAAGGATCCGGGCATGTAACCCGGATACAGAATACCCTGCTCGGTCAGATGCAAACTACATCTGCCTGTCCCAGCTGTAACGGCGAAGGACAACTGATTACCAACAAATGTATTCACTGTCAGGGTGAAGGTGTTGTTCGCGAAGAAGAAGTTATCAACATCAAAATACCTGCAGGAGTTGGCGAAGGAATGCAGCTGAATGTTTCCGGAAAAGGAAATGCCGGCAGGCGTGCAGGCATCAGTGGTGATCTTTTTGTTGTTATTCAGGAAGATGAACATCCTGACCTGATCAGAGATGGTAACAACCTGATATTTAACTTGTATGTGACTTTCCCTGAAATAACCATGGGAACAACCAAAGAGATTCCAACCGTTGACAACAAGGTGAAAGTTAAAATAGAAGCCGGTACACAACCCGAAAAAATATTGCGTTTGCGCGGCAAAGGTTTACCTGATGTAAATGGTTATGCGAAAGGCGATTTACTGGTACGCGTTCATGTGTGGATTCCGAAAAAAGTTACTGCGGAAGAGCGCAAGCTACTCGAAAAACTTCAATCATCACCCAATTTTGTGGACGGACCTGATCAGGCCGACCGGAATTTTTTCGATAAAATGAAAGATATTTTTGATTAATAAAAATCATTTGGGATTTATATTTACTGAAATATCTCCAGTGAATCAAGTGCTGCCTTGTATTTCCGTGCATTTTGGAGGTGACCGGAAAGATTTTTCGAAAAATTGTGATAACCCGAAAAATCCTCGCGTGCACACATAAAAATATAGGGAGTCTTGGATGCATTCAAAACCGCATCAATGCTTGAAATTTCAGGAAAATTAATCGGACCCGGAGGCAAGCCGGCGTACTTATAGGTATTATATGGCGAGTCAACCGCCAGATGACTGTTCAATACACGTTTGATCCGGAAATTACCTAAAGCGTACTTGACTGTCGGGTCGGCCTGCAAAGGCATCCCCCGTTTGATGCGGTTCAGGTATAATCCGGCAACAATCGGTTTTTCGTCTTTCCTATTGGTTTCTTCCTGAACAATTGAGGCTACAGTCATCACTTCTTCAGGAGTTAAACCCAGTTCTCCTGCTTTTTCTCTCCGTTCTGTATTCCAGAAACGTTTGTATTCCATCGACATACGTTCGAGAAACTGATCAGCTGTGGCAGTCCAGTAGAATTCATAGGTATTGGGAATAAACATACAATGAAAGGTACTTTGGGTAAATCCAAATTTCGCCTGAACTACCGGATCAGTAAATTTCGCAAGAAGTTCCATCGAATCAGGTTGAATGTATTTCGAAACAGAGCCAGCCAACTCTTCAATAAAGCGCAGATTATTAAAGGTTACTTTTACAGGTACCTGATTTCCGGATTTCAACATATTCAATATCTCATTTGTATTCAAACCTTTATCCAGCAAATACTTCCCGGGCTTTATGAATTCGGCATATTTCTTCTGTTTGGCCACCCAGTTGAAAGCTTTGTAGTTTATAATTACATTGTGCTTTTTCAGACTGTCAATTACTTGTTGGTAAGTTGCATTCAAAGGAATTTTAATACTTCCGGGTGTTTGAATATTGGGGTCCATAATGAACCGGTAAAGCTGATAACCACGAAATCCGGCACCTGAAAGTAATATTATAAAGATGATGAGAATCCATTTATTCAATCGGGGAAATAACATAAGCCTGCTTTTCTTCATAACATCCATCTGAGTTGAATTTTTTGTATAAAAATAATCATTTCATTCAAAGTACCCAGATTGAAGATACCCGCATGATAATAAAAACAAAAAAACTTAACCTGGTAATTACCATGAACATTTTTCGAACCTAAAAATTATCCGATCAGAATTGTACATCCGGTCCGGGACCTAACGGAAATAAAAATCCAATCAAAATATCCGACACAAGGTATGTAAACATTTCATTTATTTCGGGTGAAATAGAAATAGCTTTGTTCTGTTTGTCTGAATTTGTTATTTTCGCATCCGATTACACACGACATCTAAATAACTCAATATGCATCAGGTTAATTTAGCCGAAAATATTTATTACCTTGGTTTTAACGACCGGAGAACTCATTTATTCGAGAACTTATGGCCCATCCCTTATGGAATATCTTACAATTCATATTTAATTGTGGATGAGAAAATTGCACTAATCGATACCGTTGAACGGACTTTCATTGATGAATACCTGGACCAGATTGAAACCCTGACGAATGGCCGGCCGGTGGATTACCTGGTAATTAACCATATGGAGCCAGATCACTCTGGAGCCTTAAAAGCGGTAGTAGCCAAATACCCCAACATCACCCTGGTTGGCAATAAAAAAACATTCGATATGGTGACCAACTATTACCAGTCAGCAGTTAATACCCTCGAAGTATATGATGATTCTGAACTTCCGTTAGGTATACACCGGTTGTCGTTTACTACCATACCGATGGTTCATTGGCCCGAAACTATGGTAACGTATGAAATAACTGAGAAGATACTGTTTTCAGGTGATGCCTTTGGTTCATTTGGGACACTCGACGGAGGGATTTTTGACGACGAACTGAATCTTGCCAACTATGAAGAAGAATTGATGCGGTATTTCACCAACATTGTCGGGAAATACTGTCCGCATACACAACGTGCCTTAAAAAAAATACAAACCCTTGATGTAAAAATGCTCGCAGCAACACACGGCCCGGTTTGGAGAACCAATCTGGATTACATTGTTGAACGTTACGGGAAATGGAGCAGCTATACCACTGAACCCGGAGCTGTGATCGTATATGGTTCAATGTATGGAAATACAGCTAAAATGGCCGATGTAATTGCCCGTCAGCTGGCCATTCGCGGTATAAAAAACATTCGTGTTTACGACGCTTCAAAAACCCATGCTTCCTACATAATCAGCGACATTTTCAAATATAAGGCATTTATCATCGGGAGCGCCGCGTATAACAACGAACTTTTCCCTTCAGTTGAAAGCCTGGTGACCAAAATTGAGCACATGGGCATTAAAAATCATTTGCTTGGTATTTTCGGTTCGTTCGGATGGAATGGCGGCGGAGTAAAAAATCTTCAGAAATTTGCTGAAAACATCAAGTGGGAATTAGTTTATGACCCTGTTGAAGAAAAGGGAACACTCAAAAAAAACAAAACAGAACAATGTATTGAACTGGCCAATGCAATGGCTGACAAACTATTGAATTAGCATGATGTCGCAACCTGGCAACTGGCAGACTCTGGAATATTTCAACCATTTAGTCATCAGCTTATTCAATCTGCCAGTCTTCATGCAATACATTCAGATTAAAAAAAAGATAACAGGCTTTCCGTCAACCGACAGCAGGCCTGTTTGCTGTTAATATATTTCCGGCAATTAAAACTTCGTTGTTTGTGAAAAACTATTTTCAATTTCTGAAGATAATCCGGACGGAGAAAATAACTTTGCAATTCAAAAATTTAGACTATGCAAACCTGGTTCGAGTGTAAAGTAAAATATGTAAAAGTTGACGATGACGGCCGCGAGCGAAAAGTTAACGAAGTTTATCTGGTGGATGCCGTTACGTTTACCGATGCTGAAACACGTATTATTCAGCAAGTACAAACCATGGTACGTGGTGAGTTTATGGTTGACAACATCAAAAAGTCAAACATCATCGAAATCTTTCCGCACGAAGTAGGCGAATGGTGGTACAAGGCAAAAATAGCGATTGTTACGATCGACGAAAAAGCCGGAAAAGAAAAGAAAATCAACAATTATTTCCTTGTTGCTGCTGACGATATCAAACAGGCACTTCAACGCCTTGAGGACGGACTATCCTATGTCCTGGTACCTTATCAGGCAACTTCGATTGCAGTTTGCAACATCATTGATGTATTCCCATACTTTGAAGATAGCGTCAACAAACCAATTCCATCGAACCTGAAACCATTGTCCCAGGTAACTAAACAGCAGGTTTTTGAAGATGAAGATTTGGATGTGGTCTATTTGGCAGATGAAGAGGATGAGGACGAAACTGAGGAAGAAGAAACTGACAATCAGAAATAGTCTTTTAGAGTAGCGTCTGCCGTACTGAAAATCCTGGCAAAACTGATTCAGGATAGTCATAAAAGCTGAAGCCCTGATCCGTTTTCACAGATCAGGGCTTTATAAAATGACTATTTTTTCACTAAAAGATTAGCTGTTTTTTGCAGCTCTTTTGCGTTCGTGTTCTTTCAAAGATATTTTGCGCATTCGAATGGCCATAGGAGTAACCTCCACCAATTCATCGCTTTTAATATATTCCAAAGCTTCTTCAAGACTGAATTTAATTGGTGAAATCAACCTGGTTTTATCATCAGTACCCGAAGCCCGCATGTTGGTGAGTTTTTTCGGCTTGGTCACGTTAATGGTCAAATCATCAGATCTGGTGCTTTCACCAATAACCTGTCCCTCATAAATTTCCTGGGTCGGATCGATAAAGAAATTTCCACGGTCCTGCAGTTTACTGATGGAATAGGCAAATGCCACCCCGGTTTCAAGTGCAACCAGGGAACCGTTATTTTTATTGTCAATAGGACCTTTATAGGGTTGGTATTCGATGAAACGATGATTAATAACAGCCTCACCTGCAGTTGCAGTCAGCATGTTGGTACGCATACCGATAATACCACGCGATGGAATTAAAAACTCGAGGTGAATCCTGTCGCCTTTGCGTTCCATAGTTTGCATTTCACCTTTTCTCATCGAAGCCATTTCAACCACTTTTCCTGAATATTCATCCGGAACATCCACGTGTAATTCTTCGATTGGTTCACACTTTTCTCCGTCAATTTCTTTGTATAAAACCTGAGGCTGACCCACCTGAAGTTCATAACCTTCGCGCCTCATTGTTTCAATCAGAATTGATAAATGAAGAACCCCGCGACCGTAGACAGTGTATGAATCGGCTGAATCAGTAGGAAGTACACGTAAGGCCAGGTTTTTCTCCAGCTCTTTTTCCAGACGCTCCTTTAAATGGCGCGAAGTCACATATTTTCCTTCTTTTCCGTAGAATGGTGAATTATTGATCATGAACAGCATGCTCATTGTTGGTTCATCTACAGCAATCGGCTCCAATGGTTCAGGATTTTCATAATCACAAACGCTATCTCCAATGTCGAATCCTTCAATTCCAACCATTGCACAAATATCTCCCGAAATCATCTTTTCGACTTTCTGACGTCCGAGACCTGTAAATGTATGGAGTTCCTTAATTCTGGACCGTTTTACTGAGCCATCTCGTTTTACGAGTGAAACGTTCATCCCTTCACGAATTTCGCCACGGTGAATACGACCAATGGCAATACGCCCTACGTATGATGAATAATCAAGCGAAGTAATCAAAACCTGGGGTGTACCGGGATTTAGCAAAGGACCTGGAATATATTTGATAATAGCATCGAGCAAAGCTGTAATGTTATCAGTTGGCACATTCACATCATTCGACATCCAGCCCTGTTTGGCCGATCCGTAAATTGTCGGGAAATTCAACTGCTCTTCCGTTGCGTTCAGGCTGTACATCAGGTCGAAAACCTGCTCATGAACTTCTTCCGGACGACAGTTTGGTTTGTCAACTTTATTCACTACAACAATAGGTTTAAGACCCAGTGCAAGTGCTTTTGACAAAACAAATCGTGTTTGAGGCATGGTGCCTTCGAAAGCATCAACCAACAGCAAAACACCATCGGCCATGTTTAGAACCCGTTCAACTTCACCGCCAAAATCGGCATGTCCGGGAGTATCGATGATGTTTATTTTAACATCTTTATATATAACGGATACATTTTTTGCAAGAATGGTAATTCCTCTTTCGCGCTCCAAATCGTTACTGTCGAGAATCAACTCCTGTTTCTTCTCGTGTTCTTTCATGATGTTACAATAGTAAATCATCTTGTCAACCAGGGTAGTTTTACCGTGGTCAACATGGGCAATAATCGCAATGTTTCTAATCTTCTGCATAGGGTTCAAAAATGAAGGCGCAAAGATAGCCGAATAATCCAATCGAACCTAGTTTTACGGCAAGCACTAGGTTAAGTTTATGTAAATACTATTCTTTTAACAATTTAGACGCATTAAAACACAAAAAACGGTGGATTCTGGTCAAAGAATCCACCGCTTTTTAATCGGAAAAATTTGCTTGCGACGTCAATTATTTGTGTCGTTTCTTTAATTCACGAGCTAAATCTTCAATCCGGTAACCTTTATGCGTCAGTAAAACGATGAGGTGATAGAGCAGATCTGCACCTTCGTAAATAAAGTTTTCATCGTCGTTGGCCATTGCCCCGATAACGGTTTCAATTGCTTCCTCTCCTACTTTCTGGGCAATTGTACTTGTTCCTTTTGTGAAAAGTGAAGTGGTGTAAGAACCGTCCGGCATTTCCACTTTCCGCTGATCGATAAAATCCTGCAGGTATTCCAGAAACTGAAGGTCGCTTTCTTCATTTTCCTCACCCCAGCACGTATCGTCACCCGTGTGACAAACCGGGCCAACAGGGTTCACCTTAATCAAAAGGGTGTCGTTATCGCAATCTGCTGCAATTGAAACAACATTCAGGAAGTTTCCTGATTCTTCGCCTTTTGTCCATAATCTGTTTTTTGTACGGCTGAAAAAGGTTACCTGACCGGTTTCTTCAGTTTTGGCAACGGCTTCTTCGTTCATAAAGCCCAACATCAAAACAACATTGGTTGTATTATCCTGAATAACAGCCGGAATAAGGCCGTTAAGTTTGGTGAAATCCAATTGTATATTTTCCATTTATTTTCTTTGTTTTACTCCTGATACCCTTCATGATGCTTTGTGGCGACAAAAGTTCCGCACAAAGATGCATAAAGTTTTATCGTATAATAATCCCTTTACTTTTTAAATAGGCTTTCAAATCCGGAATAGCTATTTCCTTATAATGGAAAATGCTGGCAGCAAGTCCGGCATCTGCTTTCCCTTCAGTAAACACATCCACAAAATGGTCCATGCTTCCGGCTCCACCTGAAGCAATGATCGGAATCCGCAACATATCAGCCATTTTTGCCAATTCCTTATTGGCAAATCCGTTTTTCGTTCCGTCATGATTCATCGAAGTAAACAGGATTTCACCTGCCCCGCGACTTTCTCCTTCTTTGGCCCAGGAAAACAATTCCTTATCGGTTGGAATTCGTCCTCCATTGACCGTCACAGTCCAGTAATCGTTTTCACCTCGTGCATCAATAGCCAAAACAACAAACTGACTTCCAAAGTTCAATGCCAGATCATCGATCAGTTTCGGATTGCGTACAGCCGACGAGTTGATGCTGATTTTATCGGCACCGGCACTCAGTAAAGCGTCGGCATCTTTCAATTCGCTGATGCCACCACCCACTGTAAACGGGATATTGATCTCCCGGGCAATTCGTTTTACGAGTTCCACAAAGGTTTTTCGGCCTTCGTGAGTGGCAGTGATATCGAGAAAAACCAGCTCGTCGGCTCCCTGTTCTGCATAAAGTGCACCCAGTTCAACAGGGTCACCCACGCTTTTAATATTGATAAAGTTGATGCCCTTCACAGTTTGACCGTCTTTAATATCCAGACATGGTATGATTCGTTTTGCAAGCATGTTTTCAGTTCGAAAAATTAAAGTTTAAAGTTTCAGGTTCACGATCCAGTTTATTCCCAATCCCACAACAATCGCCAGTGTAAATGAGCCCAGTGTTCCCAATAAAAAATATTCGGCTTTTTGGTTCCCATCCTTTTGAGTTTCGCTAAATCGGAAAACTGACTTGGCAGCAACCAAAAAACCAATCGCCTGAAGTTGTCCGGAAATAACGAAAATGACGATAAGGATGCGTTCCATTATTCCAATCCATGCCGAAGCATTCAACTGGACCAAATTACCAGAAGATTTGGTCACAGATTTCAGAAACATTCCGGTCAGGATTCCAAGCGGGGTGGTGATCAGGATAAAACCACTGGTATAAATCCAAAATTGCCGAAAATATTCAGGAAGTGAAACGTTAACAAAAAAAGTAGCCAAACCCAAAAGTACCCCAATATGAAACAATTGATCGCCTATAAAAACCCACATGTTTTGTTTGAGCTTTAACTTAATGACATCAATCAAATAATGAGTCACAAAAATGAAAGGTACAAACCACCATAGTTTTAATTCGAAAGTAAAAAGAACCGGAAGAATCGATGCTATCAAAGTATGAAGGATCAATTTCTTCGACTTCCAACCCTTTTCGTTTTTATGCGAAACCCAACTTGCTGGTTGCAGCCAAAAATCGGCAACTAAATGTCCGGCGAGCATCGGGAAAAAAATTGAATTCATATTACATTTCCTTTAAAGTTTCTTCGTATGCTTTGACAAAATCATCAATGGCAGCCCATCTGCCCGATTTCAAGGCTTTACTCACCGCAGCTCCGGTAATATCTAGTTTCTCAGCTATTTCTTTCTGCATTTTACTACCCGGAATCATCGAAATTACGGACGCTTGTCCTGGCTTCCAATTCCAGATAATACTTTCTGCCAAATAAAAAGCTGATGACAAAATAGGTTGGAACTTCGGTGAATCAATCGCTAACTTTATCAAACGCCCCTCTTCTTTCATTCCATCCATTTGGTGGCCGGAAAGTTGAAAAGCTTCACCATCTGACTCCAATACATTGCCCGGTGTAATTTTAGAAACGCTTCCGATTCCTATACTAATCCGGGCCCAGGTTCCTGCAGTTGATAAAATAATAGCCTCCATCATTACCGCAATCCGGGCAGCTTTTTCTTTTGCAACCATAAGCTGAAAGCTGTCGCCCCGATAAAACTGCAAGGGTAGCAGAACATCAGGATTATTTGCAGTGAAACGCTCCAATTCCGCTTTCAGGAGATTCTTTTGTTTTTCATCCAATGCCGATGATTGAATTAAATCTCCGGTAATAACACCAACTGTCTTTTCAGTTTCCATAGTTCAAAGTTAACCAAATTAAGTTAATATCAATACAATTAACCTTATTTGGTTATTTTAACTAAAATTAACCTTTATAAGTTATATTTTCTTATTTCAGCTAAACTAATTTTCCCTTCGTAAATTGCCTTCCCGGTAATCACTCCGGGAACACCCATTCCGTCGAGTTCGTAAATATCTTTCATCGTTGCAATGCCACCGCTGGCAATTAATTCCAGATTTGGAAATTTCTCCATGATTTCTTTGTACAATTCAATACTGGGACCCGTCAGCATACCGTCGCGGGCAATGTCAGTTGAAATAACCTGGCGGATTCCCTTACTGGTATAGCTTTCGATGAAATTCAGTATTGATAGTTCCGAAACTTCCTGCCAACCGCTGACGGCGATCTTTTTATCTTTTGCATCGGCCCCCAGAATAATTTTCTCCGGACCATATTTTTCAATCCAGTACAGAAATGTTTCACGGTCTTTCACAGCAATACTACCGCCGGTTACCATAGCTGCCCCACATTCAAAGGCAATACGCAGGTCTTCGTCACTCTTCAGTCCACCGCCAAAGTCGACGATCAGGCTTGTTTTTGCTGCAATGATTTCCAGCACTTTATAATTAACTATGTGTTTGGCTTTGGCGCCATCCAGATCGACCAAATGCAAGCGGGTAATTCCGGCATCTTCGAACATTTTGGCTACTTCGAGCGGATGCTCATAGTAAACTGTTTTTTGGCTGTAATCGCCCTGCGACAAGCGGACGCATTTGGCGTCGATAAGATCAATGGCTGGTATGATGGTGATCATTTGATTAACGATTGAAGATTAGCGAATAGAGATTAACGATTAAAGTTGGGTTTTGGGAGGGAGTGTGCCTTGTTTACGTTTGCTTGTTTCAATACTTTTTACAAAAATTGAAATCAACTCGTTACTCTCAATTTTCAATGTATTTAAAAGCTGCTGATCAGCATGAAGTCTGGCTCTATCAATAATCCGAAGATTTATAAACGTCTCTCTAACCTCCTTAAGACATATACCAAGTTTGTGAACAAAGTCCCTTCCCGACTCTGCACTTTGTGCCTCTCCATAATTTAGGGCTGTTGATGAGCTTGATCGGACAATTTGCTCAGCCAAATTTCTACCTCCAATTGATGGTTTAATCCCATCTGATAATTGGATAATACTAACTGCAAAAACAATGAGTCTGTCTTCTAATTCTCGAGGTGTCATCTTATCCTTTTTAAATCGTTAATCGTTAATCGTTAATCGTTAATCTTCAATCGTTAATCGTTAATCGTTAATCGTTAATCGTTAATCGTTAATCGTTAATCGTTAATCGTTAATCGTTAATCGTTAATCGTTAATCGTTAATCGTTAATCGTTAATCGTTAATCGT
>JBBSBP010000069.1:0-26807 GCA_038251165.1 Bacteroidales bacterium | reverse complement strand
AGTAAACGATGCCACAAGACGATCGGGTGTGGTGTATTGAGAATTGTGCAATTTAATGTTGTTAGGGCCTTCTACTGTAGGAACGTATGTAAATGCAGATTCTGCATTAGATCCCGGCATACCTGTTACATCTTTAGCAACTGTGTGTGTATAGGCAGCCATCAAGCTGAGCCATTCTGTTGGTTGAGCATTTAAGGTGATGTTGCCTGACCAACCATAACCACGGCTTGTGTTTTCTAACACGAATGCCTTTGTGGTAGAACGATAACCAGCAGGATAAAGCGGACGATTGTCAACACCGTTAAAACGAGCAAAACCACCTACAGATGGAATACTCCAATCAGAAATAGAAACACCGTTGATCGTTTTGTTGTAGATTCCTTCTATTGATGCAGAGAATGGGAAAGATGTCGGGAATGCATAGTCAACAGCAAGTGACGTTTTCTATACTTGAGGCATCTTGAAATCTGAAGATACACCAGCAATTGCAGAAGGAACTGTTCCATCTTCAGGTGAAATAGTTGTAGGATAACCTAAACCTACCAATTTATCATGTAGTGCTGCTATTGTAGCATTTCCGTTAGCATCAGTTACAAGTCCGCCGGCAAATTCATCCATTGTGAAACCTTTTTTTGCTGCGTTCGCTGAATTTATCTGTGCTTGATACTGTACCATTCCACCGTTGGTAGGCATATTGGTGAAGAAAACAAGCGGTAAATTACCTGAGAAAAGACCGGTACCACCACGAACTTTAAGACTCTTGTCTCCAGAAGCATCCCAAACAAAACCTACACGAGGAGAAAATACGATACTTGTTGAAGGCCACTCACCAGTGTCGATATTACGACCAGCATAATCAATTTTCTGGATAGCTTGATTCGTTATCAAATCATTATTGTTAAAGATAAGACCATCGATACGAAGACCGTATGAAAGTTTGAATCTTTCGCTAACACTATAGTCGTCTTGAGCGTATGCACTGATTTTGTTCGTTCTTACGCGCGCCGCAGGATTAATTTCGCCATCGTAACCATAAGTTAAGTTCACAATTTGAGGTGTTCCTTCGTTTAAGAAGTCATCGAGACTAGAGTAGCGATAGTAACCAGTACCGTTACGCATATAAGAGTTATCTGCCATCTTATATTCGAAAGCTATTCCACCAATAATTTTATGATTACCTAAATAATAAGTCAACTCATCTTTAATGTTCATTACATTATTGTGAACACCATTGTTCCAGGTAAATAGCTCGTAACCTAAAGAGAGGTATGCTTGGTCGTCTTTCAAAATGTCGATAAAAGGAAATGCACCAGAGTTTGTTCCGCGAACATCATCAAGTTTAGAGAATGTTGCCAGGAATTGGTTCGATATTTTTTCCGATAAACGACTATTTAAGTCAAAAGAGAATGAATGAACAAGGTTGTCCATCGAATACATCGAGTTGGCAAATGACATTGAAGCCTGTGACATTCTTGCCTCAGACATACGAGTACCACCATCCATAGAACTAGCATTAGGAGATATCCATGACAGGTTTTTTGTGTAGTTGTAACGCAAAGCCAGACGATGTTTGTTTGTGATATTCCAATCCAAACGAGCAAGAAACTTGCTATTGCTTTCATCTGCCGGGAAACTTGTGTAAGATCCTGTTTCATATCCATATTTACCACTTACAAAATCAGAAACCGACTTTAGATCGCTTTCTGTTGTGCGAGAGATAAAATTGTCTGGATCAGCAACACCATCTATTGAAGGTCTCCAACGATTGGCAATTGTTGGTGTTTTAGCCATTTCACCGTTTACGAAGAAAAACAATTTGTTTTTGATAATTGGACCACTTAAAGTGAAACCGTACGTTGTATTACGGTCTTTTTCACGTGCTCCTGCAATTTGTTGACCATTAACAGCATCACCGCGTAAGTTTTCATTTCTGTGATAAGTATAAGCACTAGCTTTGAAGGTATTTGTACCAGATTTTGTAATAGCGTTTACACCACCACCAATAAAGTTAGTTTGACGCACATCGTATGGAGCAATTACAACCTGTAATTCTTCGATAGCTTCAATAGAAATTGGGTTGCCTCCACCGGGAAGTCTGTCACTCAGACCGAAGTTATTGTTGAAATTAGCTCCATCAACAGTAAAGTTAGCCGTACGACCATCTGTACCACCAAAGCTCATACCATTCCCTCCATATGGTGATAGACGGGTAATGTCCATAATGCTACGGCTTACTGTAGGCAAATTAGCTATCTGGCTGTTTGTGATATTGGTCACTGCTCCAGTTTTCTCATTAGAGAATTTTGTGCGGGTTGCCGTAACAAAAACTTCATTTAATGATGTTGTTTCTTCTGAGAGTACAACATTCATTACATAGTTTTCACCTAAACTCAACGTAATGTTGTTTTGTGTGTATGCACCATATCCAATGAAAGTAACTTCTACAGTGTAAGGTCCGCCTACACGCATACCGTTTAGGTTGAATCGGCCCTCCATGTTGGTTACAGTACCATAAGTTGTTCCTGAAGGGGTGTGTGTAGCAATCACCGTTGCACCTATCACAGCTCCTTCAGCATCAGTAACACGTCCACCCATACTGGATGAGGTTACCTGTGCCTGCATAATAGTAGCTGATAAAATAATGAGCGCTACTAATAAAAACCTGATTTTTTTAATCATAAATAGTAAATTTTAAGAGTTTTGTTTTCATAGAAATTACAAATTAAAAATGGGATTTGATTTTTGTCGCAAGATAGTGTACGAATGTTTAAAAGGTATAAATTTTACTTAATGTTTATCAACCATTGTAAAACGAATCAGAAAGATTACTGGTTAAATTCGCATTTGCAAAGTAAATGTGGCATCATTAATATTAGAAGAATTAATTGATAAAAAATCATTAATAATTTGACGAAAAATCAGGGAATACAGTATTTACAGGACTTATAAAGGCATTCAGGTTAATAAATATGGCAAATTAAGGAAATTCGAATTAGGAAAAATCAATAATGCATCGATAGGAAGATTCGAAATAGTTCATCTCGAATCAAAATTTATGTTAAAGCGCTTACTGTTTTTGTTTGATAAATAAAATGATCAATCAATTCATTTATGAAATGTTATGAACATCTTATGAACGATTTGATTGTTAGTAAATATTGGCGAATATGT
Source organism: Bacteroidales bacterium (assembly GCA_038251165.1). Lineage (GTDB taxonomy): Bacteria > Bacteroidota > Bacteroidia > Bacteroidales > Prolixibacteraceae > Aquipluma. The sequence goes on along the minus strand of JBBSBP010000069.1, from coordinate 23,636 downwards.
GGTAAATATTACTCTTCTAAGCACTAAAGTGCAAGATTTTATCTTTAACGGAACATTAGAATACAATATCCTTTTCGTAATCGCAGAAAATAACAACAATTTTAATCTACCCGATTGGCCCTTTTTATTTGTTTTGGGGGCGTAACAACAATTTCGTAGCGGCACTCCGGACAAAGGTAAGCTTCGCAGCCCGTGCAGGCAAAACAGTTGCTGCACGACCGGTCGAGCTGCTTTTTATCCCAGTTCTTTCCACAGTGTTTGCACGTTACGATGTTGTTTGGGTCAGCCATTAGGAAACGATTTTTGCCTTTCTTTGAAGAGTATTTTAATCAGATTAACTACTCCGAAAAGTACAACCTGGGTAAAAATAATGGTTGCTCCCGAAGGTATATCGGCAAAATAGGAGATTAGAAGTCCGATGAATGAAGCCAGAAAAGCAAAACCGACAGAATAAACCATCATCCGGCCAAAATCACGGGTTAAAATATTGGCTGTGGCCTGTGGAATGGTGAGCAGCGACAAAATCAGTATGATTCCAACCACCCGGATGTTCAGGACAATGGTCAGTGAAATCAGGATCATCAGCAGATAATTAAACAGATTAACCGGTAGTCCCGAAGTTTTGGCAAAATCCTCGTCAAATGCGACGTATAAAATGGTACGGTAGAAAAGAGTGAAAAATAAAATGATAATTACCGAGAGTGCCAGCATCAGCCAGATTTCGCCGGTTGAAACGGTGAGGATACTGCCAAATAAATAGCTCATCAGGTTGGGCGCATAACCGGGAGTCATATACACGAAAATAATCCCGATAGCCATTCCGAGCGACCACCAGATGGCAATCGACGAATCTTCGCGCACCTTGCCTTTGCTGCTGAATAACTGAATGCCCATACCGGATAAAATCGAAAAAATACCTGCGCCAATCAACGGATTGATACCCAGATAATGTCCCATTCCAATTCCGCCAAACGAGGCGTGGGTGATGCCGCCGCTGATAAATACGATGCGGCGCGAAACGATGTAGGTCCCGATAATTCCGCAGGATATGGCTGCCAGAACCGAAGCCAGAAAGGCGTTTACAAAAAAGTCGTAACTAAACAGCTCAATGAGTATGTCCATGATGATCGGATTCGTCGTGTAACTTAAGCACTGTATGGGGGATAGCTCCGTGTGTTATAATCTGAAGCGGACAATTGTAAGAGGCCAGTTGTTCTTCGCTGATGATGTTGCTTGGGTGATGATGCAGATTACGGTTGATGCAGGCAATCGTTTTTACAAAAAATGAAATCGTTCCAACATCGTGCGAAATCAGCAGAATAGCCATCTTTTCATTCAGTTCCCTGAGCTTCAAATACAATTCGCCTTCAAAGTTATTGTCAACGTAGGTGCTGGGTTCATCCAATACCAGTAATTCCGGATTATTCATCAAGGCCCGGCAGAGAAACACACGTTGCATTTGTCCTCCTGAAAGTTCACCAATCGCCCTATTCCGGATCGCAGTAATACCCATTTCGGCCAGCAATGATTCAGCTTTTTCCTTCTCGCTGCTGTTTTTTCGAAACGATGAAAACAGCGCTGAATTGGCTTTTCCGGAACGAACAACATCGATCACCGAAATCGGGAAACGTTTGTCAATCTGATTGACCTGGGGAAGATAACCGATATTGCTTTTACTGATGAGCAGGTTTATTTCTCCTGAAAATGGTTTGATCTGACCCAGAATAGTTTTGATCAAGGTGGTTTTTCCGCCGCCGTTCGGGCCAATCACACCGATGAAATCGCCCGAAAAAACATCCATGGAAACATTTTCAAGTACGATATTATCGTCGTACCCCGCTGAAAGATTTTTTATTTCGATTAGTTTTTTCATTTCTGATCGGCTATATCACGGCTAATTTCCAGAATTTGTTTTTTCCAGTCGTATTCGAGCGGATCAATAACTACCACTTTCCCATCAATTTCGCGCGAAAGCTGTAACGCATTTTCAGTGTCAAATTCCTTTTGAATTAAAATAACATGAAGATTTCCCGCTCGGGCAATATCCACCATATCCTTCATATGTCTGGGCGATGGTTCTTTTCCGTCTTGCTCCAGCGGAATTTGTTCCAGATGATATTGCCGTGCAAAATAACCGAGTGTCGGATGAAATATCAGGAAGCTCCGGTTTGGCATTGGGGCAAGTTCTTTTTCAATTTGTACTGAAACGGAATCCATCACAGCAAGCAAGTACCCGAAGTTAATTTCGAATTCCGGCGCAAGTTCCGGAAAGCTTGATTTCAGCGCATTAAAGGTGTTTGTTGCCAGAATTTTCGCATCTGATGGTGCCAGCCAGATGTGCGGGTCAAGTCCATCCCTGTGAGCATGTTCCGAATGATCTTCTTCATGTTCATCAGCTCCGGCAATCGGTTCAATCCCATCCGAACAATTTGTGATGACAAGATCTTTATTGATTTCAGCGAATTTATCGTTCCAGACTTCTTCAAAAGTAAGCAGGCCAATCTGCAGCCAGACTTTCGATTTCGAAAGGGCCTTCATCTGGCTGGGCAAAACCGAATAATCGTGCGGACTGGAACCCGGAGGAACCAATACATTGACCTTTATGAGTCCGCCAGAAATCTGATCCACAAAATACTTCTGAGGTAAAATGCTTACTGTAATCATATGGCCTGTATCTTTCGGTTTAGACTGACAGGCAAACAGGACAACAACAAGCAGAAAAATATATATTTTCATAAAAAATGAATTCCAAAGACCTATAAACATTTTCACCCAAAGATAGTTCGAATTCGGAAACCTTAAGAATCCAATTAAAAGAATATGCTTAAATGAATTATCACGAAGCGGATTTTCGGATTGATAAGAATAAAAGCGATAAAAAATATTTTCTACAAGAACTTCTTAAAGTCTTCCCTCGGGGGTGATTTACCCCGCCTGACGCGTGTCTGGAGGGGCTTTTCTCCCTTCCCTTTCGGGGAAGGGTTGGGGATGGGGCTATTTTTTCTTTGGTGGAACAGGGTCATAGCCATGTGTTCCCCACGGATGACATTTGGATATTCGCCTCACTCCCAGTATAAATCCTTTGAACGGACCATGAATTTTGATGGCCTCAATGGCATATTGAGAACAGGTCGGATCGTGCCGGCAGGAAGGAGATGTGAGTGGCGAAATCGCGTATTTATAGAAATATACCGGGACCAGTAATATCCAACCCAACAGTTTTAATATGAATCTTAAAATTTGCTTCATGAGTTCAAAGCTACAATTTTTTATTCGGGCATGCCTGATATTGTTTTGCTGCTTAAGCCAGGGAGGGAAGACAACCAAAATCAGTTGTACATCCCTTGCCTATTCTGCACCAAACCACCAATTGTATCCATGCAATCAGCATGTTACATGGATATTACTTGTCAAGTTCCTTATAAACCAGGGCGCTTGCACCAACAATAGGTGCATCACCTGTTTTCAGTTGAGAAGGAAGTATTTGGATCTTATTTTTAAACGTTGTCAGTAAATGCTTCTCCATATTTTCTTTTGTTGGTTTGAAAATATAGTCGCCTGCTGCAGTTGGTCCGCCAAACAGAAAAATTGCTTCAGGACTCAGGTGATGCACCGTGTCTGCCAATCCTTGTCCAAGCCATTTACCGGTTTGTTCAAAAACTTCAAGAGCAATTTTATCACCTTTTTCGGCAGCATCAAAAATCATCTTCGAATTCAATTCGACGAAGGATTTATCGGCCAGCATACTATCAGTCGCATTGTATTTTACCATCAGTTCAAAGGCGGTACGTTTCATGCCAGGTGCCGAACAGTATGCTTCCAGATGACCAAAAGCTCCGCAACCGCATAAACGGCCATTCGGAATTAAGGTAGTATGCCCACATTCGCCTGCAAAACCATCATGGCCATAAACCAGGTCGCCGTTAACAACAATGCCGCTGCCAACACCGGTTCCAAGAGTGAACATGACAAAGTTTTTCATTCCTTTGGCGCCTCCGTAAATCATTTCACCTATTGCAGCTGCATTGGCATCATTGGTTAGGGCAATCGCTTTCATCTCAGGAAATTTGAGCTTGAGTAATTTGACCAGGGGTACAACCCCCTTGAACGAAAGATTAGCTGCATATTCAATAGTACCGGCATAATAGTTACCGTTTGGAGCGCCAATCCCAATTCCCTGAATCTCAATGTCAGGGTTCACCAATAGAACTGATTTGATCAGTTCTTTGATGGCTAAGGCTAAATCGTCGACATAAAGGTGAATGTCTCCATGTGAAGGTGTTGCAATGTTGTCTTTTACCATTACATTTCCCAATTCATCAACAACACCAATGGCAGTATTTGTACCGCCAATATCTACTCCAATTGATACTTTTTTCATGTAGTTCTTTATTTATATGGATTAACGAATTTTACTTCCTTTTAGTGCAAAGAAGGTGATATAACCGTAGCACAGGATTGGGATTAACAATGCACTTCGTGCAGTGGCAATATCGGTAACATAGCCCATGAGAAGTGGAACGACTGCCCCACCAAAAATTAAGGTATTTATTATGCCCGAAGCAACCGGCATTTCAGATGATTTGAGATCATTTACTCCAAGAGAGAAAATATTCGGGAACATGATGGAATTGAAAAAACCGATGGATAATAATCCCCACATCCCAATATTTGCCGGTAAAACCAACGCGGCAGCAACAAGTAACATATTTACAGTCCCGAAAATTCCCAGCACAACATTTGCCTTTCCTCTTCCCAATAACATCAGGAAGAAGTTTACAATGGCGATTCCAAGGAAAATGAACCCATTTATAATTTTTGATTCGAAAACAAATTGCCCATCGATGATATTGGCTGAGGTAATAAACCAGCCTACGAAAAATGCGAATACCATCACCAAAGCTGAATACTGATATTTTTTTGACGGATGAAGAGTTCCCAATAAAATGGACCCAAGGAATCGTCCGACCATATTTCCTCCCCAATAAATGGCGGAGAGTTTAACCGCAACATCGGTTGCAAATCCACTGTCTTTCAGATAAGGGGCTATTTGAGAAGCTGTTCCGACTTCGGCTCCAACATAGCAGAAAATACCCAATGCGCCCAGCCAAACCTGAGGTTTCTTAAAAACTGAAGAAGATGAGATAGAATTATCACCAATGATTACAGGAAGTTTAATGAAAATAATTCCTGCCGCAATAAGAAGTACAACCGACCCTATAACTACAAAAGGCAACTGTACAAATTTGGCAGCTTCAATAGGTGAAGCTCCACTGTCAATAGCCAAAACTGCAGGGGCAAGAACCAGAATTCCGGCAAGAAATGGTGCGATTGTGGTTGCAACTCCATTTAATGCCTGAGTGAGGTTTAAACGGGCCGGTGCAGAATCCTGCGGACCAAGGGCCACGACATACGGATTGGCAACAGTTTGAAGAAAAACTACTCCGGTCGCCATAACAAAAACCGCTAAAAGGAATAGAGGATACGAAAGAATTTCTACTGCCGGAAAAAACATGTAGCTTCCTATAGCGATTAATGCCAGACCTGCAATCACCCCATTCTTATACCCGATTTTTTTAATAATATATCCACAAAGGAAACTGAAAACGGCGTAAGCAATGAAAAAAGAGAAATTTACCAGTTGTGCCTCAAAGTTTGAAAGATCAAAAGCCAGTTGCACCTGATCTTTCATGGCAATATTAAAATTGGTAACGAACCCAAAGATAAAAAAGATGGAAGCCATAAAGGTCATCCCAATCTGAAGATTTTTGTTTGATTGTTGATTCATTAGTAGTTAATTTAGGTTTAAAATTGTTTGTATCGTTCAGGTTTATTGATTGCAAACAAAATTAGAAATTTAATCCAATTATTTCGGAATGACCTTCGATTTCATGGAAAAGGCCGGAACACAGGTTATAATTCCATGTGTTCCGGCCTTTAAGCACAGAAATATAAATCCATTATTTGCGCGATACTTTCACCTTTTTGGTTGGGTCTAATTTTTCATTTCTGTTATCCACTTCACGAATCACATTGGAGGCAATTTCTGCAAATGCCAAACCAACCGGAGAGTTTTCGTTCCAGGCTAAAGGATTTCCCGAATCTCCGCCTTCGCGGATTCCCTGAACAATCGGGATCTGGCCAAGCAGGGGCAGTCCAAGTTCACTGGCCAGTTTCACACCGCCATCCCGACCAAAAATATAGTATTTGTTGTCCGGAAGTTCTTCAGGTGTAAACCATGACATGTTTTCAATTAAACCGAGTACAGGTACATCAACGCCTTTCCCTTTAAACATGTTGACTCCCCGGATAACATCGGCCAGGGCCACGTCCTGCGGAGTAGTTACAATGATTGCCGCGGTCACCGGAACGGTTTGCACCAGCGTCAGGTGAATGTCGCTGGTTCCCGGAGGAAGATCGAAAAGCAGGTAATCCAGTGTTCCCCAGTTACCATCGGTAATTAATTGGCCAAGCGCCTTGGAAGCCATTGGTCCACGCCACACAATCGCATCTTCAACAGCTACAAAAAAGCCGACGGACAAAAAGTTAACTCCAAATTTGCTGATTGGCTGGATGCGCTCTTTGCCGTCAACACGAACACCTGCAGGTTTAACATTCTCAACGCCGAACATTTTGGGAATCGATGGGCCGAAAATATCGGCATCAATCAAGCCAACTTTGGCACCGGTTTTGGCCAGAGCAATGGCCAGGTTTACCGAAACCGTTGATTTACCAACTCCACCTTTTCCGGAAGCCACAGCGATCAGGTTTTTTACTCCCGGTAAAACGGGACGCTCCATCTGGTGAATAGCTTTAACGGTGATATTCCCTTTAATTTCAACCTCGGGTCCGACATAGGTCAGGATGGCTTCTTCACAGGCTGCGATAACAGCGGTCCTATTCGGGTCATCCGACCGCTGGAAAACGAGCGAAAAAGTTACTTTTTTCCCGGCAACCCTGATTTCCTGGGCCATATCGAGCGAAACAACATCCTGATTGCTTCCGGGGAAATTCACATTACGCAGTGCATCGGTGATATTCTTGGGAACTATTAATTTACGTGGTATTTCAGTCATATTTTTTCTGTTTAAACAATTGTTCTAAATAACAAATTAGTCTGTGGCAAGTTCATTCATCGGATTCCAGAAATGTTTTTCAAAATCACAGATCTGATCATCAATGACCCGTATTCCTTCCGCTTCCAAATATTCCTGCATGGCCGTTGAAGTTCCGAAATGATGTTTGCCGGTTAACAGACCGTTTCGGTTAACCACACGGTGGGCCGGAACATATTTTTCGTGAATATGGGCATTGTTCATGGCCCAGCCAACCATACGCGATGATTGTGCCGAACCAAGATATGCCGCAATAGCTCCATAGCTGGTCACTTTTCCTGAAGGAATTAACCGGACTACTTCATACACTTTTTCGTAAAAAGAAAACCCCAAAGCCTCCCCCGTCCCCGAAGCCTCCCCCAACCCCTCCGAAGGAATAGCCTCCCCCAACCCCTCCAAAGGAGGGGAGAAAGAACCGGTATGCGAAGGTTTGTTTTTTTTCATGCCAGACAATTTTATTAACGCTCAAATGATCTGAATTTCCTGTTTCCAAACTCCCTTCTCCTTTGGAGAAGGGTTGGGGATGAGGCTCTGAGATTTAGAGGGGCTTTACTCTTTCGCATCACGTCCAAAACTCCGGTACGGATCTTTTTCAAATTCGACTTCCGGCTCACGAAGCGGATCGGGATGGCTGAGTCTGAACCCGATATATTTTATCGTTATACCACGGTCGAGCCACTGTTTTTCGTAATAAGTCTGTATCGAAAGTACGTCATCAAGCAGTTCGGAATGATACAGGTCATCCGTTTGCCTGATGATCTCAAAATGATTTTCAGCAACCATCGCTTCGGTGTAACGATACATAAAATTACTGTCCGATTTCAGGTGTACGATTCCGTCCGGAATCACAATCTGCCGGTAGTTTTCAATAAAATTAGTAGCTGTTAATCTTCTGCGGGCCTTTTTCATCTGCGGGTCGGGGAATGTGAGCCATATTTCGGCAACTTCTCCTTCAGCAAAAAACAAGCGGATATTTTCGATGTTGGTACGTAAAAACCCCACATTCTTAAGCCCTAAATCTTTGGCCTGGGTGGCTCCATCCCACATTCTGGATCCTTTGATGTCGATTCCGATGAAGTTATGTTCCTGGTCATGCATGGCCAGTTTTACCGTATACTCGCCCTTTCCGCAGCCCAATTCAAGAATAATTGGTTTGCTGTTCCCGAAAAATAATTCACTCCATTTCCCCTTATACTGAAATACTTCGGATTGTAATTGTTTGTATGGTACATAAACCGCATGTTCATAGCTTGCCAATTCAGCAAATTTGGATAATTTATTTTTCGCCACTGTTCTGTATTAGTAAGTTGTCTCCAGGCGGATACCGATTTCGCTGATGCCCGGAAGCACATTGTCGCGCATTCCCTGTTTGAGTTTAAAGATATAATTTCCTTTCCGCGGAAAGAAAACGCTGCTTTTGTAAAGAATCTGGTTATCGTGCAAACCCCCAATTCCACTTCCTTTCCAGCGTCCGGAGGCTTCGGCCAGGCTAAACTCAACGGTATCGGTCCGCATCTTTCCGTCGGGTGAGCCAATGGTTAAAAAAAGCCAAAGATTGCTGTACGGATAATCTCCCTTATTGCGGATGTTTATATACAAATTATGGTTTTTAAGGGTATCGGTAAGCGGAACGTTAAATACGACTACCGAATCTTTGTTCCAACCTTTAGTATCCAACTTCAGATAGGATTCAAAAACCCTTTTCCTGTCGCACGAAACAATACCTGCCAGCAATAGAATACTTATAAAATAGGAAATAAATTGTTTCATGTTTTGGGTTTGAATTTTCTTCTGCGGTTATTATGGCTGTGTTTTTTTACGCCTGAGCTTTTGGGATCATCGAACCGGGTTAGCGTATCCCGGTCAGAACCAGCTTCGAATCCAAGTTTTTCAACCACAGTTTTTATTTCAAATTCCTGAAGAAGCCGGGCTGCCTTCTTCCCTTTCTGATTCATCTGAATAATTTCCTTCACCCGGTCGACCGGCACCGGCCAGAAGGTTCCCGTTTTATCGCCATATTGCGAATACCAGAATATCCGTTTGAAAATATCTGCTTTCTGATACTGGAAAGTTCCGTTTTCAGTTTCGAGTGAAATATGGACAGGCGGAAAATCTTTCTGGGCATCGATATAGGTGTCAAGTTCGAAGTTGAGGCAACATTTGAGTTTTCCACACTGACCTGCCAGTTTCTGGGGATTAAGCGAAATATCCTGGTATCGGGCAGAATTGGTGGTAACCGAAATAAAATTATTGATCCATGAAGCGCAGCATATTTCACGTCCGCACGGTCCGATTCCGCCTATCCGACCAGCTTCCTGCCGGGCTCCGATCTGTTTCATTTCAATCCGGATCCTGAACGTATCGGCCAACACTTTAATCAGCTGGCGAAAGTCAACACGATCATCGGCCAGGTAATAAAAGATGGCTTTGGTTTTATCGCCCTGGTATTCCACATCTCCGATTTTCATATTCAGGTTTAAACCCAGCGAAATCTGGCGTGCACTCAACATCGTCTGATGTTCGAGAGCAACAGCTTCTTTCCATTTATCGATATCGGCTTGTTTTGCTTTTCGGTATATTTTACGGACCTCACCGTTAATCATCGTAACCTTGTGTTTTTTCATCTGTTCAAGCACCAGATCGCCGGTAAGTGTAACAATACCGATGTCATGACCGGGACTGGCTTCAACCGCAACAATATCTCCCGGATTCAGTTTCAGATTATTTACGTTCCTGTAATAATCCTTTCGGGTATTCTTAAAACGAACTTCAACCAAATCAGTCGGATTGGCAATATTGATTACATCGTCCAGCCAATCGTAAACATTCAGTTTGGAGCAGGTACCTACATGCCCTTTGCAGCAACCGCGGTCAATCAAATTCAGATCATCCATCGTAGTGTCAAGTCAATAAGTTATCATGTTGCTGCAAAAATAGTTATAAAACCCGTCAAAAAAAAGCGGATTTTCTGATTCAGGAGAGGTTCATTTTCTTCCCTATTTCCTGATTAATTTCGTGATTTTGAAGGCCATATCCGTAAAAATGATTTTTGGATTTCCATTCATCCCGATATGTGTAAAAGCCATTTCGAAAACATCGGTCAATTCCTGAATGTTCCGTTCGTTGATGAACGGTGAAAAACGACTTGAAAATTCCATTTCAAAATCGTTCATGAATGTTAATTCCCTGTTTTTCAAGTTGTATATAAAGTTTTCCCGCAGAATAATCAGAAAATAATTCAGGAGACTTTTTTGTTTTTCCCGTCCGATCGTTGCCAGCTGATTGGCCCATTTGAACAGGTCGCTGTATTTTCTTCCGTACGAAGACCGCATCAGTTCCTTGAAACATTCGAGGTTATAAACCGTTTGTTCATCAGGCTGAAGCAGCCCGATGGCCCTGCCGAAATTCCCTTTGGACAGATGTACTATGTTCCGGACATCGCAGCCTTCAGCTTCGGGTAATTCAAGGATAGCTTTGGTCATCGACTGACTGTCGACAGGCGGAATGGTAATTAACTGGCATCTCGAACGAATGGTACTGATGATATCTTCTTCGCTTTCGGTTATCAGGATAAACAAGGTTTTAACAGGTGGCTCCTCAATCATCTTCAGCAGCTTGTTGGCACAGGCAACGTGCATTTTCTCAGGAAGCCAGATGATCATGACCTTGTATTCCGACTCGTATGATTTGAGGTTTAGCTTCCTTATAATTTCTTCACTTTGGTGCGCATAAATCAAACCCTGTGCATTCTCAACCCCAATCTGGGTGAACCACTGGTCGCTGCTGAAATAAGGATTCCGGCCAACCATTATACGCCAGTCCTCCAGATAATTGTCGGAAACCGGCTCTTTGAATTTCGTGGTTTTTATAACCGGAAATACAAAATGCAAATCCGGATGAATCAGTTTCCGGTACTTTTTACATGATGGACAAACGCCACACGAATCGTCGGCCTGCCTGCCTGTACATGCCACATATTGCGCATAGGCAATTGCCAGCGCGAGTTTGCCCGTTCCCTCAGGTCCGGCAAATAGTTGTGCGTGGCTTACCCGTTCTTCCTTAACCGACTGAATCAGTCGTTGTTTGGTAGCCTCTTGTCCGATAACTTCTTTAAAAAACATACGGAATGAATTGTGGAGTCCAAAAATAACAATTCTCGCTGCGAAAACCAGTTTTGTCCAACATTTAGATTTCAACAATCAAAATAATATTAACATAAGCTGGTAACCCTTCAATAAGATATATCTTCGATGTTTAGAAACATTTTGATTACATAAACCTATCTATCAGATATTTATGATAAAATGGGGGGGGGCGATTTTAGTTTTGGGTATTGACTTTGGTTAAGGGATGTTGTATATTTATTTTTCAATAAAGTAAAGTCAGCGCACAATGAGCCATACAACCAACGCTTTAGACAAAAATCGTTTCGTTTAATAAGCCGCACCGAATTAATTTAACCCCACCGAGTCTGGAAAACCTGCCAGGATTGGCTCACCGGTGCGGCAATAAGTTGGAATACTCCTTCTTTTACGAGCCGTCCTTTTGTGGTAAACACGTAACATCAAAAGGTTATCCTGTTAGAACGTGATATTTTATTTTCACATCAAGTTTCAAATATATGAAAACGAATAAAGTAATCTTAGTGTTCATTTTAGTTATAGCAAATCTTTTAAGCTTCGCACAATTAAAAGTTTTAAGTACCGGAAAAGTAGCAGTAGGTGGAGGTACGGATAATAATGCCGCCATGTTAAATATTTCTGACACCCAAAATTCTACCATTTACAGTAAAGTTATTTTTTCTCAAGGTTGGGGTGAGGCTATAAAATCAGAGGTTAATAGAACTGATGCAATAGCTTATAGCGCTGTATACAATGGCAACAGTAATTTTATGGTTTTTGGTAATGGTGATATTTGGGGAGATGGTACGCACATAACAGGTTCTGATTCAATATTGAAATATGATATCAAGAATGTAGTAAGCGCATCAGAGATATTGAGAAAATTACAAGGGGTTACCTACAAAAAGAAAAGCGACGAGAAAAATATAGCAGTAACACATATTGGCCTTATTGCTCAAGATGTTAAGAAGGTAATTCCAGAAATTGTATATCAAAAGGAAAAAGGAGGTTTGGGTATAGCGTATGAGGAGTTAATACCTCTTTTAATTGAAGCCATTAAAGAGCAACAAATTCAGATTGAAAGATTGACAGCCCAGATTAATGACTGCTGTACAAACAATAACAGCTTGAAAAGCGCTTCGGTTGCAACCGAAGCAACTACTGATTTAGCCAATAATAAAGCCAGTTTAGACCAAAACATTCCTAACCCGTTTAGCCGGGAAACTCAAATCGGTTGTTATATTCCTGAAGGATCAGGCCCTTCTGTTTTGTATATCTACAACATGAACGGAAATCAATTGCAACAATACATTATCAAAGGCAAAGGGAAACAATCTGTAACAATAAACAGCAACAGTTTAGAACCGGGAATGTACCTCTATGCACTTGTTATTGAAGGCAAGGAAGTGGATACGAAACGAATGATTTTAACGAAGTAAAAAGGCTTGAAAATGAAACAAACACACACAAAGTTTATACTTGCAAATCTAATAATGGTTCTTGTTTGTATAAACAATACATATTCACAGACAGACGGGTTATACACACGATCAAATTGGTGTGGAACAATAGCTTCTGGAGAAGATATTGAATTCGTTAAAGGAATAATGAATAATTCACTTAAGTCAGCACAAATCGTAAGTGGTTATACTTATTTCAGAGTTCAGCACCACATTGTTAGGGATGGTAGTGGCAATAACGGACTTTCAACCAGTGTCATAACCAGTATAATGAGCTATTTAAATAGTATTTTTAGTGTTGCAAATGTCCAATTTTATTCTTGTAATCCAGCAGAAATAATTGATAGCGATGTGTATTATCAACTCGATAGTTTTTCCGAAGAATTATCTCTACGGAATGCTCATAATGATCCAAACGCGATAAATATATATTATTTTAATCCACTAATAAATGGTTATTGGGCATACACTTATCAAAACGGGTCAACAAATTTCATTGGAATAAGAAACGAATTGGCTCCGAATGGTTCAACTGCAACCCACGAAATGGGGCATTTCTTTGGATTGTTACATACCTTTGAGGGGTACTCAAGTCCACCTGATGCAACTATGGAGTTAGCAACAAGAGGTACCGATAAAAATTGTGATACTGCAGGTGACGGCTTGTGTGATACACCGGCAGATCCTTATATCGATGACAATGTAGTTAATACAAGTTGTACTTATATTGGAACCGCAACAGATTTCAATAGTGTAGCCTATACACCTGATGTGTCGAATTATATGGCTTATTCCCGGAAAGAATGTAGAAATAATTTCAGTAGTGGCCAGAATTCAATAATATCAGCAATGGCATCTACATCAGGTAAACAAGTCTTTATTCATAAAACAGAAATAGCAAACAATAGCAATTTAAATGGTAATACAACAGATGATTTTATAACTGTAACTAATTCGAATGTTAACAGTGGGGCCAATGTTGTTTTGGATGCCTGCCAAGAAGTTGAAATTACTGACAACTTTGAAATAAAGGTAGGGGCTACTTTTGAGGCAAGGTAAATTGCTTAATTGAGTGATTCAATTATTTTACAACAGAAATTCATTAACAAATTATTTTCTAATGAAAACTCTCCATTTATACATATTGCTTTTGACAATCGTAGCATTAAAAACCCAGGCACACGATTATCAAACAGTGTATCCCAACCAAACGGCGCTTTTTAAAAATACTTCAAATAACCGGATTAATGGCTTGAGGGTCGATTCGGTGAAAGTAGCTGCTGATACCATTTTATACCCGTTTGCTACCATTCAGGCAGTATCGAAGTATTGCTTTTCTCCTTACAAGGCTTCGTGGATTGGCGAAAAAGTGGTAATAAAACCCGATGGTTCCAACCTTTTTTTCAACAGGGAAGGCGGCGTTGTTACCTTAAAAACCCAGGCGCGGTTAAACGAACCGTGGATTGCTTTTCAACGTGCCGACACCTTCAGGGTAGAGGCCAGTGTGCAGGCTGTTGGGTTGGGAGATGTGCTGGGCTTAAGCGATTCCGTGAAAACAATTGCTTTCCGTGTGGTTGACCAACAGGGGAATACAGTGGATCATGCTTTGAACAAACTAAAGGTAAAAATCAGCAAAAGGTATGGCTTTGTTGAAACACTCAACTTTTATCTTTTTCCCGATATTGTGGCCAGCTATCCCGATATTATACTGATGGAATATACGCTTGTCGGGCTCACCAATCCAAAGCTTGGCCTACAAAACCTTCGGTGGTTCGAGGTGTACAATTTTACTCCGGGCGACGAATTGCATGTGCAGGAACACAACTTTGGTGATCCCTATTTTTATCTCCCCATACGCGAATACGACAACCGGTGCATTTATAAATACCTGGAAAGGGCCGACTTTGCCGATTCCATTGTTTACCGGGTTGCCCGCAGACAAAGCATTAAAACCGTTTACGCCGACAGCGACACCCTGGAGACATACAACGACACCTTGAAATCGGTGGTGCTGGTCAACCCGGATTTCGACAAATTGCCGGGAGAACCAACCTTCAATGACGGTTCTGCTTACCAGATGTTTATGCGCAACGATGAATTCCTGATGAAGATTAGTCCTTCCGGAATGGATGAACTATATGTAGGCAACGGAAATTGTTGGAGTGAGATTGCTGGCGAGGGCTGCCTGCCCGAGAAGCGTTATATCGCTGGCCTCGGGGGGCCATATTACTATTGTCATGGTTATGCCGGCGACTCGGAAGAACGGAAACTGGTTTATTATAAAAAAGGTAAAACGGAATGGGGCTCGCGGTTAAATATTACAGGTGTGCCAAATTATAAAGCCGATGCCCGATTGCAGGTATTCCCTAATCCGACCTGCGATGTGGTTACTTTTCAGCTTAACGGAAATACAGGAACATGTAATGTCCGGATTTACAACCAGACAGGAATGATGGTTAAATCAGAACAATTCGAAGGCTCTTCATGCACGTTTCATTTATCCGGTTTAAGAAGTGGTATCTATTTGTATAAACTCACTTCCTCCAATTCATTGGTTTATTCAGGTAAATTGGTTGTAGAATAGAATGAACACCGGGTTACCAACTCTTTTCTTTTTTCCGGTGAAATTACTTTACCCAAACATTAAATTCAGGAAACCAAAAGTAACCAAAACCCAATCCCACGGATATATTTTTTATATTTGAACCAAATTTCTGTAACGCTAAAAAAACACATATGCAAACTATTGAAACCTATGATTTCGTTGGAAAAAAGGCACTTATCCGTGTCGATTTTAACGTGCCTCTTGACGAAAACTTTGTAATTACGGATGATACCCGCATGCGCGCGGCTCTTCAAACCATCAACAAAGTAATTGAAAAAGGTGGGTGTCCAATTATCATGTCTCACTTTGGCCGTCCGAAAGCCGGACCAGAAGCCAAATATTCCATGAGCCACCTCGTTGGGCATTTAATTGAACTGCTGGGCCGGGATGTAAAACTAGCTCCTGATTGTATTGGCAAAGAGGTAAAAGCAATGGCTTTGGCCCTTAAGCCCGGTGAAGTTATGATGCTCGAAAACCTGCGGTTCCACAAGGAAGAAGAAAAAGGTGACGAAGCTTTTGCTGAACAACTGGCTGCAAACGGTGACTGCTGGATCAACGATGCTTTCGGAACTGCTCACCGCGCTCATGCATCCACTGCGGTAATTGCCAAATTTTTCCCGAACGACAAAATGTTTGGTTACCTGATCGAAAGTGAAGTTGCAAGTCTGGACAAAGTATTGAAAAATCCTCAACGTCCGTTAACTGCCATAATGGGTGGGGCTAAAGTTTCCTCAAAAATTACGATCATCGAAAACCTGCTCGACAAAGTTGACAACCTGATTTTAGGCGGCGGCATGACTTATACATTTGTAAAAGCTCACGGTGGTGAAGTAGGAAATTCAATCTGCGAATTGGAATACCTTGAAACAGCATTGTCGATTGAGAAAAAAGCAGCCGAAAAAGGCGTGAAAATTTATATGGCCACCGATGTTGTTGCTGCCGATGATTTCAGTCCGGATGCCAATACCAAAATTGTCGAATCAGATGCAATTCCTGAAGGATGGCAAGGGTTGGATGCCGGTCCAAACAGTATTGCCATGTTTAAGGATGTGATTGAAAATTCAGGAACCATACTTTGGAATGGTCCGGTGGGTGTTTTCGAATTTGAGAAATTTGCAGTGGGCTCCAGGGCAGTTGGTGAAGCCATTGTAAAAGCTACTTCAAAAGGAGCTTTCTCCCTGGTTGGTGGCGGTGACTCGGTTTCATGCGTTAACCAGTTCGGTTTTGCCGATGGTGTTTCATACATTTCAACTGCCGGTGGTGCACTGCTCGAATACCTCGAAGGACAGGTTCTTCCCGGAGTTGCTGCGGTAACAGGTGAATAGGCAAAGTCATAAATCCCGGGGCTGATGCTTCGGGATTTTTTTATTATATTGAACTTTTTAATGAAAAGAGACGTATCAGGTTGAAAAATCCGGCGAAATCATGAAAAAATCACAGACTACCATCGAAAACTTTAAAACCCTGAATTGTGCCCAGTCGGTTCTTTTGAGTTTTGCCGATGAACTAAATCTCGGTGAAACGACTGCGAT
The DNA here is from genome assembly GCA_038251165.1 of Bacteroidales bacterium. Taxonomy (GTDB): domain Bacteria; phylum Bacteroidota; class Bacteroidia; order Bacteroidales; family Prolixibacteraceae; genus Aquipluma. The sequence continues at coordinate 6,803 of JBBSBP010000069.1, read as the reverse complement.
GAAGATTGCCAGTGGTTTTGTCGGAGGAATGGGCATGGGCAAAACCTGCGGGGCAGTTACCGGAGCTTACATGGTTCTGGGCATGAAAGCACAAACCGAAGGTAAAACCATACAGGAAATTAAGGCTGAAACAAAAGCTGCCGTTCTTAAATTCAATGAATTATTTATCGCTAAACATGGCTCGCTCCAGTGCAAAAAACTGCTGGGTGTCAATATTTCTACTCCGGAAGGTGCAGCCGAAGCCCATGAAAAAAACCTGTTTGATACCGTTTGTATCAGATTTGTTGCTTCGGCAGCCGAAATTCTGGAGGAGAATTTCTGAACAAGTTAAGATTTGAACGATTTGAAATTTAAACCTCTAAAATTAAAACTATGAAATGTAATGTTGGACCAATTGACCGTATCCTGCGAATTGTAATCGGACTTGTAATCGCAGTTCTTGGTGTCATTTATACAAGCTATTGGGGAGTTGTCGGAATTGCGTTAATGGCAACAGGTGTTTTTGGGTATTGTGGACTTTATCTGCTTTTTAAAATTAATACGAATAAGAAAAAATCCTGAGTTCTGGTGATTTCAAAATCAGGAGAGACTGCCATGGATCTGGCAGCCTCTCTTTATTTTCATTAGTCAGCAGGTGAAATCCAGTCACCTGCCGTCAATCGTTGAAACTTATTATCTGGGCATCGGGTAACCAACCAGTTTGGCCAGGTTGGCTTCAATTTCATGTTCCGGATATTCATAGTCATGCAACTGACCAGTCATGTATTTGTCATATCCAACCAAATCCATCAGGCCATGTCCGCTAAAATTGAACAGAATTACTTTTTCCTTGCCTTCTTCCTTGGCCTTTAAGGCTTCACGAATGGTCGCAGCAATGGCATGGGTCGTTTCAGGAGCCGGAATAATACCTTCAGTTCGCAGAAACAACAAACCAGCTTCAAAACATTCACTCTGGTGGATAGCCTGTGCTTCCATCAATCCGTCGCGCAATGCAGCGCTTACAAGCGGAGCCATACCGTGATAACGTAAACCACCGGCATGAATCGGCGCCGGAACGAAATTGTGCCCCAGGCTGTTCATCGCCAGTAAAGGAGTCATTTTGGCGACATCTCCGTGGTCATAAATGAATGGCGCTTTGGTTAAAGTCGGGCAGGAGAATGGTTCTGCCCCAATGATCTGAATATCGGCTCCATTAATTTTATCATACATGAACGGAAAGGAAATTCCGGCGAAATTACTGCCGCCACCGCAGCAACCAATCACAATATCCGGTTTTTTAATGCCCACTTTGGCCAGCTGTTTTTTAGCTTCCTGCCCGATAATGGTTTGGTGCAGCATCACATGGTTCAATACCGAACCCAGTGCATAGCGTGTTTTGCCGGTTGGGTCACTCACCGCTTCTTCAACGGCTTCCGAAATGGCGATTCCCAAACTTCCCGGAGTATCCGGAAATTCGGCCAGAATATCGCGACCGGCCTGTGTTTCCATGCTTGGACTGGCGACACACTGGCCACCCCAGGTTTGCATCAGTATTTTGCGGAAAGGTTTCTGGTCGAAGCTCACACGCACCATGTAAACTTTACATTCAATTCCGCCAATCTGTGCACAGGCGTATGAAAGAGCTGATCCCCACTGACCGGCCCCGGTTTCGGTAACCAGTTTCTTGATCCCGAATTGTTTGTTATACCAGGCCTGGGGAACAGCTGTATTGGGTTTGTGACTTCCGGCAGGTGAAACACCTTCATTTTTGTAATAGATTTTTGCCGGAGTTCCAAGAGCTGCTTCCAGTTCATAGGCTCGAATCAGCGGACTTGGTCTCCACTGAAATAAAATCTGACGGATTTCTTCCGGAATATCAATCCAACGTTCCTGAGAAACTTCCTGTTCAATCAGGTTCATCGGAAAAACAGCAGCAAGCATATCCGGAGTAACCGGTATTCCGCCGGGCCCCAGTGGAGGATTCAACGGAGTAGGAAGATCCGGAGCAAGGTTATACCATTGTTTCGGCATTTCTGATTCGTCGAGATAGATTTTTTTTTGTCTGGCCATGTTGATAATTATTTAAAGGTTTATAGTTTATTCAGTAAAATTTTTTTGACTTTCCTTTAAGTCCCCCAGGGGATTTAGTGGCTAAATAAAAAAGGGATTTTCTGCTTAAACACAGATAACCCCTTTTCCAGTCCCTTACGACCGCAAATCAATAGGTGATTCCCGCGTTTCCATTTTAATGTTACGCCAGTTCCATTCTTTTCCGTATAGAGGTGAATTGTACATATCGCTCTTAAATTGACCAGTAAAACTAATGATATATTTCAGGTTTTCAAGTTTGAGAACCGATGATTTGATAGTTTATATTGATTTTGAATTACATTCAGCTATTTTCTGCGCCGAAAAGCAAATAAGTTTTTAATAATCAGGATGATTTAAAATTCAGATGAATTTTTCATGACAGGTTATAATCTGCTTGCTGGCAGCGGAATTAAACGGAATGGTTTTTGCTATTTAGCATAGCATATATTAAGAAGCAAATCATTCACTAATCTTTTTCAAAATGGTACGGAATCAGATTCTTCAATTCTGTCTGTTTTTATTCCTGACAACAGGTTTCAATCCAATGGCATCCGGAATTACATTCCAACCAAAATTAGATTCCATCCAGATTGTTTTTGATAGCCAGCAACTGCTTCTTCCGGGCGAATCGTTTCGAATAGGGATCAAATCATATCACAATAATGGGAAAGTAAAATCAACAACCGGACTCTTAGGTGGACCGGTTTGGTGGTGGAATTATATAGTTGAAGTTTCAGGTGGAACCGATTTTTCAGGCCTGATCAATGTGAGTGAAAAGTTGATTCCTTCCAAAGGGAAATATATCAGTATAAGTGCATCACCACGAAAACAACCCGAACTTAAAAAAGAACTTTTATTGCCCCTGAATTATGAAACAAAAATTACTTACCAGCCAACCAATAGTTTCGATAAAGCGCCCGGAAGTCAGATCAAAGGGGAACTCATTACAGAGTTTAACAATGGAGTTACCAGGGTTTGTTCCAATTTACGAAATAGTCGGGAATCAGATTATTTCCGGTTTTCTTCAGAGGGCGGTTCCTGGAAAAACGGAAAATTTACCATTGATCCGGATTTTACAAGGATTGAAGAACACCGGGCTGCGTTATTCGTCAACTCGTTGCGAAATACTTCGGTTGCTGATACCTTTGGAGTCTTGATGGATTACAAACATGCTTACGATTTACATTTTTACGGTCATTCGGGTTTCCCGGGTATATCTGGTGCGAGTGGAAATCACGGCGCTACCGGATATCATGGATCTGATGGTCAGGCCGGGCAGAATGGAGAATATGGTCTGGACGGACCGGATCTTGGAATCTGGGTCGATCTTTATCGCGATTCATTATTAAATACAGACTTGTTGTACGTTTATGCTCAAAACATGTCTTCCGGAGAAGAGAAAAGGTATTTAATCAATCCTAAAGGAGGAAGCATACAGCTTACTTCAATTGGAGGATCGGGTGGAAATGGCGGCAGTGGCGGCAGTGGCGGATCGGGTGAAAATGGTGTGGAAGGTGAAACTTGGATTGAAACGCACATCGAAAAACGAACCGTGAAGAAACCAATAACTAAAAAAGTTATCCGGAAAGAAAAGAAAAAAAGAATTGACGCTGAAGGTAAAGAATACGAAGTTGAGGTTGAATATGAGACCACTGTAACGGAATATGTGGATGAAATTATTGATGTTGTTGTTGAAGAAGTGAAACGCGGTCCTGGTGGTTCCGGTGGCGATGGCGGCTGGGGCGGCGCCGGTGGACTTGGTGGCGGCGGCGGATATGGTGGAAACATTACCTTGTATTTTACTGATGATGCCTGGCAATATCAAAATCTCATTACAGCCCGAAGCGAAGGTGGTTCGGGAGGAATGAACGGTAGCGGTGGCAGTGGTGGACGTGGAGGCTCAGGTGGGCAGGGTAATCCAAATGGACGCAACGGAATGAATGGACAATCGGGACCATCGGCCATTGGTTGGGCTCCCCGTGGCGGTAGCGGGCAAATATCTATACAACCTACTGAAGAATTCTTATTTTATACACCAAAAGAGCAAGCGATAGAAAAATAGATAAAGTTACCAAAAAAGGTAACTTTTATTACCTTTGCAAAGTATGAGAATCATCAAAGAAAAAACACTCACTGAATTTTGTAGAGCACCCAAAAATAAAAAAGCTGAAGGTGCTATAAAGGCTTGGGTTTTTGAAGTTAGGTATTCCAATTGGAACAATGCAAATGAACTTAAACAAAAATATGCAAGCGCCAGTATTCTGAATTCAAAAAGAGTAGTATTCAACATTAAAGGAAATGAGTACCGATTGATTGTTGATATTGAATTTAAACTCAAGACTGTTTTTATTGTGTGGTTCAGTTCTCATTCTGAATATGATAAAATTGATGCAAAAACGATAAGTTATGAAGACTAAGATCATTAAAACAGAACAGGAATACAATGAAGCCTGTGCAAGAATTTACAGCCTGATACATAGTTCTGAAGAACATATAGAACCCAATAGTACTGAAGGAGAAGAATTCGAGCTTTTATCGTTATTGGTTGAAAAATATGAGCATGAATTTTACCCCATTGACGCTCCTGATCCGTTGGAAGCAATTCGGTTTAGGATGGAACAAATGAACCTTAAGCAAACAGATATTGCGCCTATATTTGGTGGAAAAACAAGGGTTTCTGAAGTTTTAAATGGCAAAAGGTCGTTGACTTTAAAAATGATTGTGTTGTTGCATGATTATCTTGGAATCCCTTTTGAATCCTTAATTGGTGCAGATAAAGAAATAAAATTGAAGCCAGAAAGTCGACAGCAAATATTAAATGTACCATCAATTAGCAAGTACTTAAATACTAATTCAGCAGCTGGTTGAGAGATAATAAACAATAATTTCATTTCCTTTGTATTCTACAAATAGTATATTTCAAAAATTCAGTAAGTAGTTGATTGTCTATTACTGAATCAAAACTATCTTTTATGTCTATATTCATTCTTTGAGCATAATTTATTAAGTTTGAAATTCGTTTCGGAACTATCATTTATCCAATCAACCTACAAACATTTTGACTGATATCAATAAAAAAGAGTTAAGCGAAAGCGATATCTGCGAAAAGTACATCACTCCGGCGATTGTAGCGGCAGGGTGGGAACCTTTTAATCAAATCAGGCGGGAAGTAACGCTTACCCCTGGCCCTGTAATTGTTCGTGGCAATATGTTCGAAGAGTGCAATCTGCACACCATTGTTCGATTACCAAATGGAGTATTCAGTCCCTATACCGGTATTAAAACCAATCTTCTGTTTTTCACAAAAGGCACACCTACCGAAACGGTTTGGTATTACGAACATCCGTATTCTGAAGGAGTGAAAAACTACAACAAGGGGAAACCTATGCGTTTCGAAGAGTTTCAGCCTTAAATTGAATGGTGGGGCAATGAAGCCGAAGGCTTTGCAGAAAGAGTCGAAAATGAACAGGCGTGGAAAGTTTCCTTAGAAGAGATTAAGACTCGAAACTTCAATCTCGATATAAAGAATCCGCATGTGGGCGAATAAATTACTCACGACCCCGACGAGTTACTCCGGAAATTCGAGCAACAGCAAAAAAGCATTGCCGGGTTGCGCGACCAGTTAAAAACCATTTTAAGCGAAGCATTGGGTGCCGCGAATTCCGATTCGCGGATTGGGTGTCGCGATTGGGTGCCGCGATTTCTAATCGCGGAATAAAAAATAATAGGGTTGAAAAATGCGGTTAAAAACCGCATCACCCGGGTGTCGCGGTTTTTAACCGCGAAATTTTAAAACAAAAACATGAATACCATCATCGATACATTTCCCTTATGGACCACCGCCCAAACCCTGAAAACCTCGGGGCGCGGAATACGAGCCAACAACCAGATTTTGCTGGGCATTCAGAAACTTCGCGAACTGATTCTGGAACTGGCGGTGCGTGGCAAATTAGTAACACAAGACCCCAACGACGAGCCTGCCAGCATTCTCTTGAAAAAGATTTCCAACGAAAAGAAACGATTAATCAAGGAGGGGAAAATCAAAAAACAAGAGGTTTTGCCTGAAGTTGGAGAAGATGAAAAACCGTTTGAATTACCCAAGAAATGGGAATGGGTAAAATTAAATTCTATTATTTCCCTTTTAGGAGATGGAATTCATGGAACTCCGAACTATTCAGATAATGGAGAATATTACTTCATCAATGGGAATAATCTGACTGATGGATCAATTGAAATAAAAAGCAACACAAAAAGAGTTGATGAAATTGAGTTTTTAAAACATAGGAAAGAAATAAATGACACCACCGTTTTTGTTTCGATTAATGGGACTATTGGAAATGTTGCTTTTTATAATGGTGAGAAAGTAATCCTTGGGAAAAGTGCTTGTTACTTTAATATGATTTCAAAAGCGATGAAGGATTACATCAAAATGATAATCAACTCTAGTTATTTCATATCTTATGCGTTTGAAAACGCGACAGGAACGACCATTAATAATGTTTCTTTAAAAACAATGAGGAGTTTTAACATTCCACTTCCATCTCTTTCTGAGCAAAACCGCATCGTTGCCAAAGTCGATGAATTGTTTGCGATTTGCGATACCCTGAAAGAACGCATCAACCACGCCCAAACCACCCAAAATTTATTGGCATTGGGTGCAGCGATTTTTAATCGCTGACATTTAAAAAATGCGAATCGGAATTCGCATCACCCAATTCTTAATCCCACCAATT
>JBBSBP010000068.1:0-27434 GCA_038251165.1 Bacteroidales bacterium | reverse complement strand
GCTGACTGGCCGAAATCCTTTTCGAACCGGGGTGTTTCAGGCAAATACAGGGATTCTTCGTCCTGAAGAGATTACCCTGCCTGAACTGCTTAAACAGGAGGGGTATGCAACCGGCCATTTTGGAAAATGGCACCTGGGAAGTTTAACCAAAACCGAAAATGATGCGAATCGCGGGAAGCCGGGTAATACCAAAGAATTCAATCCACCTGCCTGGCATGGTTACGATGCTGCATTTGTTACCGAATCAAAGGTTCCTACCTGGGATCCGATGAAAAAGCCGGTCGATCGCTTCAAACAAGCCGGGTGGGATTACATCAAATCCGGTGAAGCTTACGAACCTTTCGGTACAAATTATTGGGACATCAATGGGAATAAGGTAACCGAAAATTTGGATGGTGATGATAGCCGGGTTATTATGGATCGGGCAATACCTTTTATTGAAAAGTCAATTTCAGACAAATCACCTTTTTTTGCTGTTGTCTGGTTTCATGCGCCACACATGCCTTGTGTTGCTGGTCCAAAGTATCAGGCAATGTATAAGGGGCAGGATGCGTTGATGCAAAATTATGCAGGTTGCATTACTGCACTGGACGAGCAGATTGGCCGGCTTCGGGCATTCTTGAAGGAAAAAGGAGTGGATTCAAATACCATGATCTGGTTTTGCAGTGATAATGGTCCGGAAAACGGAAATCCAGGCACCACAGGTGGTTTCCGGGAAAGAAAGCGCTCTTTACATGAAGGGGGTGTTCGCGTTCCCGGATTATTGGTTTGGCCACAAAGGATTACTAAACCGATGGTGACTGATTTTCCCTGCGTTACTTCAGATTATTTGCCAACCATTTTGGATGTATTGAAAATCAGTAAAAGTAAAACAGTAAATCAGCTGGATGGAATAAGCCTCTTGCCCTTGCTGGAAGGTCAAATGAAGGAACGCCCGAATCCAATTGGATTTTGCTATCCCGGTCAGGTAGGTTATTCCGATAATAAGTTTAAACTCTATGCACGCGATGGGGTGTTTGAATTATATGATATCGTTAATGATCCTTATGAGCAGAAAGACATCATTTTGGAAGAACCCGCTGTGTTGAATAAGCTTCAAAATAATCTGCAGAAGTTTATTGCATCCTGTAAGTCAAGTTTCGAAGGCGAAGAGTATGGCAAAGTTTCGTATGAAAAATTAAAACAGAATTGGGTAGATCCGCAAAAATCCAAAAAGAAGAATTAAACATCTCACCGGAATCAATCCGGCTTTTTCAGGTGTATGCAACAAGAATTCTATTTTCAGGAAAACCTGAATGAATTGGAATACAGAATCATTCGCCTTGATTTTGCGTTCTAAAACTGAAATTTCACTCCCGCATACCAGGTCCTCCCGGGTTCGTTATAAACCCGGTTGCCGCTAAAGCGGATATTTTTCACATCCAGGTTCGTTAATGATTCCTGGATGAATTCGCTGTCAAGCAGGTTGTTTGCTCCAAAAATAAGGTTGATGGAATACTTTTTCATGACCTGGAGCAGGTAGTTCCCACTCACACCGATTAAATCGTATTTCGGCATTTTCCATTGTACAAAATCGCTTCGGTCGGTTAAGTTTTTGAAATCATACAGGCTGAAAAGTGCATAAATTTGTTCTGCCCGGTAATAATTTATGCGGAAATAGAAGTTATGGGCCAGGCGGTATTCTGCTTCAGCGAAGATGCTGATTTGAGGAGCATTGGCCGGATGAACATCCTTTAACCACAAATCATTGGTAGCTGTCGCCTGGTTTCCGGAATCATACAGGACGGCAGCGGCATCTTTCGTGTATTTCCGGTTACTGTATGTTCCATTCAGACTAAACTGGAAGTTGCGGTTGATTTTGCACATGGTTTTCAGCTCCACTCCCTGGTGAAGTTCTGCCAGTCCGTTTACCAGTCCATACGAATCTCCCGGCTTCAGGTTGGAATGCCTGACCATGGATCGGTTGGTAACCTGTGACCGGTAAACCAAAGCTTCAACTTTAAGTTTCCGGCTTAATAGGGTGTATCCGGCTTCTGCGTCAAAAACCTGTTCGTTGGTGGCCTCCTGGTTTTTCCAATTGTTTCCGGAAGGGAAAAGGACCGTAAATAAAGGCTGGTACGTACCGTAGCCTGCCTTGACATGAATGGAATGATAGTTCCATAAATTGTACCTGAACCCGCTCTGAATGCGTGTCCCGGGTAGTTGAACCGGTTTGGTTTGCCTGTCCGGATCTGTCGTCAGATAGGAAAAATGATCGGTTCTGCGAATGTTTTGAATGGAGGCAGCCCCTTCCATGTAAAAGTAGAGACGGGATAATTCATAGTTCAGACCCAGGTTTATACCGCCTGACTGGATGCCGGATTCGTAATAATAATTCGTTTTGTCAGGCGAAGTAAAGGACGGATAAAATACCGGCTGGAATAAGGTTTTAACGTTTAGCCCGGAAACCTGGTTGACGTCGGAAAAATCGGCATAACCTTCGGCGCTAAGGATATCAGAGACTGCAGCAAAATGACCGGCATGATACTGTTCAAAATCAATGCTTCCGCTTAAATCCAGGTTTTTACTGAATTCATGCGTCAGTACCGATCGCAGTCCGAACCTGTTTTCGCGGTTTATGGCTGCAAGGACCGATATTCCTGATTTTACGGAATTGATGAATCGGTCATTTTCATCGGGTTGGCGTACAGCGCCCATTCCGTCTGCAGGTAAACCATTATTCCAGGCAGCTATCAAATCCATTGGCAGCCAGCCTTCCGGGGCCCGTGGCAGGTTGTTGAACGGCTGATTGTTGAATAATCCGTCGGGGTAAAGCTGGGCTGAACGGTTAAGTTGTGCAAAGATTTGTGTGGTAATCTGGGTGTGTTGCCGTACCTGCCAGAAATGAGTCAGGCCGATCAACGGACTTATTCCGAAATTCGTGCTCAGCGACATGGGCTTTTCGATCAGGTAACCCCATTCCGGGTTGTATTTTTGCCCGTAACGGTTGTATGCATTGATCGAATCGGGGTTATTCCTGTCGTGCTGCTGAAGGATTCCGTTGAGATTTAAATCCAGGGTATGCCTCGGATTCAGTATACTCCTGATATTCACAAAAAATCCGTATTGTTCGAAGGCTGTATTTTGCACCATGCCGTTTCCGGCAGTCCGGGATAGTTGAACGGACGAAGAAAAACCTTTCCTTGAAAGTCCGGTGTGAACTGTTGCTGAAGTTTTCAGGAAACCGTCATTACCGTAAACTGCCAAAGCTTCAACTCCAAATTTTTCGTGCGGTACGAATGAAAGTACATTGATCAACCCACCCGAGCTGGTTTGACTGTGCATGTTTGAAGCCTGCCCGGTGACGACCTGTATCTGCCCGGCCCAGTCTGTCAGTCCGGAAAGTATGGATGGCCCGGTTAGCCCGGTTTCCGGATTGTTCAGCAAAATACCGTTAAAGGTATAGCTGGTCCGGGAAGGATCATTTCCGCGGAAGCCAATGCCCGAATCGTTAAAACCGTTTCCACGGCTTAAAAAGTTAACCGAGGGAATTGCCCGGAAGATTTCGTTAAATTCCTGGCGTCCGGTTTGCTCAGCGACTGCCCAGGTCGAAAGATTTTCGGTTGCCTGCGGGGATTGCCGTTTATTTTCAAAGGAAGTGATATGACGTTGCTGGCTTCGGCCTGTGGCATTGGCCTTTAGTTTAACGATAAACATGGGAGTCGAAATTCCTGAAGACACCGAAATGTTGTAAAATTTCCTGAAATAGCCGGGGTGATTTACCTCCAGCGCATATTCGCCGCCAGTCAGGTTTAACGAATATTTACCTTGCTGGTCGGTTAGCACACTGATTAAAGTTCCGGGAATCGTAACGACAGCTTTTTCAAGCGGTTCGTTGAATTCTTCGTCGACAACATAACCGGTGAGTTTGCCCTGTGCATAAGCCGGAGCTGTTCCCAGTATAAAAATGGTAACTGAAAAGAGGACTGTTTTTAAAATTGTACCGGACTGAATTACAATTTCCTGAATTGTTTTCCTGAATATTTTCATGATATTTTGGATCATCTTCCCGCTGTTTTTCTTCTTCTTTTCCACAAAAGCATTGCAAAATACTGTATTAAATCGAAGCATCATTTATTTCCTAACGGAAAAATCAGGATATTCAGTATTCAGCCCGGTAAATTGTTTGACCAAACAGGATAGCGGTTATTCGGTCACTTCCACGATCGAATGAATTTCAAGTTTTGGAATCAGGAATGACGATTTGCCGTTGAGGTATGTAAATTCCATTTCTTTCCCTTCAGGCAACAATATAATTCCGGAGGGTTTTGCGGGTGTTTTGATGCTGACCGAAAGTCCGTACAAAGGAGGAACCTGATCATAGCCAATGGCCGAGGGATTGGTATGTTCACCGGCGATGTTAATCAGGTTCAGGTAGGTTTTCCCGTTTAATTGGTTTAAAGCGACATGGACCAGGTGAGAGCCTGTTACTTCAATCCTGCGCTCCGGACCCAGCTGCTCAATAATTTCAGCAATAAAATCGCGGATTACGGGAGTTTTATACTGGGAATAAGCGGTGCCCAGGTTGAAATAGATCGCTGCAATTTTTCCTTTGCCGACTTGCCGTATGGATGAGGCAACTGTTTTGCTTTTGGACGAATAATCGTTGGTATCGTAGAAAGTGGAAATAACTTTGCTGCCCGATCCCAGATTAACCGATAAAACCGGCGACCGGACTGATCCCAGACGATTGGCCGCGGATATGAAAGTGGATATTTCTTCGGTTGTATTGGCTGACCGGATGCCCAGTTCACGGGCAAAAATACCGGCTGTTTCGGTTCCGATAACCAGCAGGTTTCCCCCGTTTTGCAGATAAGCCCGGAGTTCAGTGAGTAACGAAGGATCGATGTTGTCACATTCAGGAATAACAATTAAAGGGTACCGGTTCGTTTTGCCTGCCAGGTTATGTTCCATCCGGATTTCAACCGGCAGCTGGTTGTCGAGCAAGGCATAAAGTGTTGCCTGAAGTTTATCGGGTGGCCCTGAAAATGCCGAATTTGACTGGTGTTGATAGCAGAGGGCAGGGAACAGCAGTGCGATTTGCGGAATGGCTGTGGCTTTGTGACAATAGGCCTGGCGTTCGCGGCAAAAGGTGCCAAGTTCAGAAAGTGTACCGGCCAGCCAGGGTTTGAGTGACAGGTCACGGTTTTGCTGGTAATAGAACTGCACACCTCCGCCCATGGCGATAATTTCTGCCGCTTCCTGTTTCAGCTGAACGGTTGATTTATTACTCATGGGCATCCGGCCTCCGTTCCACGAAAATCCCCAGGCCATCAAATCCCAGGGTTTGCCTTGCGGCGCCAGGCAACGGGCCTCGAAAGCTGACCGGAAAACCCCATTCTGCGGAGTTACATCTCCGGATAAAAAATCAACAGGTATGTCAACCGGTTCGGGCATCATCGAGGAATAAGCCCAGTTACTGGTGATCTGAAAACCGGGGTCAAATTTATGGATGGCATCGATGTATTTTCGCAGGTGTTCGCGGAAAAGACTCCTGGTGTATTCGAGGTATTTGGAAAAAAAACGTTCTTTACTGGTATGCGGAACCTCTGGAATTCCTGTTCTTTGCTTCCATTCGTTCATCGCGGCTTCACTGTAATCAGGTTCAACAGCCCAGCATTCTCCATCGATCCAGGCGCCATCCACATGATATTCGCTACTTAATTCTTTCAGTTGGGGAATCATCAGCTGGTCGAGGTAAGGACTGAAAAATGAAACTTTGGTGGCGCTTTTCTCCCCGTTGGCTTTTACCAGGGCCCAGTCCGGATGTTCTTTGACGGCTTTGGCATCCATAACGCCGGAATAATGCATAAATAAGGCAACCTTGTTTTTTTCGGTGACCTCCCGCCACAACTTCAAAGGATCCTTTTGGAATTTTTTGACCGGATAAGCCACTTTTGTCGGATAGCTTGAAATTCCGGGATGGCCTTTGCAGTCGATCTGAATAAAATCGGGACGCACCCGGGTGAGAAAAGTATCTACCATTTCCGGAGTCAGGGTCTGGCCTGCATCCGAAATATCTTCGGTGGCATGCAAATCGAAATGAACGCCAAAAAAACAGTCGGCCCGACGCAGTTTTTCAGGAGATCTAACAGGTTGTGCCTGAATGGCGCAAAAAAGAAAAGTACACAGGACCAGGGTTACCAGTTTATATGCATTCATAGGAGGCGTGTTAGGTTCAAATGAATCCCGTAAATAGATTGTCAGTAAAAATTTAAGGATTCCTGTGCATTAGATATCTTCGTTTATCCTGATTTTTACTGGTTATTGGATATGATGGAAATGTTTACAGGCGAATTTACGCTTATTTCTGATTCCATCTTATGATTTTAAAGACAATCTGCGAATAATTGTCTTTCTCATAGAGTATTCCGATTTCGCGGTTCTTCATCCAAACCAGGTCAGAATAAGCGGTATAGGCCGATTTTTTATTCTCCGGATTCTGATCGATCGGATAGGAGAGAGGCCACGACACACCTTCGTCGAAACTGATCCGGAGTGTCAGGTTGTTCCGTTCGCGGGTATCAGCGGCATTGCAGAAAGCCAGCATGTTTTTGCCTTTTCGCCGGCCAATGTTCAGCAAACTGCCTTCACAGACAGGGTCGGGGAGTTGTTTGTCAAAATAGATACTGTCCCGGGTTTTTCCGCCATTCCTGACTTCTGCCTCGTGATTGTTTCCGGTGTTGTAAAACAGGAAAACGGATGTCAATTGTTGGATATTCATGGGTTGATTGAAAAATAAGGAAATCTAAAACTAAGAATTTTATCAATTTTCGGTAAGGTTATAGTCTTTTGTAGTTATTATGCTTTTTAAAGCGTTATGCAGGTCGCTTATAGCTGAATTGGCATCATCCTATTTTTATCCATATAATGTATTGCGTATCTGTCCTCAATAGTTTTATCTCCGGATTTACTAAATCTTAATCTGCGTTTTATCCCATTACCAAATTGATTGTATCCTGTCCAGGAGCTTTTTAATTCCAATTCAATTGAATATTTTCTAATCAACTTATTTATCAAAGTCAATTTATTCAAATTGATACTACAAACTTTCTCTAAATAATCAACCCTTCCAAATCGCCAGTCTTCATAGTCCTTTTTTGTCAGGTAGTCAAGTTGCAAAAGTATATCCACAGCACAAACATAACCTTTCTCATAACGATTTGAATGTTTTAATTCCTTTATATTCAGTCATAATTCTAATTTTTAGATTCAAAATACTCTCTCTTTATCTTCATTGCTTTTTCAATCTCAATCAACGGAGTTTTTTGTGTCTTTTTTTGAAAACCATTAAATAGAACAACCAGTTTTCCTTCGTCAAAACAACAGAATACTCTGTAAATATTTGATTGGTATTCAATTCGTATTTCATAAAGTCCATCATGTCCAGCCATCGGGATGCTTGAAACTCTCGCTTTACACAGCCTGCCTGATTATTCCGAAGTATACTGAACCACCATTCCGGGGCAAACTGAACCAAATGTTAAAAGATGGATTTGCAATTCAAATATAGATTAATTTTTGAGGGCTGGGAAAGTATGGTCTAAATCCGGAATAAAGTGTCCATAAAAAAGCCATCCCAAAGAATGGCCCGATAATTTTAGCGAAAAGTATTCCTCCAAAACGCGAAAAAAATAAGATTATGCCTGTGACTTTAAAAAAACAATCAAAAATAAATATTGCACCAAACATAAAACACTGATAAGTCCAATGTTCCTGCGTTAATTGATTAAAAATATCGGTAAATGCAAAAGTAAGTTCACCTTTTCCTTTCCACAACTTCTTTTTCATACCGACATCAATTGAACTGCGCGACAATTGCTTTCCCTGTGGTATGTTTTTAGGAGCAAAGTACAACCCTGTTAGTTGGAACTGTAAATCTTTCGGCAAGTCAAAGGTATTGATGATTTTAAAATCCCATGTATTATCTGTTGTTTGCGCAAAATTAAAAGTGTGTTCATAAGGAAATAAAAGCATTCCTGTATAGGCTTGTATTTTGTTTTGATAGATATTTAAATTCCCTGATAATTCCCAGAAATCCAATATATCCTGGCTAAAAACCAATTCAAATCCCAGGTTTGTAGATTTGCCAGTGTTGGCATAACTTTTAAGAATCACATCATATTCAGTATTACTGGTGTCCTTTGTGTAAACCCTCATGTAAGGATCGGTTATAAACCTGTAATATCCTGAAAGAAATAATGAGCCTTTTTTCCAGTTAGTTTTATAGCCTATTTCAGCGGATTGGGTGTACTGGGGGCGTAGATAAGGATTTCCAACTTTAACCAGTTCATGGTCGTCTGACTTAGCATACATGCGCAGTTCAGGCTCACCCGGACGGTCAATTCTTTGGTTGTAGAAAAGAGAAATTCTATTGTTTTCATTAAACTTATAGCTATACCGTATGTTGGGAAAAAGTTTGAAATAATTGTAATCATCATTCTTCGTGTAATAAATATTATCCTTGTCCATATCGTAAAAAACGGATGTATACTCAGTCCTTAGTCCGGCTTCTACCGTATATTTTGATTTTTCGTGCACCCAGTTAACATATCCGGCATAATTAGATTCGCCCCATTTTGTCCAGTTTCCCAATCCGTTATAAAGAATGGAGTTTTCACCCCTTTCTTGTTTGTACTCTACAGGTAGATTTCGTATTTGAACTTTTGCTCCGCTTTCAATACGGCCAGAGCGCAATGGTTTTGTATAGTCAATGTTGAGGCTTGTTGTATGCTCAGTGCCTAAAATATGGGTGACATCCCTTCCGTTTGGCCTGACAGCAGAACTATCGTTAATGTAGTAGTTTTCATCTTCCCATCCTTTTGAGTACTGAACGTATGAATGAAATTCGTGCCCGGTTTGTTTGAATTTATGCGTGTAATGTAGCAGGTAGTTCATATAACCGGTTATTTCTTCTTCATTCCAATTGATATAACGGTTTCTTGTATTGGTGAGCAGGTCGATATAGGGAACCTGTGCTGAGTCAACATGCGATTCCCAATCATAGATTCCTGAAAGTGATAAACTATTAAAATCATTAAATTGGTAATCAATGCCACTCTTAACTATGTAGTGTGTTTGCTTTCGGTTTTCAGGTACTTGCGATGCAATCACTCTTCCATCATCATAGTAACGAGTAGTAAATTCGTTGTTCGGTAGTTTTTTCTGAGAAAGCACTTCTGATTGTATAAAAGCACTCAACTTTTCCTTTTTATAGTTTAAGTCCAGACTTGGTATATATTTGGGGGTTGGAGAAAAACTTCCCAGGTCTGTCGGCAAATCTGCCTTAGGTTTGGTAAGTACACCTAATCCATAAGCAAAGCCTGCGCTTCCATGTAATCCAGTTTGTTTTTCCTTTTTATAAACAATATTTATGATACCAGCCATTCCGGTAGCATCGTATTTTGCTGAAGGATTATTAATTATTTCTATTCTTTCAATATTAGCCGCAGGAATGTTGTCCAACCCTTTTTGACTACCATAACCCGTAAGGCTCGATTGTTTGCCATCTATCAAGACAATTACTTTGTCGCTACCCCTTAATATTACTTTTCCATCCTGGTCGAATGATATACTTGGCATCGCTTTCATTGCATCCATAACCGAACCTCCTGACTGAGCAATATTATCACTCATGCTAAATGATTTTTTGTCCAGTCCAGCAGCAATTTCACTTCTTTCCCCCTTAACTGTAACTTCTTCCAATTGAGTTGTTGATGGTTCAAGTTCAACTTTCCCCATATCGTAATATTGGTTTAATGTTCCTATTAAAATATCTGACTGATAAGCAATATATCCAAGATATGAAACTTTAAGCTTATAGTTTCCTGGCCCTAATCCTTTTATGGTAAAGAACCCATCATCTTCACTCATACTACCGTTCACCAATTCATTTCTATCCGATAAAATAGCGACTGAAGCATAAGGAATAAATCCTTTAGTTTTTTTGTCAATTATCTGTCCGGAAACCGTTGCGTTTGTTTGTGCATAAATTTTAAAACACGCAAAAATAATTATGACAGTTAGTAAAATATTTTTATTCATGTTATTATAAAAAAAAATGGAAAGGTAAATGTAGCATATTCTATGTAGCATCTTTTCGCCTTGCCCATAACGTTTTGCAATATGATTTGTTGCCGATTTCGGGCTTCGTCCCTGTCGAACCCTCCCGATGCCCATCGGGATTGCGGGCTAAGCACTTTGTTGTCCAAACGACAACGGCAATTAATTAAAGCGACGTGTTTTGTGGGGTTATTTGTCTGTCAACCTATTCTTTAAATCCATTTGCTCATGCAATATTCTGACAACTTCACTGGCATTTTTATATCGTCCTGAAGATATTCTACTTTGAATAAAATCGTCAAAATAAGTGTATGTAAAAGGTGTAAACAGGCACGAGCACGATCCGGACAACGGGCATGTTCTTACCCGCGAATCGATGTTGAAAATCGTTCAGAAAGCGGAACAGTGTCGGTCAGTGGGGCAGAAGGCTCAGTCGTATATTATGCCCTGAACGATGGACCATTCAAAAAATACCGGAACCCTTTTGCATTACCCAAAGGAGGAAAAGTGTCTGCTTATGCCGAAGTTGAAGGTAAAATGAAAAGCAACCGGGTCATCGGATTTTTTGAACCGAATAAAGCAGGCTGGACAGCCAAAACCGATTGAAGTTACGAAGGTCAGGGCGCTGAAAAGACCATTGATAATCAAATCGAAACCATCTGGCATTCGGATTGGACCGATCAGAAATTTCAGCAACCTCATTATCTTGAAGTCGATATGGAAGAAGTACTTTCGGTAAAAGGTCTGTACTACATACCACGGCAGGATCAAAGCAATGGACGAATCGCGGAGTACAATCTGGACGTGAGTGTGGATGGCAAAATCATTAGCATAGGGCAACGCCCTATGAATACTAATTTTGTGTTACATTTAGTTAAACCTTTCATACTAATTCAAGTCAAATGAAAGTTAAAAAAAATCAATCCCAGTCGATATGGTAAGTTATTTCCCTACAGCACTGTATTGTTTGGTGGCGATCATCATCCGCCAAAATTTGAAAGAGCCAGGGTTGAACGAAACGGCTTTGGGGCCAATTGTTTTATATCGGGTACTGCCGCCATTCGGGGTGAAATCAGTGTGGGTGGATTGGATGCGGCCATACAGACCCGGCAAACGATTGAGAATATCAATTATCTTATTTCAGAAGAAAATTTAAATCAATACCGGCATGACAGGCTTTTAAGTCTTAAGATGGTCGGCTTGCGTGTTTACATTAAAAAGAAAAACTTTCTTCATGCAGTAAAATCAGAAATCGATAAAGTATGGCCTGATCTGCCTGTAATTTATTTGTTAGCTGATATTTGCAGGGAAGAACTCCTCGTTGAAATTGAAGGAACAGCGCTGGAAGAATTGATCGTGTATGAACAGAAATAAGGGACCTAATCAACTACCTATGAAAAGAGCTTTTCAAATCATCATCTTCTGTTTTTTGTTGTTACCGGCAGCAGCAAACGAGATTGACCGGTTTATTCCCCAAAGGACTCAGCTTTGTACCGATGAAGTTTTTTTACGACGTAGTTTTCTTACCCTAACCGGGCGATTGCCCCTGGCAGGAAGGGCAGCGCAGTTTTTAAAGTCAGGCAATATCCGGAAACGGTCAGCCTTGATTGATGAGCTGCTCGACTCGGATGAATGTGCACACTATTTACTGATGCGCTGGGGAGATATTCTCCGGATTAAAGCCGAATTTCCAAGTAACCTGTGGCCCAACGGAGTACAGGCATACAACCGCTGGCTTTACGAAAGAATAAAGAACAATGAGCCTTATGATAAGATGGTTAACGAGCTGCTGCTCTCCAAGGGAAGCAATTTTCGATCGCCGGCAGTAAATTTCTACCGGGCTTTTTTAAACCGTACTCCTGAAAATATCTATCGGAACATTAATCTTTTGTTTTTGGGCCAGCGTACCAGTAACGAAAGGCTATTCCTGCTTCGCGCAAATACGCTACAAGAGCACCAAAGAGTGGAAAGAGGAGATTGTATATGCAGACACTGAGCAGATACCGCTTGTTTCGAAAATTCGGATGCCCGGGAATCAGGAAATTGTTTTAAAGATTGGTGAAGATTGGAGGGGCGCTTATGTGGCCTGGCTTACTGACAGGCAAAACAAACGATTTGCCGGAGTTATGGCCAATCGGTTAGTATTGGATTAATGGACAAGGTCTGGTTAATGAGCCCGACGACTGGGGCAGTCATAATCCTCCCTCTAATCCGGAGCTCCTGGATTTTCTGACTGAACGGTTTATCCAATCGGGCTACGACATCAGGGACCTGATGCGTTTGATCCTTAATTCGGACGTCTGCCAAAGTGCAGCTTCGCCTCAGGGTTCTTATATTCCGCAACGTTTGCCTGCCGAGGTCATTGTTGACGCACTGGCCGATGTAACCGGAATTTCTGATTCGTACCGAAGCCGGGTGCCGGAGCCTTTTACCTTTTATCCGGAGGGCACCCGCTCTGTTGATCTGGGTGACGCGACTGTGTCGAGTTCTGCACTCGAACTGTTTGAACGCGCCTCCCGCGACGCTTCACTCGAAAGTCAGCGATCCAATCAGATCATGCCCCGGCAACTGTTGTACCTTATGAATTCATCGGAACTGGAAAAACGGATTCAAAGTAGTGTCAGACTCCGTGCCATTTGTACGCAGCAAAAAGATGCCGAAGGTATTTGCCGTGCCATAAGCCTGATGACGCTTTCGCGGTTCCCCACAGAAAATGAACTAAAGCTGTTTAAAGCACATGCCGAAAAAAATGGTTTATCGCTGCGTGAGCTGACTTCCGATATTTTATGGACTCATATTAACAGTTCCGAATTTCTTTTTAACCATTAAGCTACCTTTCCCAAAAACGAGTATATGAACCGAATCCTTTCAGTCTTTCTTTTGTTGGTTCTTTTCCTGGAAGCAACAGGGCAGCAGGCCAAGAGGGTTCGACTACTGAAATTGAAATCGGAGATTTAAACCTGAACGAGGCTACCGAAGTATTAATCAGCGGCGATGGGGTAAAAGCCCAGATCATTCCGCTTATCCGGAAGAAAAGTCAGCTGAAAGCAAAAAAGAACTTCACTGGAAAACTAAACGACCTAAGCAGTCCGCAGCTGGCCGACCGTATTGCCGTGAGCGTTACCATCGCGACGGATGCAAAACCCGGAATGCGCGATTTGCGCCTTCAGTCGCCTAAAGGTGTTTCCAATAAACTTAATTTTGAGGTGGGTCAATACCCCAATGTGATTGAAAATACGGGCATCCCGGCCAATGGTCCAACACCGGTAAATCAACTTCCGGCGACTTTGTGCGGGCAAATATTTCCCGGTGAAATCGATGTTTTTTCCTTTCAGGTCACCAAGGGGATGAACCTGGTGGCTTCGGTAAAGGCCAGAACTCTGGTACCTTTTATTGCTGACGCGGTACCGGGATGGTTTCAACCCGTCATCCGGCTGAAAAACAGCAAGGGCAGGGAAATTGCCTACAACGACGATTTCAGAAACGCGGTTGATCCGGTGATCATTACGGGTATTGAGGAAGATGATACCTATTCACTTTCTATTCAGGATGCCATATTCCGCGGACGGGAAGATTTTAATTACCGTATTGAACTGGGCGAAATTCCTTTTCTGGAATATGTGTACCCCTGTGTTGGGAAAACTGGTAAAAATGCAGAAGTTGAACTAAAAGGGGTGAACCTCAGACAAAATAAAATGCAGTTTAAACCCGGGGTCGAAGGATACGGTGAGTTGACCGCTGCAGGCATAAACGGTTTGGTATCAAATCCGGTAATTTTCTGGGGAGTACCACGAAACGCTGTCCTGGATGTAACAGCCTCCGCAAAGGAGGAATATCTGACAAATACCATTTTGTACGATTCGCTCAGCTCGCCTTACCAGTTAAAAACCTACCGGATTGAACTTCAGAAAAACGAAATGCTGGCTGTTGGAATGAAAGCCAGGAGGCTGGGTTCGATGCTTGATGCCAAAATGACGCTTCGGGATCGGTACGGACGCAAACTGATTGAATCGGACGATGTGGAAGATGCAAGCCAGGGACTTATGACTCACCATGCCGACCCATGATCAAGTACAAGGCTAAGCAGGCAGGTACTTATCTGTTGGAAGTCAGGGATATTCTGGGCAATTTTGGCCTTGATTATTATTACCTGATTGAACGCCTTCCCAATGTGTCCGCATTTCAAACTTTTGTTTCACCGGCCAACCTGACCATACCCCAGGGAGGGACCTCCGTTTTCAGGGTGGATATTACTTCCGAAGAAAAATTTACTCCTGCACTTGATTTTGAGATTAAAGGTTTGCCCAAAGGCTATTTGGTAAGTTGTTTGTCTAGTCAGCCGGGCAGTAAATTCTGGGAAATGTCGATTACTGCTCCTGCGAATGCAAAAGAGGAGCGTTTGCCGCTCGAAGTCCTTGCCGTAGCTCGTGTCAGAGGTAATGAAGCCGTAACATTCACACAAACTGCTGCTGCTGCTGACAATATGATGCAGGCGTTTTATTATACCCATCATATTCCGGCGGCCGGTTTCACTGCCGCGATTACCAGGTCATCAGCTTTCTCCCTGCACTGGTCACCCGAAATGGAAAAAAACCTTCAACAAGTCCGGTAACTTTAACCGACAGCATAGTTTCTGTAAAAATCAGAATTGTCAGGTCAGATGGATTTAACGACCCGGTAGATCTGGAACTTAACCGGAAAACCCCTATGATCACCATGGACCCGGTGAAAATATTGCCGGGCGAAACCGAAAAAGAGGTTCGGCTGAAAATAAGTGAAAAGGCACTGCAAAAATTGAAACGGTTCCGTTTTGGAATTGCTATCGTGGGTGTGGTAAACGGTGAAGTTGAAAAAAAAGGAAAACGTAGTTTCCAGAATGCAAAATACCGTGAAATGGCACCCTTGTTTGTATTGGGAAAGGAATAGGATTTTCCAGATCAATCTCTTTCCAGCTTATTTGCATATCCGTATTTTTGGGTTGATAATCAGGTAGTGAAAGTTCATGCAAATCCTTATCCTGTGTTGTAACTGAAGCGGTATAAACCTTGCCGTCACTTAATTTTATTTCAAAGTTATATAGTGTAAGTATTTCTATCTGTTTTGATTTTTTGAAATAAAACAGGCCTGATAAACTTAGTATTATTTACCTGTCAGCAAAACACCGAAACACAACTTGCGGGTTGCTTGTTGGCAGCCGGGCTTTGGTTATTCATTCGTCATACCTTCCAGTACTTTCGGCAAATTCTTTCTCCGGTTATCAGTTCTCAAATTCAAATCTGCCTGCCTGCGGCAGGATTTAGATCCTTAGCGAGCCACGGAACCCCCTGACAGCATAGTACGATTCTGCTCCGTTGTGATACACAAAAACAGTGTCGTAGCGGCGATCACAAAAAATGGCGCCGCCGAGTTTTCTAATCTCAGAAGGTGTTTTCACCCAACTCGATGTTTTCAAATCGAAGTTTCCAAGTTTCTGCAGCTCCCGGTATTGCTCTTCCGTTAGAAGCTCTATGCCCATGGCAGCTGCCATATTCATAGCGGTATCTTTTGGTTTAAATTCTTTCCTTGACTCCAGCGCTTCACGGTCGTAACAAACACTTCTGCGGCCTTTAGGACTTTCCGCTGAACAATCATAAAAAATGTATTCGCCTGTCTTGTTATCATGACCAACAACATCCGGTTCACCACCGGTTTTTTCCATTTCATGGAGCGACCACCGTTTTTCCCCCGGGGACCCGGGGTCCAGCCTGGCCTGGATTTTAGCCCATTCAAGATCGTTGTGGCGGTTCATGTTTTTCTCAAAACGGGTTTTTAATACACTGATTAGTTCGTTACGTTGTTCCGGTAACAACTCCTTTTTATTCCCCATTGTTTTAGTGTATTATTCTGATTTGTATAGATTGTCATGCAATTGGTTATCTGACCTGTCGGGCTTCGTCTGATCCGTTACCGTTCCTGACTCCGGTTTCACGATTCGTTCATCCGACTGATATCAATCAGGTACAACTGCCGCCCATTGCCCTCGTGTGGCGAATCGATGCAGATGCTGTTGCCGTCAGGGCTGAAACGCGGATGCAGATCGCAGCGCCACTCGCCCGAATAAGCTACCGGCGAAGGAAAGCTTCCGATGTCGGTACGTGTATCGGAAGGCACATGGTAGATATATGGTGTTTGGTTCCGGCTCCCGGAATTGGCATAATTGTCGCAGAGTATGTATTCCTGTCCATTGCCCCGGGGCAGGTAAGTCTGATGCCCGTTGACCGGCATTTTTTCAGCTCCGATTCTTTCCTGTTGACCTGTTTTGTCTTCCAGGATATAAAAACCTGCCGGCTGACCTGATGGCCGGGTGAATGCATTGATGTGGGTCGGGTCTCTCCAGATAAAGTGTGAAGTATATCCGGAAGGATCGATGCAATACAAATCATCACCATCAGCCGAAACCGTGAACATCCGGGTGACAAAACCACCTGATGCCATTTTTTGCCGTTCGGTTCGCTCTGGTCTCCAGCGGTGCAGGAAGGTAAACCGTGTACCGTCGGTATTTACGAGTATATGGTTAAACCAGTGAAAGTTGTCGGCTACTGAAATTCCGTTGTGCGGAATGGAGGCCAGATCGGCATAGGTGAACAACAATTGATCTTCACCTGTCTTCAGGTTGATTTTGTAGATTCCGGTATCCTTCGGAGCTTTAACGTTTTCATTCGGGTCAGCAACTCCGGCATAGCCGTAGCCGGGACGTAGATTCTGTATACGCGAAAATTCGGTGCCGATCGCCCAGCTGCCATCCGGACTCAGCGCGTAAACAGCCCTGGAAAGACTACGTTTTTTCCCTGTTTTGACATTGAGAATATGACTGACCAGGTGGTTGTCCAGCCGGTCGTTCCAGATGATCTCGTCTGATGATCCCGGAATCCACTGCAACATGCACCCTTGCTGCCAGCCCCACGACTTGCTTGAACCCAGGTCAATCCATCGGTTTTGATCCTGAAGATCTACCATTCCAATCCGGATTTCATCAACGGCTTCGGGCGAACGATGTTCAAAATCCACCTCCATGCCCAACACGTAACGGTTCGCGGGGTCGAACTGAAGTTTATCGTAGTATCCGAACCAATGATATTTCGGTCCTTTGGTGATTGCCCTGACGGGAAAAGATTCCATTCCGGCACCCTGCGCCATAAGTTGCGGATTAAGGATCATTCCTCCGGCAAATAACATACACGATTTCAAGGTATCTCTGCGGTTCATAGGATTGATTTTATTATTGATTTGTATTCCTGATCAGTTCAGTTAATTGACTCCAACTCAATACTTTTGATGAATTCCGGATTTGTAAAAATATGATATTTCTGTTTGAAATTAAAGAATCGGTAAAAAATAGTTGGTAACCACCTATCCAACAAATAGAACGCGTAAGAATTGGAATCAGGTTACAAACCCCAAACAAAAACACAGAAAGGGGAGGTTGGTTAAAATTACTTCACCACCTTTTGAGACCATCCAACTCAGGCATTATTCATCTTGTAGTAATTTCTCTATTTCGTTTTTAAGTTTTGGCAAATGGTTTGAAACAATCCCCCAAATAACAACATCATCGACTTTATCGTAACCATGAATCACCCAATTTCGTGTGTCGATTATTTGTCTTGCGTTTTCAATCTTAATATTTTTATCCAATTTAAGGATCTTATTTGTTGCTTCTCCTATATCTCGATTTCCCTCTCTACGCCTCTTCGCAATAACTTGTTTTCCTGATAAAAAAAGAAGTTTATATTCTCTCCCAGATATTCATTTATAGAATCTATGGACGTTTTAATGTCAAAAAGATATTTCTTAATCTCGCGCTTCATAGATCAATTCTTTAGTTTCGTCAATACTCTCAATGAAGTATGGATTTGATAAAGTTCTTTCAGTTACAAGGTCAATATTTCTCTTGAACATTTCCCGTAATTTATACTGAAGCTTAAAATAGTTATCCGTGTATTGTTCAATAGAAAGGTTGTCTGTAAATGATATTAAAAAATCAATATCGCTATCGTCTATAAAATTATCAGAAATAACAGAACCAAAAGCATAAAGCTTTTTTACCTCAAGTGACAAACATATGTCTTTTAGGTCACTTATTTTATTTTCTAAAATTCGTTGCATATAACTTTTTTTTTCATGAATGATTATTTTAAGGTTAGTTTGTAAAGCGGGAAATCGCTCAAAAACATTAATCGCTTCGCTTCGATGCCCGTAAAAAAGCACTTCAAAAAACCGCTTCGCTCATTGGGTATTTCATTGAAAATTACCAAATCAGGAAACCAGTCCTAAACTAAGTTGCAAACTTAAAACAGCTTATCCCCTCGTTTCCATTGCACTTAAACAAGGGGAGTTGGAGTCTTGCATTGCAAAGGACACAAAATAAACTCCAGAATTATGGAATTTGTATTTTAGGATCATGAAATTAAAACTGTTTCTTTATAAAATAAGAAATTTCTTTATTCTTAAAGGCACAGATTGCAAATCCAACGGGGGGAAAACCGTTGGATGCCAGCATTACATTCATTAAGAAATGGGCAATTCGTCCACTCTCATTCAAGCGAGGCAACTCAATGTACCCCTGCCTTAATTAAAAATATCTGTTAACAAACTTTTTATGGCATCCCTAACTGTACGATATTCAGGAAAGTATTCAGGATTTGCTTGGTGGGCCAGGCTATTTTTCCAGGCTGCTTCCAATTGCTTATCATTTTCAGGATTAATCATTTGCCCAATGCCGGTATATTCGAGATTCTTAAATTTCATTTTTTGATAAAACGCATTCACAATTTCATTCCAGTTCAAACCCGGAACATGACGCGATAAATACCAGATATCGTAGAAATCTCTTGGGGCTGCGTAGGAGCGCTGGATTAATGCACGTAACTTTTCAGCCAGCACTTCCTGCACAGAATAACATGGAATTCCTGTTATAATTTCATCCGAAAGTTTATCACTATAAGCATGTTGTACTGGCCTTATTTCCGGAGAAAAAACCATTTTCTCGTAAATAATAACTTCAATTTTGATTGATGTAAGCCATCTTTGAATAGGCGGTGGCGTCAGGTTTCGTGGATGATCTGCACCCCAGAATTTTATAATGGCAGTAAATCCTGTTGGCATGTCTTTAAACATGAGTTGTTCCAGCTTCTGAATATGTAATGGAATTTCCGTTCTTTCAGCAACAATTGAGACAATTTTTTCCATCAGCTTTTTACTAAGAACAAAATCAGTACTGATGGAAGTAAAATCCAATTCTTCAGAAAAACGATAATTATAGAAGTAGCACTTTTTCAGGCAGGTTCCACCTTTAAAAACCAGATTTTCCCTACATTCCGGCACCGAGAAAATCGCGTCGATAAAATGCCCCAGTACCCAGTCCTTATCAATGGTTGTTTTTGCCACCCTTTTTTGTTCAGCAATCTTTTCGATTTCTCTTTTTAAAATCATGTTGACCGGTTAATATTGCTTGTTGGCTATGTCGAGTATTTCTTCTTTGGATATATTCAGTCTCAATTTCCATTCCGCGTTATAGTTAACTAAACCGGAGCCTTGCGGATCAAACGGATTATAGGAATCTTTTACCTGGTCCTTTGCAAAACGGATGAATGAATTTAATCCTTTCTTTTCAAATAATTCAGCAAGAAAACCCATTCTTTTGGTTGCTGCCATATTATTTACTGCTTTGCAGTAATTTGTAAGTTTTTCGCCCGTAAGCGGGGCCTCGGAAAACGCACGGATTACTCCCGGTACAATAATATTTCGAATACAAGTGTCTGGACTAAAATACGACCAATTTCGCATTAATAGAATTGTCATTCAGCCAAGTTCGATTTTATCCAAAGGGTACCATTGGGTTTTTTCAATGATTTTCGATTCAAATTCCTTTTCGAAATTAAGATTGATAAAATCATAGATCCGGTCTTTCGGGGGAAACAGGTTGTGGCAATAGCGGGGAACGATATTGTCAGGTACAATTCCGATGAAGTCATTTCCTGAAACCATGTCAACAATTTGTTCTGCATCGCTCAATTCAAAGGGAATTTTGTTTTCATACAGGGCAAGCGCCATCCGGACAGTTTCTTCTACCCTTACAATACTTGATCCAGCCAAACGAGCAGCCCATTTCCCGGCATTTTCTGAAACGAACAGCGAAATATGGGTAGAGTTTCCGCCCCTGCAAATTTCCCATGGATGTGCGCCAAGTGTATCTCCACAGTGATGCCAATTATAAAATGCCTGAGGTGAATCTGCTTCGATATTTCGCAAATCTGCATCCCGGCCATCGGCCTGGCTCAAATATTTTTCTACTGAAGAAAGGTTTTCTTTCCTGTCGTTTTATTCGTCCATACCGTTTGGCCCAAGGAAGGTTTTGCTGGATGTATTGATTATACGCAATTGGATTAATTTTGAATCTACTGGTTTCTTTAACGATCTTTTCAGCAAGCCAGTGAACGAAGTTTTCAAGAAATTCTAAATTCCAGCCAGATTTGACTTCGGTTGGTGGTTGCTCCTGATTGTTTATGGCGAAAATCAGCTTGTCGCCAAATGGTTTTATATTACAGAAAGAGGTGTAAATTCCCCTTAGACCCTGATGGATTTTTTGATTCATCAAATCCGGATCCGATTTCAGGTTCTCAATTACAGCATCAATCTGTGGAGCAAAAAGTGGTGGCATCATGATAGGTTCAATTTTGATTTCGATGGATCAAAATTACATGTTTATCTTGATATAAGTGTAGATGATCTTCATCACCAAAGATGATGAAGAAACCATTTAGGAACAGGGAATACCTATTGAAGTTATCCCGGAATGGAAATTATTTTTCTAACTCCCGGCAATTCCACACAGGTCGTTATAAAGACATGTATCTTTTTTCTGTTGTTTTTTTCGTGTTCACTCTTCATTGAAAAAAAATCTTTTTGTGGTTATAACCATAAAAAGAGCAAGGATTAGAACTGTATTTGTGGTTCTAACCTGAAAATAAAATATCGTGATTAAAAGAGATCTATTTTTAAACCAACTTCGCGATTTTCGGGAATACTTGAAAACATTGTTATGCTTGAACTGAAACGAAGAGGGTATAAAGTTTTTACGGGTAAATGGGATGAGCGGGAGATTGATTTCGTAGCCGAAAAACACGAAGCAAAAATTTACGTTCAGGTAACCTATAAAATGGAAGGACAGTCGACCATCGACCGGGAGTTTGCTCCTTTACTCGAAATCAGGGATAACCATCCAAAGTACGTGGTATCAATGGATGAACTCTGGCGCGACAACATCGAAGGGATTAACAGAGTACTAAAGCGAAATGGCGATTAATTCTGAACCTAATGCATGCAATCCTTTTTCAATTTTTTCTATTTGTGCTTTACGTGGTTTCGATTTACGATGCAAATAATTCCACAATTGTTTTTGATGTATTCCTGTAATCTTTTCTAAACCCGATAAAGATAAAATGCCTGAATAATACTCCAGCAAACTTTCAGTATCAAATTTATAAACAATCTCAAAATCTTCATCCAGAAAACCGGGATACGAAAAGTTATCTTCAATGGCTGTTTTTTTGAAAAAATCCATTTGTTGGCGCATATCCAATTTAGCGGCTTCTGCTGTATTTCCCATTCCGGTAAACATCTCATTAATACAATATACACTATACGTTCCATCTTTTGCTCTTTCAATTATTGCTTCTATTGTTTTCATATCTTCCTGTTTTTGAATTATTTTAATCCCATCTCCTTTTTAATCTTCATTTCCAAGCCCTTTCCAACTTCCTTGCTTCCATGAAAAGTTGCAGTATAATGGATACCATTTTTTTTCATAAATAATATGGCTTCCACTTTGTCGCACCACTTTCCACGCATTTCTTAATATAAGCTTGTTCAATTCGCTTGATTTCATATTATTAAAAATTGACTGAGATTACAAAGATAGAAATATTTCTATTCATAAGGATCGATTAATAGAATATATTCTATCGTTTTAGCCTGTTTGTTATGCAAAAGCATAAACAATAAAATTAGATGGAGAAAGAAACTGCAAAACCAATTTCCGATCAAACAACATTTTTTTTGCTGGCTAAGAATTTAAAAACAGAATATTATAGCACGGATTACACTCCGCGCCAGCGGGGGTTCCAGTCAATTATTAGAAGGCACCTTAAAAGCCAATAAGATGAAACTTATATTGGCATGGGTTGAAATACATAATGATGAACTGATAGCTGATTGGCAATTAGCAATAAGCGGAGAAACTATCTTTAAAATTGACCCATTAAAATAATAAATGAAATGAATCCAAGAGTGGTAAATGTAAAACCAGAACACAACTTTTCTTTACAGATTACCTTTAGTACTTGTGAAGTGAAATGTTTTGATGTAAAGCCATATTTAGGAATTGGCATTTTTAAGGAATTACGGGATTTAAGTTTGTTTAATTCGGTAAAACCATTTTTAGGGAGCATCAAATGGGCCAATGGACTTGATTTTTGTCCTGATACACTTTATTTGGAAAGTAAATAATCTAAAACCCCCTTTCCCAAAACACGGGCAAAGGGGCAAATCGATTCGCCGATCAAAACAACAATTTTTTGGTAGTCAAAAGGTTTCAAACAGAAGAATTAGGACACGAATTGCCTCGCCAGCGTGGAATTTTTCCGAACCTGTTAATCGTAGAAAAATCAAACCCACTCAGGCACAATAATGCGTGTTAACTGAATTTTTAAGTTTTTTAAGTTTTGAAAAGTTTAAAGGGTTTATAATCGAAAAGAAGATTTAAAGGATTTTTATGTAAGTTTGTTTGACACTAAGTTATTCAGATTTATAAACTGACACATGACAACAAAGGATTCCATATTGAATGCAATTAAAAATCATAGGGCTGATCTTTCCAGATTAGGAGTTCAGTCAGTTGGATTGTTTGGCTCATATGTTAGAAATGAACAAACTGAGAAAAGCGATATTGATTTGTTGGTAGATTTTGATCCTGAAAAGGAAAATTTCGATAATTTAATGGCGCTTTGCGATTATCTGGATACACTTTTCAGTGACATAAAGGTAGAAATTGTAACCAAAAATGGATTAAGTCCGCATATTGGTCCTAAAATTTTAAAGGAGGTTCAGTATGTCTAAAGAACCTTTAGATTATCTTAGGCATATTCAGGATGAATGTCTCTTTATTTTATCTGTAATTGTTCCAGATACAAAAAAAGAGGAATTGCTTGAAGATGAAACTTTAAAAAGAGCCATTGTTAGAAGTCTTGAAATTATTGGTGAAGCGACCAAAAAAATTCCAGTTGATTTTAAATTGAGATGGCAAATTATCAATTGGAAAAGCATGGCTGGAATGAGAGATCGACTCATTCATGACTATATGGGAGTTAACTATTCTATTGTTTGGGATGTAGTGAAAAATAAAATTCCTGAATTAACCGTCCAAATAAAAACCGTAATTGACTCAGAAGAATCTGATCAATGAAGTTCTTAATGTTGTCCAGAATATCCTTGTCAGATGATAAAGAAATGCATTCGCGTTGACTCAACTCCGGAATAGAAATGATTTGGCTGCAATTTTTAATAAAAATCATCTTCACCCAAATTCCGGGTAAAGGGGCAAACTTAATCTCCGATCAAACAACAATTTTTTGGTAGGTAAAGAGGTTTCAAGCAGAAGAATTAGGACACGAATTGCAAATTCGCGCCAGCGGGGGTAATTGGAGCTGGGTTATAAACCAAAAAATAACAATCGATTCATTTCCATTGCACTCAAATGAGAAGGAACTGGTTAAACAAGAAATTTCTTTATTCCTACAAACCCGGATTATCTAAATGAAATCGGATAGAACCGGTTATCGGTCATATTAAGTACGATCACAGAATGTTAAGGAATTATTTGAAAGGTGTTATAGGCAACCAGTGAAATACAATTTTAACGGGAACCGGCTATAATTTAAAGAAAATGCTCAATAGGATTAAAGAGCAAATTCTTTTTGACCTATTTCAAATCTTAAATTTTCGGGAACTACTTTTTTTCAAAAATCTAAACCTTCAAGATATCGGACTTTTTAAGGTTTAACTCGTTATTTTTCCCCAGAAGTTTAAAACTATCTGACGGGAAATATTTTTATCTCACGTTCAAACATCGTGGGATAAACCCAATAGCTTCTCAACACCCCGCGTGGAGTGTCTCCCACCCCGGTAGTTGCATAATCCAAATTGAATGTAATGCCATCTTGTTTCTGTAATT
Source organism: Bacteroidales bacterium (assembly GCA_038251165.1). Lineage (GTDB taxonomy): Bacteria > Bacteroidota > Bacteroidia > Bacteroidales > Prolixibacteraceae > Aquipluma. The sequence goes on along the minus strand of JBBSBP010000068.1, from coordinate 3,064 downwards.
GATAGGTGTAGATTGATTTTGCCAGGTTTTCAGTAGAAAAGGGATATGCATTAAAATTAAACAATTCATTAACTTCAAACTGTAAGCCTTTTCCTTGATCATTTGTCATTTTAACCCATCGGTTATCAGTTCTTAAGCCATAATCGCCTGGTTTAATGTATGGTACATACATGTCGTCAACGGTTGAACTATAAATTCCAATTTTATAGCCGCTTTTTCTGCCAGGATAATTTTCCTGCGGACCACGTCCATACCATTCAACTTTATCGAGGCTGTTGTCAAGGGTAAAAGTCAATCCAAAACGTGGAAAATACAATGGCAATGTTCTTCCCTGGGATTTAGATGTATGATGTATTGTTATCTCCCCATTCCCTTCAATAATATAGGTATAGATGTTTTCTAAACCATTGTATTGAAAGCCTTTAGATTCAATGTTTGCTCCAAACAATGTAATCTGCCTTATGTTGACATATACCTTTCCATCCACCTCTGACACTCTTGTGTAGATTGGGTAATAAGATAACTGGTCTATTCCTGTTGAATAGAATTCTGTAGCTACAAAATTACCATAACCTTCTTCCCAGTTTGAAGAACGCGCCGCTCCCGAGCCCCAGCTATCCAGGTCATTTGCCATCGGTGCGCGCCAAACATTCACCAAAAACGGAGATTTCAACATTTCCTTTCCATCTATCATCATTGAAGCCAAAGCACCTAGTTTTTTGTCGAAATTGTATTCAAACCCTTCTCCTTTCACTATTACATTAGTTTCAGACTGTGAAAAAGTAGCTTTGTCCATAGTTTGTTTAACCAGGTCTTTATCTTTTTTCCACGGGAGTTCAAGTTGACTCCAGGCTACTTCGTGTCCTGCTTTTGCCCAAACCTTGTCTTCTTTCAACAAAGAGCTTACTGTAACACGATATTCTACACCTTCAATCAGAGTTGGTTTGTAGTATGGAATCTTAATTACTTTTTTTTCTAATGGTCCAACCTGAAGTTTCAGCACTCCCTCCTGCAAAATATCCCCATCTGCTTCCAGGAACCAGCGGGTGTCATATTGAGAGGCATTAGTGAAGTTATTACGATTCCATACTTCTATCGTACCGGTTTCTGCATCAATAAGTTTAACTGAAATAGGTTGAACAACTTTTTTCATCTCCCACATTTCGGGTTGAACTTCTCTGTTTCCCCAAATATGTCCATAGGCTCTGGCGCCTGCGCCATAGCTCAGGAATGTTCCTTGATTCGTTTCTTTTTCAAAATCGAGCCATAAGGCGGCATTTTTGGGTTTTAAATTATCCGGAAAAACAGCATCTGCGAATATCCCAACATTATCAATCATTGCATCACACATGTAGCCGGGAGTTTCACTTCCATCGATTTCTGAGTCGCGGCCTAAGCTTATCGTAAAAGGGAAATTCTTAATTTTCCCACTAACTTGCGTACTGCCTTTTTTATCATTATCAATATATACCGACATCTCCTGACCGTTGTACATTGCAGCCAATTGATGCCAGTTGTTTTCCCAGTTATTGGGTAAGCCAACACGTAATGTATGTTTTGTATTTGTGTAAATATAAAACTCCAGAGAATCGGTTCTAACTTGACGAATTCCAAATTGATTTGATCCCTTGGTTATAAAATGGCCTCCACTTGCATTTAATTTTCTTGGGAAAACATCCATGGTAATGGTTAGTTTATCGCCCTCAATCTCCAAATTATTCTGTCTGTATATTTCGACCCACTGGTCATGACCATTCAAATTAACAGCTTTACCTGTTTTTCCTTCCACCAATTTTATATTGTTACCCATCAAATTAACAAGTGTATTGTTGGGTGATTTATCTTCCAACTGACGTATTTCTTCTGTGATTCCCGGGCTTACAAAATCCCAGATGGCGCCACCCATAGTTCTTGGGTGGGAATAGATTACGTTCCAGTAATCTTCCATTCCTCCTCCTGCATTACCGGCAACAGAAAGATACTCATCCATAAATGATGGACGGGTATCTTTGTCAAACCCCAAACCTACCCCCATTTCCAGCTCTAGAGGACTTGGATAGCGCGGGCCGATAATATCTTCAGTTTGATGTGAGTATGCATTGCCTCCATACATCCAGTATCGGGTGTGGTCGTATTTTTCACCTTCTTTTACTACTTCGGTGATGTTCATCCCTTCGCCGCTTTCATTACCAGCGCTCCAGAAGAGGACACAAGCATGATTTCTGTCGCGCAGGACCATTTGGCGGGCTCGTTCCCGATACATATCAGTGAATTCAGGCATTTCAGAAACATATTGTGTAGCATGAGACTCTACGCCGGCTTCATCAATTATATATAAGCCGTATTCATCAGCCAGTTGAAGATATTTATTAACCGGTGGATAGTGAGATGTTCGTACGGCATTAAAGTTAAACTGTTTAAGAATTTCGAAATCTTTTCTGATAATCTCTTCTGTCATCGCATGTCCTAAGTCGGCGTGTTGCATATGCGAGTTTGTGGCATTTATTTTAATTGCCACACCGTTCAATGTGAACAATTCACCGTCAATGCGCGTCTCTTTGAAACCAATTCGTTGTTCACCGACATCCTGAACTGTTCCATCCCCGGTCAACAATTGCATCTTCAAGGTATAGAGATTTGGAGTTTCAGATGTCCATTTTAAAGGATTAATAATCTCCTGTTTAAGTTTTACCTGTTTTTTGCCCACATTGTCTGTGGAAAACTTATCGCTGGTCATTTCAGTCACCAGATTTTTGCTGGCGTCATACAAAGATGCTTTTAGTGAGTATGAAGCGGCTGGGGAATTCGTATATTTTTTCACGTCTATTTGTACCGAAAGATCTGCATCAGTATATGTCTCGTCCAGATCTGTTTCAACATACCAGTCAAACAATCGGACATCAGGAGTGGCGTATATACTAACATCGTCAAAAATCCCTGCAAATCTCCAGTAGTCCTGGCCTTCAAGGTAATAGCCATCAGAATATTTTATTACAAGAACAGCTATAGTATTGGTTCCCTTTTTGAGGTATTTTGTGATATTGTATTCTGCAGGTTCCTGGGC
>JBBSBP010000067.1:0-27816 GCA_038251165.1 Bacteroidales bacterium | reverse complement strand
CTTGATTTTAAATAAAAAAGTAGGATTTTGAAAAATAATTGCATAATATAGAGAACCATTTTGCTCAATTTTTGTTTAAGCTTTAAATATATTTTTTAAACAAATGCAAAAAAAAGTCCTTATAATCGGAACCGGCCTGGGTGGCCTGACAACGGCTTTACGCTTATCAGCCAGAGGATACCAGGTTGATATGGTCGAAAAATACCATCAGGCAGGCGGACGTCTGAACCTGCTTGAAAAAGATGGATTTAAATTCGACATGGCCCCAACTTTTTTCAGCATGAGTTACGAATTTCAGGAATTATTTAAAGACTGCAACATCGAAATGCCTTTTGAACTGGTGGAACTTGATCCGCTTTATTCGGTTCATTTTGAAGGCGACCAGCGAAGTTATTTAATTTATAAGGATTTAAAAAAACTTGCACTCGAATTTCAAGATCTGGAACCTGATTTTGAGAAAAAAATACATCGGTTTTTGAAGGAAGCCGGAGAATTGTTTCACGACACCGAAGACATTGTGATCCGACGGAATTTTAATTCGCTGACTCATTATCTGCTGAAACTGGCCACTGTTCCGGTAAAACATGCACCTAAAATGTTCCGGTCCATGTGGACGGAAATGGAACGCAACTTCGAATCCTTTGAGGTCAAGGTGATTTTTTCGCTCGTGGGTTTTTTCCTGGGGGCTACTCCTTTTGACACGCCGGCTGTGTATACCCTGCTGAATTATACCGAATTGGTTCACGATGGTTATTACAATGTAAAAGGCGGGATGTATAAAATCGTTGAGGGACTGCTTCCCGAGTTGAAAAAACGGGGGGTCAGATTTCATTACAATACCGAAATTACAAATTTTACATCCGAAAACGGAAAAATAAGTTCGTTTGCCGACCGTGAAGGAAAAGAGTGGAAGGCTGATCTGTTTGTGGTGAATGCCGATGCTGCCTGGTTCCGTGGCGCAATACTGAAGCGCCCGGCATTTGCAGAAAAAAAACTTGATCAGAAAAAATGGACGCTGGCACCGCTTACCATTTACCTGGGTTTGGACACAAAAGTTCCGGATATGTATCATCACAATTATTTTCTACGTAGAAACTTCCGGGAATATGCAGGAAAAATTTTCAAGAACAGGATAAAACTTGATAAACCATACTATTACGTCAACATCCAGTCGATGCATAACCCGAATTATTCACCTCCCGGAAAAGAATGTATTTTTATTCTGTGCCCTGTACCCGATTTGCGTTATAAACCGGATTGGAGCGATGATCATGAAATAGCCGACGGCATTATTCAGGACCTGAGTGAACGGACTGGTTTCGATTTTCATAAACATACTGAAACAAGGGTTATATTAAATCCTGAACACTGGGAAAAAATGTTTGGCCTGTATCGTGGAAGTGGTCTGGGGCTGGCTCACGACCTGAATCAAATCGGCGGATTCAGACCTAAAAACAAGGATGAAAAATTTGACAATTTATATTATGTTGGAGCATCAACTGTTCCGGGAACCGGATTGCCAATGACAGTAATCAGCTCGCGATTAGTAACCGAAAGAATACAAAACGACCATGGACATTTATCGTAAAAACAACCTCGAGTGCAGTAGAATAACAACGCACAATTACAGCACGACTTTCTCACTGGGATTGCGTGTTATGAGTCCAAAATACAGCGAAGGAATATATTGCCTGTATGGATTTCTGCGTTATGCCGATGAAATTGTCGATACTTTTTTTGATCAGGATCAGCGAACCATATTCGAAGAATTCAGACAGGAAACTTACAAGGCTATCGACAGGAGATTCAGCATCAACCCGATTATTGACAGCTTCCAGATGGCTGTTCACAAATACAGGATTGACCGCGAATTGGTTGATGCTTTTCTCCTGAGCATGGAAATGGATCTGACCCATGAGGTCTATTCGCCCGAACTGTTAAGAACCTACATCTACGGTTCGGCCGAAGTGGTTGGTTTGATGTGCCTTCGTGTCTTCTATCAGAATGAACCAGACAAATATGACGAGCTCAAAGAGCCTATCCGCAAGCTGGGTATGGCCCTTCAGAAAGTCAATTTTTTACGCGATGCCCAGGACGATTTCAGCGAAAAAGGCCGGATCTATTTTAAAGACATCGATTTTTCAAATTTTACTGCGGAGACAAAAAAACAACTGGAACTGGAAATTGAAAATGATTTCCTGGAATCTTTTGAAGGCATCAGGAAGTTGAAAAAACAAGTAAGGCTGGGTGTTTACCTGGTTTATACCTATTACATGCACCTGCTCAGGGAAATCAAAAATGCCCGTCCGGAGGATATTATGAAAAAACGATACCGGATCACCAACAGCAAAAAAGGCAGACTCTTGCTGAAAGCCTACCTGAAGAACACGCTGAACCTGCTTTGACCTGATCAAACGGATTCGTTCACAATCAGATTCATGGTTCCAAAACAGGTAACAAACGATCGTCAGGCTATGATTCGGTTTGCTGCTCAAATTTTCTTACTTTTGCACCGAATTTTATGCTGAAAAAACCAAGATGTTAAAACTATTTTTATATCCCCTTTCGTTCATTTACGGGATAGTCATTTCAATACGCAATTTTTTATACGATTATAAAATATTTCAATCAACCGAATTTGAAATTCCAGTCATTTCAATCGGGAACATTACCGTTGGCGGAACCGGAAAAACACCGCACACCGAATACCTCGTTGAACTGCTGCGGAAACAATTCCTGATTACAACCATCAGTCGCGGGTATAAACGAAAAACAAAAGGATTTCATGTGGTTGAAGTCAATTCGCTGGCTACCCAGGTTGGTGACGAACCGTTACAGATTAAATCCAAATTCAACGATATTCAGGTCATTGTGGACGAAAAAAGGGTTCATGCCATTGAAAATATACAAAAACAGGCAGCCGATCAGTTACCCGATATTATTATTCTTGACGACGCTTTTCAGCACCGGAGTGTCAGTGCCGGAATCAATATTTTACTCATCGATTTTAACCGCCCGATTGACAAAGACATGTTGATGCCTGCCGGGCGATTACGCGAGTCGAAATGGCAGATGCGGCGGGCCAATGTGATTATTTATACCAAATGTCCGCCTGAGATTTCGCCCATCATGCGCCGGATTATAATGAAAGATGTGTACCTGCGTCCATACCAGAACCTGTTTTTCACGACCATGATATACCAGCCTCTTCGCCCGGTTTTTCCGGATGAAATAACTGACAACCCGCAACTTGAGGCTGTAAACCTGAGTATACTTCTGGTAACCGGCATTGCCAATCCGGAACCACTGAATAAATATTTAAGTACTTATTCCGCCGATATTACGCTGTTGAAATACCCCGATCACCATAACTTTGTCACAGCCAACATTAACCAGATTGAACAACAGTTTATCGATATTGTGGCAGATCAGAAAATCATAATCACTACTGAAAAAGATTCCATGCGCCTGAAAGACATGGATTTACCCTTAATTATAAAACAAAATCTATTCTATATCCCGTTGAAAATTAAATTCCTTGACAGTGAAGGAAAAAATTTCGACGACAAAATTATAACTTATGTTAGAGAAAATAAAAGCAACCGCGACCTTCATAAACGAAAAAGTAAAAAAGTCAATTGACGCAGCAATTATTCTTGGGTCAGGACTAGGCGGACTTGTTCAGGAAATTGATATTGAACTGATCCTTCCGTACAATGAAATCCCTGATTTTCCCGTGTCAACCGTTGAAGGGCATTCCGGGAAACTGATTATCGGGAAACTGGGAGGCAAAACTGTTATGGCGATGCAGGGCCGCTTTCATTATTACGAAGGTTATTCGATGAAAGAAGTAACTTTCCCTGTTCGCGTCATGAAAATGATGGGCATCAACACCCTTTTTGTTTCCAATGCATCAGGTGGGCTGAACCCTGAATACAAGGTTGGCGATATCATCCTTATTTCCGATCATATTAACATGTTTCCGGAACATCCCCTGCGCGGAAAAAACATGAACGAACTGGGACTACGTTTCCCGGACATGAGCCAAACTTATGATACTCACTTGCGCAACAAAGCCAAAGCGATCGCGCTGAAGAGCGGTATTACGGTTAAAGAAGGCGTGTATGTAGGCGTATCGGGTCCAACCTTTGAAACACCTGCCGAATACCTGATGTTCCGACATCTGGGCGCCGACATAGTGGGAATGTCAACCATTCCTGAAGTGATTGTAGCCCGGCATATGGATATGACTGTTTTCGGAATTTCAATTGTAACCGACAGCGGCGTTCCCGGACAGATCGTGGAAATCTCGCACGAAGAAGTCCAGCAAGTGGCCATGAAAGCCGAACCAAATATGACACTGATTTTAAAGGAACTCATTGCCGGACTTTAGGTGTTGAGGGTTCCGGGATACGTGCTTCGGGTTTGGCCTGACATTATTTAATGATTGCTGCCCGCTGTGTCTTGCTGAAGTTGTGAATAAGATCATCGAAGTAATTGAAACAATTTATTATTGCATTCCCGGAACTTAAAAAGCCTGTTAAGTCATTTGCCATTTGTATTTTTGTTTGTTACTTAACATCAAAATTCCAATGATCAAATTATGAGCACACTTCCTGCCTTTTCCGACATTGAAAAAGCCCACGATCGCATTCGTCCGTATATACACCGCACTCCTGTTCTGACATCCAAAAGTATCAACCAAATTGTCGGCGCCGAGTTGTTTTTCAAGTGTGAAAATCTTCAGAAAGTAGGCGCCTTCAAGTTTCGGGGAGCCTGCAATTCAGTTTTTTCATTAACCGCTAAAGAAGCACAAAACGGGGTATGTACCCATTCATCTGGAAATCATGCGGCTGCCCTGGCCCTTGCAGCCCGTATGCGTGGGATTCCGGCCTATATTGTAATGCCTGAAAATGCTCCGGCAATTAAGAAAATAGCTGTGGCCGGTTACGGCGCACAAATAACCTTCTGCGCTCCTACCCTCGAAGCACGTGAATCGACGCTGAAAAAAGTTGCTGAAAAAACCGGAGCGACTGAAATTCATCCCTACAATTACTTCAACGTAATTTGCGGACAGGGAACTGCAGCCAAAGAACTGATCGAAGAGATTGGTCTGCTCGATCTGTTAATGGCGCCTGTTGGAGGTGGCGGTTTGTTAAGCGGAACCGCCATTTCGGCTAAATCCATGTTACCCGGCATTCGGGTTATTGCTGCCGAACCAGCCGGCGCCGACGATGCTTTCCGCTCGTTCAGCACCAAAACATTAATTCCATCAGTCGCTCCCAGAACTATTGCCGACGGATTGCTGACATCACTCGGAAGCCTGACTTTTCCAATTATTCTGAATCATGTGGATGAGATTGTAACCGTTTCAGAAGAAAAAATAGTGGAAGCCATGCGTATGATCTGGGAACGTATGAAAATCATCATTGAGCCTTCATCGGCAGTTCCACTGGCAGCCATCCTCGAAAACAAAGTGAATGTGAAAGGGAAAAAAGTCGGAATTATTCTGAGTGGCGGAAATGTGGACCTGGGGAAACTGCCGTTTTAGATTATATTTATATTCAATATAAATTAGAGCCGACAAACTTGATTTTTATCAATTCAGGGTTTTCTTCTCTCCTGAAAATTTTCACGGCGTTCCTGCTGCTTGCAAGCAATACCGTCGTTTGCATTTCGAATTCAAACAGATTTAAAGCTAAATACTACAAATCAAAACACTTTTTATGGTTTTGTTTACAAATTATTTATTTGTAAACTCGCAATCCCGAAAATCAAACTAAGAATGATCCCGATTGTAAATTCGTTGTCAGTCTGAATGCGATATCGGTTTTAAATCTGAATAACGAACCAATTAGAATTTACTTATGGAGAATTTTGAAGAGCTGAAAACCGTAAAATTTTACAGCGGAGAAGTTACCCCTCTCGAAATGCACAAAGTGCGGGTAGTCCAAAAACTAAATCTTTTACCTATCGAAGAACGCAAAGAGGCCATCTTTGGAGCCGGGTTCAATACCTTCCTGCTTCAAAACAAAGATGTCTTCCTCGACATGCTTACCGACTCAGGGACCAACGCAATGAGTGACAACCAGATAGCAGCGATGAGCCTTGCCGATGATTCGTATGCCGGTTCATCCAGTTACACCAAACTCGAAAAAGCCATTCAGGAAGTTTTCAATCAGAAATTTTTCCTGCCTGTACACCAGGGGCGCGCGGCCGAACACATTATTTCAAAAACTTTTGTGAAGCCGGGAACTGTGGTTCCCATGAACTATCATTTCACAACAACCAAGGCACACATCGAAATGCTCGGGGGCGCCGTTGAAGAAATTTATACCGACGAAGCGCTGAAAATTAAAAGCGATTTCCCGTTTAAAGGGAATATGGATATCAACAAGCTGAACAAGGTGATCGAAAAATGGGGCGCTGAAAATGTGGCTTACATTCGTTTTGAAGCCGGCACCAACCTGATTGGTGGTCAGCCTTTTTCGATGCAGAACCTCCGTGAAGTTTATGCCATTGCCAAAGCCCACAAGATCATGTTGCTGATGGATACCAGTTTAATCAACGAGAACCTCTATTTTATCAAAATTCGTGAAGAAGGTTATCTGAACAAACCCATTAAAGATATTCTGCACGAGATGATGAGTTACACCGATTTCTCTTACTTCTCGGGCCGTAAAGTGAGCTGTACCCGTGGTGGTGGTATTTGCACCAATAACCACGATATTTACATGAAAATGCGCGACTGGGTTCCGCTTTACGAAGGATTCCTGACCTACGGGGGAATGAGTGTCCGCGAAATCGAAGCCATGGCTGTAGGACTTAATGAAACGCTGGATTTCAACGTAATCAGCCATTCGCCTACCTTTATCAAATACCTGGTCGATGCACTCGACAAACAGGGAATTCCGGTAATCACTCCTTCAGGAGGATTAGGCTGTCATCTGGATGCCGGCCAGTTTTTAGCACACATTCCTCAAACCCAATATCCGGCAGGAGCTCTTGCTGCAGCTTTATTTGTTGCTTCAGGGATTCGTGGTATGGAACGCGGGACTATTTCGAGTGTTCGCGACGAAAATGGCGACGACGTGCTGGCCGATGTTGAATTGCTCCGCCTGGCATTCCCCAGAAGGGTATTTACTTTGTCGCAAATCAAATATGCTGAAGACCGCATTCAATGGCTCTACGATAACCGTGCACTCATTGGCGGCCTCGAATGGATCGAAGAACCACCTGTACTTCGTTTCTTTGTCGGAAAACTTAAACCAATCGGAAACTGGGTCGATAACCTGGTAGCCAAGTTCCGTCAGGATTTTGGCGATAGCCTTTAGGATCACTGAAATAAGCAAAGCGTTTTTCTTTGAATACCAAATGAGGTTGTATTAAAAGTCATTGACCTGGTCATCCTGAGTGTTTTGACTTTTGATACGACCTCATTTTTGTTTTACGATCTGCGAAATACACGATTATAACATCGGACTTAAAAGCCGGGCAAACGATTCCTTAATCTTATTGATCCGCGGCCGATTAATCCAATTCTCCAACAAGACTTCCTGACTTAAATCCTGATCTTCGATAAACTGACGGGCCAGTATTTCTGCAACCTCTTCGTCATAAATCATGGCATTCACTTCGAAGTTTGTTTCCAGACTCCTGAAATCGAGATTGGCCGTTCCGACAGACGAATAAATTCCATCAACCACGATAACTTTGCTATGGATAAAGCCCGCTTTATAAAAGTAGATTTTCACTCCTGCTTCGAGCAATTCCTCCACATACGAATTGGTTCCCCATTTGGAAGTAATGGCATCCGATAATCCGGGAACGATGATACGAACATCAATTCCTCCAAGTGCAGAAGTTTTAAGCGCGGTAATAATGTCGGCAGGAGGCATCAGGTAAGGCGATGATATGTAGACATAATCGGTAGCCGAAGCAATGGCCGAAAAATAGGCCTGCCCGATACTTTCCCAATCCGAATCGGGACCGCAGGCTGTAATTTGCACCAATTTCCCATTCCCCGGTTTAAAAGGTTTGAAATACTTTTCGCCTTTGAGGATTTCCTTTGAAACAAAAAACCAATCGGCCATGAAAATAATCTGCAGGGCTGTAGCCCCGCCTCCTGAAACTTTCAGGTGTGTATCTCTCCAGGGGCCAATTCCCGGAACACCATCCAGATAGCGGTCGGCAAAATTTAACCCGCCCACAAAGGCAGTTTCACCGTCAACCACCAGTATTTTGCGGTGATTCCGGTAGTTTGCCCTGGAAGTAAGCATCGGAAACCGAACCCTCATAAAACAATCCACTTTTATCCCGACATCCGACATCGAGCGGATAAATTTCCGTTTAAGCTCCCAACTGCCCACATCATCATAGATCATTCGAACCTCCACGCCTTCCTTTGCCTTCCTGATGAGCAATTCGCGCAGGGAATTCCCGATTTTATCATCTTCAATAATATAATATTCCAGATGAATATGATGTTTAGCTTGTTCTATCGAACTGAAAATCTCCGGAAAAGTTTCTTCTCCGTTGTGTAAAATCTTCAGTTTGTTATCGGTTGTTAAAAGGGCATTCGAATTGGTTAGCAGCAGATTCATTAACCGTTTCTTTGAATACAGTATCTGGGTGATCTGAAAATGATTTTTGGGGAGATTATCCAACTGTTCCAGGGTCAGATTTCTCAGTTTCTCCAGATCTTTCAATCCTTTCCGGGAGAACATTTTTGTTTTGCGGTACTCCTGTCCGAAGAACAGGTAAAATACAATTCCGGCGAATGGAAGCAGCACCAAAATCAGAATCCAGCTGATGGTCTTCACCGGATTTCGGTTTTGGAGGATAATGAGTATAGCAATAAAAACAACCGTTAGAAAATAAAGGATGGTAATCAGGCTGGGCATTGATTTCCATATATCAAACAAAATTCCCATGTGTTAGTCGATTGATTTGGTGAGACTAAATTTCATTAAAAATTCGCGGATAAACAAACAAAATAATCGTTCAATTCACTTCTTGCGCAATACGTGCAGTTTGCAGTCATCCAGAATTTCAAATGCAAGGATTTCTCCTGAAATGTTTGGCGCCGGGACTCCTTTTCCGAAAAATTGGTTCCCGGTGTAAACGAACGCTTCATCCCACAGATCCAGTTCCAGAAAACTGTTCAGCAGTTCGCTTCCGCCCTCAACGATTACCGAAAGAATATCCTGTTCGTACAGTTTGGAAAGTAACTGCGGAAGAATATTCTGACTAAAATCGAGTCTGATAAATTTCAGATTCTCCACCTCAGGTTTTTCCAGCGTGGTAAAAACCCAGGTTGGTGCTTTTCGGTCGAACAGATGCAGGCCGGCATCAAGCCTGCCTGCACGATCGATCACCATCCTGACCGGCTGATTTCCAACCCATTCGCGCACGGTTAATGCCGGGTTGTCAAATTCGGCGGTATTGGTACCAATTAAAATCGCTGATTCTTCGGAGCGTTGTTTGTGAACCAGCCGTTTCGACAAAGCATTGGTAATCCAGGTTGGATGCTGGGTCTCTGTGCGGTCGGTATCAACAAAACCATCGAGGGTCTGGGCCCATTTCAGCAAAATATAGGGCCGTTTTTTTTCGTGAAAAGTAAAAAACCGACGATTCAGTTCGCGGCATTCTTTTTCGAGCATACCAACTTCAACTTCAATTCCGGCTTTCTGCATGCGTTCGATGCCTTTGCCTGCAACTTTGGCAAACGGATCAACAGTGCCGATTACTACCCGCGGAATGCGGCTTTCGATGATCAAATCGGAACAAGGTGGCGTTTTCCCGAAATGTGCACAGGGTTCGAGCGAAACATACAAAGTGGAATGAACCAGTAATTCCTGATTTTGAACTGACCTGATGGCATTTACTTCCGCGTGAGGTTCACCATATTTCCGGTGATAGCCTTCTCCGATGATGATTCCATCGTGCACAATGATGCAACCTACCATCGGGTTGGGCGCAACATCACCCATTCCGAGAAGGGCCAGCTCAAGACATCGTTGCATAAAGATAACAGGAGTACTCATCAGCGAAAAAATTAACTTTGCCAAAAATAACAATAAATGAGAGCAGCCATTGCATCCATCCGGAAAGAATTGGAAGGAATTTACACCAGGGAGGAAATTGCCAGTCTTACATTTCTGATCTTCGAAAAGCTGAAAGGATATTCGCGTACCCAATTTTTACTTGCCGGTGAAGAAGAACTGAATATGGAAGAGTTGTCCGAAATTGAAGGCATTGTTGCCCGGCTGAAGCGCCACGAGCCCATTCAATACATCCTGGGAAAGACCGAATTCTATGGATTACCTTTCAGGACTGTACCGGAAGTGCTGATTCCACGCCCCGAAACGGAGGAACTTGTTCAATGGATTATTCAGGAGAATCGAATCCCTGCACCAACAATTCTCGACATTGGAACCGGAACAGGGTGCATTGCCATTTCGCTCCGGAAAAATATTCCGCAATCCAGGGTGATTGCCTGCGATATTTCGCCGGTTTGCATCAGCACGGCAACCTACAATGCACAGTTCAATGACACTGAAGTCTCGGTAATCGAATATGATATTCTGAAGCGAACTCCTGAAGTTGACTTTCCTGAACTGGATGTGATCGTCAGTAATCCGCCTTATGTAAGGGAAATTGAAAAAGCACGGATGGAAAAGAATGTGCTTAACCATGAACCCGGGCTCGCTCTTTTTATTCCTGACGATAATCCATTACTCTTTTACATCCGGATTGCCGACTTTGCCAGTATTCATTTGAGAAACAGGGGCCGTTTGTACTTCGAAATCAATGAGGCATTTGGACAGGAGTGTCTGGTTATGCTTCTGGAGAAAGGTTTTTCGGAAGTTAAACTTAAAAAAGATATGAACGGCAAAGACCGGATGATCGGCAGTACCCTGATTCGTTCCTGAAAAAAAACTATATTTGTATTAACGTCGGCGAGCGAACGTGAAGAAGGGACATAATTCACCAGCCATTTGAAACAATTATTTATATATACGCTTCTGCTTATCAATCTTGTTGCGGCATTTGCATTGGGCATTGCTTCTGTTTCAGTATTTATAAGTCCTGAGAAACTGTGGTTTGCCGCTTTATTCGGGATGGCTTATCCTTATCTCCTGATCGTTAACCTGGTTTTTATCGTTTTATGGGTCATAATAAAGCCCAAATTCACCCTTTTTTCCATCGTGATTATACTGGCCGGATATCAGCACGTTGGCAACTATTTGCAGTTTTCGGGTAAAACCACACAAGAAAAAGGAGTTAAAATTACCAGCTATAATGTGAAGTATTTCATGGGAAACAGTGACTTCCCGAATAAGGAAAATGCGGATCACATTCTTAATTACCTGAGAATGAACAATGCTGATATCATCTGTTTGCAGGAAGTCAGACTCAATAAACGACAAATTTTTGACATCGGGAACAGCAAACTACCGCAGATAAGTCATATGCAGCTGGCTCATACCAGTCATGCCGGCGGACAGCTTACCCTCACCCGTTTCCCCATTCTGAACATGGGTGAAATCAGGTTTAAGAATTCAGGAAACATGATTATTTTTACCGATATCCTGATGAATTCGGATACGGTGAGAATTTACAACTGCCATCTGCAGTCATACCGGCTCCGTCCAACAGAAATCAATTCCATCGATTCCATCGACTTTGAGAACCACCAGAAAAATAAAGCGAAAATAATGGAGTTGAGTGTAAAATTCAGGGACGCCATCGTCAAGCGGGCTGAGCAGGCGGCTACACTTCGCGAACATCTGAATCATTGTCCTTACCCTGTTATTGTTTGCGGTGATTTTAATGACACACCGGTTTCGTATACCTATCATACCGTCAGGGGAGATCTGGAAGACTCGTTTACGCAATCCGGAAAAGGAACCGCCAACACATACAACGGCAAACTTCCGTCGTTCCGTATCGACTACATTCTGCACAGTTCTAAATTCGCAAGCTACAATTTTGCGGTTTCAGCACTCAATCATTCCGACCATTACCCGATAAGCTGTGATTTATTTCCTGCAGAAAATGAAAACAAATAAAGCACAAGACTTGCGTTAAAACAGGCCAGAAACGCCCGCATCATGGCACGAACCGAATTTAAAATGAAAGATATTGACTGGCTAAACATCGAACGAGCGACCCCGGCACTTAGTCAAAACCTTAAAGCTTTTAAAAGATGAAAAATAACGTTATCGGTTTCAATAATTCTATTTTTTATAACTTTGAAAAAAAAAGATATGGCAACAATTACAGTAAAAATAAATGCCCGAACCCAGAAAACTAAATATCTGCTGGGTTTGATTAGTGAGATTGCTAAAAATGATAAAAACGTGGAGATAATCGGAATTGAAGGAAGCCCCTACAATCCTGAATTTATTAAAGAGATACAGAAATCGAGAGGAAGTAAAGGAAAGACTGTCAAAACTTCCGATTTATGGAAATAGTCTATGAATCAAAAGCAATTCAGGATATTAAATTACACCCACAAACAGGGATTGGAAAACCTGAACAATTAAAATATGATCTTTCTGGTTTGTGGTCACGTGAAATCGACAAAGGTAACCAGTTGATCTATGAAATTATTTCCAGTAACGAAGTTCATATACTTTCATTACACGGTCATTATTCCGACAAATAAAAAGCCCACGAATAGTAGGCTTTTCCGAAACAACGAGTCGATGCACGAACCCCGCAATTAACGTCTTTAACGTCTTTGTTTCACTGCAAGTATACGCTAAAAAGCTTTTTTTTTATTTTTTCCATTTCTTCTTTATAGTTCTGTCTTTTTTTTACCGATTCTCCGTTGCTTCTAATTTGGCTTTGTGCCATGTTGTTCTATTGGAAAGCTGCAGAAACGTATGACTCAATTCGATATCTGGCCAGGCATTGAACAATTCAGGAACTCAGATAAAATTGGAATATTCGTTGGCGGGATAAAATATATCCAAAAATTCAGGAAGTATATCAGTTATTTCTTAAAAAAGATTCCTGTTTTATTTATAGCCAAAATAGTCATATACAGACCTAATATATCTATCTGTTGAAAGGAATGAAAGGATTTCAGAAACAACATTCTTCATACTAATAAATGACTAAATAATTATGGATAATGCACTTGAAACCAGAGCATATTCCCGATGTATTAAAGCATTCATGACACCTTCCCGCAGGGCAGCCATCTGGAAAACATAATCATCTGTTCTTTTCCACTTGTTATCATCGAATTTTCGGCTAAAGGATAAATGCTTTTCAAAGAAGTTTTGAATAGCTTCTATGTTCTTGAACAAATTACCTTCAAGTAATTGGTCATCTATAAAACATCGCCCGTTTTGCCGTGGTCGAGAAATGCCACACGAACCCTTGCCTGTAGAATAAACCGTGAAGGATTTTTAGCAAAAAGCACTACCGCTGAATTAGTAAAATTTCCATTTTGTAAAAGACCATAATACGAAAGAAATTCGAGTGGCTCTTTTTTAATATCATAGTTTTCAACCGAAACCATTACAGGCGCTTCGGGCACCAATTCTTTTATCAGAAATTGTTCTTTTTCAAATTGCAACTTATCGGCATCTTTTCAGCATTGGTGGTAACGGTATTCTATCGAATCATTTTTCAAAATAAACATTTTGGAGATCGATTATACCGGACTGAAAACGATTGGTCGTGCGATGAATTTTGTCGGGAGAAAGCTTGCAGAAACTAATACAATCGCTTTCTTTTCAGCAAATAAGTATAAAGTACGTGTTTGAAATCTTCATTGATATCCGCTTCGGCCAGATCGATGTGGTATTGTCCGCAGCGGACACGCATCTCTTCAAAATAATCTGACATGGCCCGCTCATAATTCTTTTTCAGGTCGTGTGGCGAAAATTTAATGTGATCGCCGGTTTCCAGATCCACAAAACGGTAAGGCTGGTTTCTGAAATCAAACTGCCGTTCCTGGCGGTGATCTGTCACATGAAAAAGAAGGACTTCGTGTTTGTTGTATTTCAGGTGTTGAAGCGCCTCGAATAATTCATCGGTACTCTCCTCCTGCTCAATCAGATCGCTAAACAGGATGACAAGCGAGCGTTTATGAATATTCTCGGCAATCATATGCAAGGCATCGACCGTGTTGGTTTTTTTATTCAGCTGAGTTTGTTCCTGCCGGAGAAGTCCTGCCAGTTGGTTGTACAGTAAATCCAGATGAACCGACGACAAACGGGCTTCGGAGTGAAATTCAATATCATTTGAAAAAAGGGAAAGTCCCACCGCGTCGCGCTGTCTCCTGAGCAAATAAATTATTGCAGCAGCCGAATAGACCGAAAAGGCAAGTTTATTGATTTTTGACGGTTTGCCCTTTTCGAAAGGAAAAAGCATGGACGATGAAGTGTCGATTACAATCTGGCAACGCAGATTGGTCTCCTCCTCGTACTGTTTTACAAATAAACGATCGGTCCGGGCGAACAGTTTCCAGTCCAGGTGTTTGGTCGATTCGCCGGTATTGTATAACCTGTGTTCTGCAAATTCGACCGAAAAACCATGAAAAGGACTTCGGTGCAGGCCCGTGATAAAACCTTCAACCACTTCACGTGAAATCAGCTCAAGGTTATCAAATTGCTGTAACTGCTGGATATCGAGTAAATTATTCAAGGTCAGGAAATTATTTATTAGGCGTCAAAAATAGTCATTTGTGGTCAGTTGGCAGTCATTGATGGTCAAAAGAAACCGGATTTAAAATTTGTTTGTTTCGATTTCAGACACAGGACTTTTCAGGAAATAAAAAAGGCATAAGAACCTTTGTTTCCTATGCCTTTTCTTCCTGAAATTATGTATCAAAGAATATTGTCGACTTTGGAAGAAAGTGTTGATTTTGGAGCAGCTCCAACGTGTTTATCGACTACAACACCATCCTTGAAAAACAAAATGGTTGGGATATTACGGATTCCAAATTTGGAAGCAATACCCGGATTGCTGTCGACGTCAACTTTTCCAACTACCAATCTTCCGGCATAATCTTCCGAAAGTTCCTGAACAATGGGTCCCACCATACGGCATGGTCCGCACCATTCAGCCCAAAAATCAACTAAAACCGGCTTATCCGATTGAAGAACCAATTCTTCAAAATTTGCATCATTAATTTCTAAAGCCATCGTAATATATTTTTATGTGTGAATACTGTAACAAATCTCAAAGCAGTGACAAAATTAGCCTAATTAATTTTAAAAGCAAGATCATCCTGTTTTTCAAAATAGGCGAGTAGTTCATCTGTAATTTCAATCCTTGTATTTCTTGAAAACAGATTAACCATCATTTTTGTTTCAGGATCCCAGATATCAAACCGGAGTAATGATTTTCCCTTGCTGTTTTGGGTCAGCCGTTCAAGGTCTGAAATTATTTCAGAAGTCAGAACCGGCAACGGGATTTTTACCGTAATACTTTTAAAATATTTCTCGCGAATCTCATCCATCAGTTCAATCTTACTGACCTTAAACTCAAGCTGATCGCCGCCATACCGGTTTTGAACCATTCCTTTTACAAAAAGATAAAGTCCCGGTTTGCAATATTTGCCATATTCTACATAGTCTTTACCGAAGAAAAACAATTTATACGAATCAGTATAATCGGTTAAGACAATATAGCTGTAAGGTTTCCCTGTTTTGCCAAAACTTTCGCGTGCTTCGGTAACCATCCCGACAAATGTCATTTCGCGTCCTCTCAATGCCTCGATGTTGCTGTTGAGGTCTTTAAATGAAACATCCTTTGTGGCAAGGGTTGCAATCTCTACTTTATATTTATCCAGGGGATGCGAAGTCAGGTAAACACCGACTAAACTTTTTTCCTTTTCAAGTAAAACCAGATCGGCCCATTCAGGAACCATCGGAGGCTCCGGTTTTTGAACCGACTGATTCGACATCACTTCTCCAAAAAGCGACGGCTGCATGTTGTTGCTCTCGTACTGCATTTTATTGCCGTAGCGAATCAGCTTTTCGATGAAAGTTTGTTCGCTTTCGTCCGGAACAAAAAACTGGCTTCGGGTAAATTTTTTAAACGAATCGAATGCGCCGGCCATGGCAAGTGCTTCGAGGTTTTTCTTGTTCACCGACTGAAGGTTTACACGTTCCACAAAATCATAAATATCTTTGAATTCGCCTCCCTCCCTGGCTTTAATGATGTCCTGAACGGCTCCCTCTCCCACTCCTTTAATCGCGGCCATGCCAAAACGGATATTTCCGGCTTTGTTTACCGTGAATTTGGCATAACTCTCACTCACATCAGGACCCAGCACATTCATTTTCATGCGCTTGCATTCTTCCATCAGCTTAGTGATTTCAGTAATGTTGCTGAGGTTCCGGCTCATATTGGCAGCCATAAATTCGGCCGGATAATGTGCTTTCAGGTAACCGGTCTGATAGGCCACATAGGCATAACAAACCGAATGCGATTTATTGAAGGCATAACTGGCAAAAGCTTCCCAGTCTTTCCAGATTTTTTCAATCAGTTTAACCGGCTCTTTGTTGCCATCCTCTAATCCATCTATAAATTCGGGATTATTCAAACAGCCATCCTTAAATTGTACTTTCAGTTTATCCATCAGATAAATCTGCTTTTTCCCCATGGCTTTTCGCAGCGAGTCGGAGTCACCACGTGTAAATCCGCCAAGCGCCCTCGACTGAAGCATGACCTGTTCCTGATACACCGTGATTCCGTATGTGTCATTCAAATAAGGTTCCATCAGCGGACTTTCATATTCTATTTTCTCCAGCCCGTGTTTCCGCTTGATGAACGAGGGGATGTATTCCATCGGTCCCGGACGGTAAAGGGCATTCATGGCTACAAGGTCCTCAAAACGGTTTGGTTTCAGGTTCCGGAGATGCTTTTTCATCCCGGGCGATTCGAACTGGAAAATACCGGTGGTATCGCCATTGCTGAAAAGCTCTAATGTCAGCGGATCATTCTCCGGGAGATGATCCATATCGACAGTAATTTTACGCGAAAGTTTGATGTTTTCAACCGTTTCCTTAATGACGGAGAGCGTTTTGAGCCCCAGAAAGTCCATCTTGAGTAAGCCGATGTCTTCCACATATTTTCCGTCGTATTGTGTTGTCAGAAGGTTGACATCATCCTTGGTGGGCATCACGGGAATATGATCGGTCAGCGGATCGCGGCTGATCAGGATTCCACAGGCATGAACTCCGGTCTGACGAACCGATCCTTCGAGCGTCTGTGCAAATTTCAGGGTAGCACGAACCAGGTCGTTCGACGATTTCAATTCCTGTCTCAGTTCCGGACTTTCTTTAAAAGCCGTTAAAAAATTCATTTTCGGAGTATCAGGAACCAGCTTGGTCAGGCGGTCGGCTTCTGAAAGCGGCAGTTTCAAAACGCGGGCCACATCTTTTATGGCCATTTTGGTCGCCATGGTTCCAAAGGTACAAATGTGTGCTACCTTATCTTTCCCGTATTTATTGGTTACATAATCGAGTACTTTCTGACGGCCGTCGTCATCGAAGTCAATATCCACATCAGGCATCGAAATACGGTCGGGATTAAGGAACCGCTCAAACAGCAGATCATACCTCATCGGATCGATGTTGGTAATCCCGACACAATAGGATACCACGGAACCGGCCGCAGAACCCCGACCCGGACCGACCATTACATCCATCTTCCGGGCTTCGTTGATGAAATCCTGGGTGATCAGGAAGTAACCGGGGAAACCCATCGTCTTAATGGTATTCAGCTCAAATTCAATACGTTCACTAACCTCGTCGCTGAATGGTTCTCCGTAACGCGGTTTGGCTCCTTCCCAGGCCAGGTGAGCAAGATAATCAGCTTCCAGCTTAACCCTGATGACTTTATCATAACCACCCAGCCGTTCAAAATCAGTCTCACCGAATTCTTCCAGTAATAGTTCTTCGGAAAACCGGGCCCGGTAATCTTCTTCTTTCCCAAACTCTTCAGGAATAGGAAACAAGGGCATGATTGGGGAAGAATTCAGTTCATAGGCCTCAATTTTATCGGCAATTTCCTGGGTATTGGTTAAAGCTTCTGGTACATCAGCAAACAACTGGTTCATTTCGGCAGTGGTTTTAAACCACTCCTGTTTGGTGTAGCGCATCCGGGCCGGATCGTCCAGATCCTTGCCGGTATTCAGGCATATCAGTAAATCGTGAGCATCGGCATCTTCCTGATTGATAAAATGAATGTCGTTGGTACAAATTAATTTCACCTCGTGCTTTTCGGCAAGTTCGAGCATTGCTTTATTCACCAGCACCTGATTTTCGTAAACATTCCGGCGCATTTCCGGCGATTCGGAAGGATGCCGCTGCAATTCGAGGTAAAAATCTTCACCGAAAACAGATTTAAACCATTGAATGGTTTCATCGGCATCTTCCAGGTGTCCTGCCATAATGTGCTGCGGTACCTCACCTCCCAGACAGGCCGAAGAAACAATCAAACCTTCATGGTATTGCTCAAGTAATTCTTTATCGATACGCGGTTTATAATAAAACCCTTCGATGTAGGCAGCCGAAACCAGTTTAAGCAGATTATGGTAACCAACCAGGTTTTTGGCCAGCAGTATCAGGTGGTATCCGGAGCGGTCAACCTTGGCGTCTTTCTTGCTGTGGCGCGAGGTTTCCGCCACGTAGGTTTCACAGCCGATGATGGGTTTGATTCCTTCTTTTTTGCAGACATCGTAAAACTCCTTCGATCCAAACATGTTGCCATGATCAGTTAAAGCCAGTGCTTTCATGCCATCTTTCTTAGCCTTGGCGATAAGCCCGCGAACGCTGGCAGCTCCATCCAGAATGGAATACTGGGAGTGTACATGTAAATGTGTAAAAGGAATCATAGTCAGTATATTAAAACAAATAATCAGAATGTATCCGCCGAAATACTCCGGATGGTAAAGTTACCAATTTCGATTCCTCAAAGAAGGATTGTTGATAAAAAACAGGAAAGAAAGAATTCGGGGCTTTTGAAACATCTGAATACGAAATCAATAAGACAACTATTGATTTCCCCAAAAGTTGTCAGTCCGTTGAAGTTAAAAAACCCGATGTTTTTAAAAAAGCAAAACGGTGTTGGTAAACGCCTGTTACTTTATAACTTTGCAGCTTCATTTAACTTCCCGATACAACCGCCATGACAAATAAGAAAACAACATCCTCCGCCGAAAAATCAGGTTTTCATCCCAGGAATCCACATCGTTTCCGGTACGATTTCAAAGAGCTGACCGCTGTTTTTCTACAGCTTGGGCCGTTTGTGAAACTCAATGAATACAATAACGAGTCGGTTGATTTTGCCAATCCGGAAGCTGTGAAAATGCTCAATAAAGCTATCCTGAAATTGAATTACGATGTCGCTGTCTGGGAGATTCCAAAAAATTACCTCTGTCCACCCATACCCAGCCGGGCCGATTACATTCACCATATGGCCGACTTACTGGCTTCATGCAACAACGGGGTAATTCCAACCGGCAAATCAGTTTCAGTCCTCGACATTGGAGTAGGTGCAAACTGTATTTATCCCATCATAGGCTGTAAAGAATACGGCTGGCATTTTGTAGGTTCCGACATCGATCCCGTGGCTATTCGCTGTGCAAAACAGATTGTCGACTCCAATCCCTTTTTAAAGGGAATCGTTGATTTAAGGATTCAAACCAACCCATCCAATATTTTCAGTGAAATATTGAAATATGGAGAGGTTTTCGATTTATCCATCTGCAATCCACCATTTCATTCATCATCCGAAGAAGCGGCCGGTGGCACGGAACGAAAAGTACGGAATCTGACCGGGAAAGCTGATCAGTCTCCGGTTCAAAACTTTGGCGGACAAAACAGTGAAATATGGTGCGACGGAGGCGAAGCCGAATTTGTTCGACGAATGATAAAACAAAGCTCAGAATTACCTGACCGTTGCTTGTGGTTCAGTTCCCTGATATCGAAAAAATCGAATTTGTACGGCGTTAACAAGGCACTTAAAAAAGCTGGTGCAAAAGAAGTGCGGATCCTTGAAATGACTCACGGACAAAAACAAAGCCGACTGGTGGCCTGGAGCTTTTTTTCTGATTTACAACTTTCAGACTGGAAATTGAAACGCAGAAAATAATCGAACCCCGGATCTTTAGTGCGATTAAAAATTCCGGATTCTTCACTGTTTTTTCGTTTGGAAGCCCTTTAGCTTTGATTTGGGTTATTTGTCCATTCAATTTGACCGATAAATCAGCAGGTTATTCAACCGCCGCATTCGGCAAATGGGGCCTTTAGGGCCAGGATAAAGACACCGTACATTGGTCGGCTCACCCCTTAAACCGTGGATTCGATTATTATTATGGCTATATGCGCCATGGTGACGGGCACGAACAATACCCCAAAGAAGGTCTTTGCCGCGGGAAAAAAGAAGTCTACGAAAACCGTACAAATGTGGCTGACGGTCTGGATAAATGTTACACTGCCGACCTGTGGACTGCTGCCACCAAAAGATGGATCATTGAGCAGAAGCAGCAACTTAAATCGGGACTTCATCCTTTCCGATTGTATTACACAGGAGTTTCTGGGAAAAAGCCTGTTCTTGATTTTCAGTGGAGTAGTTCAGAAATCAGTAAACAGCAGATTCCATCCTCAGTTTTTATGCTGGATGAAAAGATTTAAATACCTTTATCAGGTATAAATTAATTCTTAAAACATGAAAAGGAACTTTCTTTCATTGCTAATTATTCTTAGTCTAAGTTTATCAGTATTTTCACAAAATAATACGCATATACTTTATAAACAGATCGATACAACTAAATTATACCTTGATTTTTACTATCCGGAAAACAATCAGGTTTCCAATCTAAAGCCGGCCATTATCTTCTTTTTTGGAGGAGGATGGGTCTCCGGTACAATCAAACAGTTTGAACCTCAAGCTAAATATTTTTCAGAAAGAGGGTTGATCTGTATTTTAGCGGATTACCGGGTAAATAAGCGTCAGCAAACAACTCCGTTTGAGTCGTTAAAAGACGCCAAATCAGCCGTGAGGTATTTGCGGATTCATGCTAAAGAGCTGGGTATCGATCCAAACCGTATTGTTGCATCCGGTGGTTCTGCAGGAGGTCATTTAGCCGCAGCTACAGCGCTAATCAAGGATTTTAATGAAACAACAGATGATCTTTTGGTAAGTTGTGTGCCCAATGCCTTGATTCTCAATAATCCGGTTATCGACAATGGTCCGGGAGGATATGGTTTCGAGCGGATCGGGGACAAATACAAAGATTTTTCTCCACTTCACAACATTGAAAAAGGCGCACCACCCACGATCATTTTCCTTGGGACTAAAGATCAACTTATTCCCGTTGAAACGGTAAAGTATTACAAAACCGTTATGGAAAAAGTGAGGAGCAGATGCGATTTATTTCTTTATGAAGGTCAGGGCCACGGCTTTTTCAACAAGCCTGAATACAGGAATCAAACTATTTACGAAGCTGATAAATTCTTAAATTCTTTGGGCTACCTCAAAGGAGAACCAACCATAAAAAAAGAATAATTTCTTGAGACATGAACTATAAATCAGTTTTAACTGTCGCATTATTGCTTTTATCGACATTTTTTGTTCAGTCAAAACCCCAGTTTGGCAGGGCCAATCTCTTTAACGAGAACTGGCGTTTTAAGCTGGCTGATGAAAAAGATGCAGCACAACCTGACTTTAACGACTCCAAATGGAGAACTCTCCATCTGCCTCACGACTGGAGTGTTGAAGGAGTTTACAGCCCCGACAAAGCCAGTGCCACCGGTTATCTTCCGGGAGGAATTGCCTGGTACCGAAAATCATTTTCAGTGCCTGAAGAAGAGAAAGGAAATCCGGTTTTTATCTATTTCGAAGGGGTGTATAACCACAGTGAAGTTTTTATAAACGGTCATTCAGTGGGGAAACGGCCCAACGGCTATATTTCATTTTGCTACGATCTCACACCTTTTCTGAAATTCGGTGAGGAAAATCTGATTGCTGTCCGGGTTGATCATTCGTTGGATGCAGACTCCCGCTGGTACACCGGTTCGGGAATTTACCGGGATGTATACCTGGTATATGCCTCACCGGTACACATCGGCTTATGGGGAGTTTATTTCAAAGCCACTGCCGTCAGCGATAAAAAAGCCGATGTTTCAGTAGAAACGACGATTTCAAACAGCTTGCCGGAAGGTACTCAGGTGAAAATCACCCATGAAATTCTTGATCCTGTTTCGGGTAAAGCCGTTGCCAAAAGTTCGGCAAACCTGAAAACAGAAGCCCATCAATCGGCAACATCCGGACAAATCCTTACCATTCCTTCACCCAAACGCTGGTCACTTGAAAAACCCGATATGTATACCTTGAAAACAACCGTTTGGTTAAACGGGAAAGTGGTTGATGAAAATAAACAGCAGACTGGCCTTCGTGAATTGACATTCGATCCCAATAAAGGTTTTGCCCTGAACGGGGTATGGACCAAAATAAAAGGAGTTTGCATTCATCACGATGCCGGTTGTTTAGGTTCGGCCGTTCCCCGTGAAGTCTGGAAACGCAGGTTGATTACCTTAAAAGAAATGGGCTGCAACGGTATCCGGATGAGCCACAATCCGCAAGCTCCTGCAGTATACGAATTGTGCGACGAAATCGGTATGCTGGTGATGGATGAAGCGTTTGATGAATGGGAATTCGCCAAAAAGAAATGGATAAAAGGATGGAACAAAGGTACTCCCGGATTCCAGGGTGCTGCTTCGTATTTTAATGAATGGAGCGACCGTGATCTTCAGGATATGATTCGGAGAGACCGCAACCATGCTTCCATTATCATGTGGAGTATTGGCAATGAAGTGGATTACCCCAACGATCCATATACACATCCTGTACTCGATCATGCGGGAATCAATCAGCCCGTTCAGGGAGGATTTTTAGCCGACCATCCAAAAGCGGAAAGATTGGGTGTTATCGCCAAACGCCTGGCTGCCGATGTTCGCGAACTCGACACTTCGAGACCTGTGACAGCAGCGCTGGCGGGGGTGGTCATGTCGAACGAAACGGAATATCCTTATGCACTCGACATCACCGGATACAATTATACCGAGGATCGTTATGAGCAGGATCACGCCAAATATCCCAAACGCGTAATATACGGAAGCGAAAACGGACATTCCATGCAAGCCTGGAAAACAGTTCGGGATACGGAATATATTTTCGGACAGTTTTTATGGACCGGCATTAATTATTTGGGTGAGGCCGGAGCATGGCCTTCCAGGGGATCAACTTCAGGATTACTGGATTTGGGAGGGTTTCTCAAACCAAGAGGTCACTTCCGACAGGCTTTGTGGAGTGCAAAACCAGTGGCTTATTTGGGAACATACCCTCAGCCTGAAAAAAAGAACTTCCTGTCGACCGATGCATGGCCAGTCTGGAACTATAAAGACGGTGAAATGATTCGGGTGGTTTGCTACACCAATACGGCCAAAGCCAGGCTGTTACTAAACGGGAAACTGGTTGGTGACCTTCAGTATTACGACGATAAAACCGGCATTATACATTGGGATATTCCTTATCAGGAAGGAAAACTTGAAGTGATCGGGTTGGACAAAAAAAATCAGGAAACCTGTACCTATTCCATCCAATCATCAGGAAAACCATTTGCCCTGACTGCCAGGTCCGATTTGAATTCGATCGGGAAAGACCGTGGTTTGGCCCAGGTGGTCATTCAGATAGTCGATGAAAAAGGAGTGCCGGTTATGATTTCCGATGATGAAGTGAGCTGTACTGTCGATGGCCCGGCAGAGTTATTGGGCCTCGAAGCCAGCAACAACACGGATATGGGCAACTATGGCGACAATGTACAGCGTGTGTATCACGGACGGCTTTTAGCCTACATTCAGGCAACTGGTAAAACGGGAACCATCAACCTGAAGTTCACTGCTCCCTGGCTAAAAATGGCCAGCCTAAGCATTAATGTTGTGGAATAAAATGAACTTTATAAGAAACACCAGGATATTACCCATGAAGAATAAAAGAATAAATAACCCTGCCATGAACAGTGAACTAAAAATTGGATTGACCTTATGCCTTGGAATGATTGGCATAAACAACACAGGCGCACAATCAAAACCCAACATTGTGTTTATCCTGGCCGACGACCTCGGGTATACCGACCTGAGTTGTATGGGCAGTAAATATTATGAAACGCCCAACATTGACCGGATTGCCCGCGGCGGAATGGTTTTTACCAATGGTTATGCGGCTTGCCAGGTATGCAGTCCGTCACGCGCCAGCATCATGACCGGAAAATTCCCCGCACGCCATGGTATCACCGACTGGATTGGAGAAGCTTCGGGCGAAGACTGGCGGAAACAGAACCGCCATTCGAAAGCACTGCCGGCAGAGTATGTACATGATTTGCCGTCTGAATACATTACTTTGCCGGAAGCGCTAAAGCAGGCAGGCTATAAAACCTTTTTTGCAGGAAAATGGCATTTGGGTAGCAAAGGATCCTGGCCCGAAGATCACGGGTTCGATATTAACAAGGGAGGCTGGGATGCCGGAAGCCCAAAAGGTGGTTACTTCTCGCCTTTTGAAAATCCCAATCTGCCGGATGGTCCAAAAGGAGAAAACCTTGAAATGAGGCTGGCCAGCGAAACCGTAAAATTTATGAAAGAGAACAAAAACGCTCCGTTTTTAGCTTACCTCTCCTTTTATGCGGTGCATGGCCCCATTCAAACCACCGAATCCAAATGGAATAAGTACCGCGATAAAGCTGAAAAAATGGGTATTTCCGAAAATGGCTTCGCAATGGAACGAAGGTTACCCATCCGGCAACACCAGGATAATCCTGTGTATGCAGGACTTGTTGAATCGATGGACGATGCGGTAGGTCTGGTCTTAAACGCACTGAAAGAGATGGGCCTGGATAAAAATACGATTGTCATTTTTACAGGCGACAATGGAGGCGTTGCTTCCGGCGATAATTTCTCCACGAATAACGCGCCACTTCGGGGAGGAAAAGGCTACCAGTGGGAAGGTGGCATTCGCGAACCGTATTTAATTCTGGTTCCCTGGCTGAAAACTGCCGGTAAAGAATGCGATGTTCCCGTTTCAGGAACCGATTTTTACCCTACCATTCTTGATCTCGCCGGACTTGCCTTAAGGCCTGAACAACATAACGATGGAATCAGTTTATTACCTCTCCTGAATGGTCAGGAAGTGGCCGAAAGAACCCTGATCTGGCATTATCCGCACTATGGAAATCAGGGAGGCGACCCCAGTTCAATGATCCGGAAAGGAGACTGGAAACTCATTCATTATTGGGAAGACGGAAAAGATGAACTGTACAATTTGAAATCTGATTTGGGTGAAAAAAATGATCTGGCCACAACGCAGCCGGCAAAAACAACTGAATTGCGTCATCAATTGGACGAATACCTGAAAAAAGTCGGGGCAAAAGTGGCGGTTCCTGACCCTCAATACAATGCGGATCTGGAAAAGGAATACCAGGCCAAAATCGTGAATCAACTCTGGCCAAGGCTGGAGAAAGAGCGGAAACAAATGCTTCAGAAAGACTTTTCTCCCAATAAAGACTGGTGGGAAAGTAAGGTCACCAATGATTAGACCAGCGATTCGGCAAAATACAATCCTGGCCGGGTTGTCCTTTCCCGGGGCCCAATTCTCTGCTGCCCCGAAGGGATTGAACCTGACAATCAATCATGGTCAGGTTTTCAGGCCGTTCATCCGGATAAAAAAGCCGGATACCTGACACTTTTCCGCGAAATAAACAACAAGGAGAACAGTCATTCGGTACAACTCCTGTTTTTGGGTAAGCAGAAACTGAAAATCACCGATTTGATGTCCGGGAAAACCTTCCGGCTAAAAACGGATAAAAACGGAAATGCCACTTTCGAAATACCGAAAAGCGGTGACTTCAGAATGTATATGTATGCTTATTAACTGATAATGCTCTGAATATTAAAACTTTGAAATATGTCAACTCCTGTTAAAACATTAATTCTAAGTGGCTTTGCACTGCTTTCGGTGCTTCAGCTGAATGCGCAAAAAAAGCCAAATATCCTGTTTATACTGGCCGACGATCTGGGTTATGCCGATCTGGCTTGTTATGGAAATACATACCATGAAACTCCGGTATTGGATAAGCTTGCCTCTCAGGGAATAAAATTCACCAATGCTTTCATCGCCTGCGCCGTTTGTTCACCAACACGGGCCAGTATCCAGACCGGGAGATATCCTGTAAAAACAGGTGTAACCGATTGGATTCCGGGACTGAAGGCTGAAGGGAAAATTCTCGAAACACCCCGGACAAAAACATTTCTGGACATCAACGAAATGACCATGGGAGAGATATTCAGGAAAAATGGCTATCGTACCGCACTGCTGGGGAAATGGCACCTGGGCGACGATGAACAACACCGGCCTGAGAAACAGGGATACGACGATGTATTTTTAAAAGAAGACTGGGGCTTTCAAAAAGGATATTATAACCCTGCAATAAAAACCAAACAATGGGATACCCTCAGCGGAAACCTGGAATATTTAAATGACAAAATGGATCAGGAAGCCTCCACGTTTCTTGAAAAATATGCGACCGGGAAACAGCCTTTCTTTATGATGCTTTGCTATAACGCGGTGCATGAACCCATTGAACCTCCAGCCGGTTTGTTTGGCTATTACAAAAACAAAAAGCCGGCAGGGCTATGGAAAAAACCAGACTATGCTGCTTTGACACAGAGCCTGGATAAGAGCATCGGTAAAGTACTTCAAAAAATGAACGATCTGAAACTTTCCGAAAATACCATTGTAGTGTTCACCTCCGATAACGGAGGTCTTTTACGGGAAACAAACAATTTTCCATACAGCCAGGGAAAAGGCTATTACCACGATGGTGGAATCAGGGTTCCGCTTATTATGGTATGGAATAAAAAAATAAAGGAAAACCAGCAATCCGGTCAACGGATTATTTCGATGGACTATTTCCCCACTTTACTTGATTTGGCAGGTTTGCCACTGGAGCCAACAGCTCATACTGACGGACGAAGCTTCCTGAAAAATATACTGAACGGACAAATACTCACCCGCGATACCTTATACTGGCATTACCCGCACTATCACGGTGCAGGCGAGACACCCAACAGTACCATGATGCTTGGCAATTTCAAGTTTATCCGCCATTATGAGGACAATAAAAAGGAACTCTATGATTTATCAGCCGACATTGGAGAAACCAATAACCTGGCTTTGCAAAATCCTGAAAAAGTAAATGAAATGGAAATCATGCTGGATCAGTGGCTGAAGGAGACAGGAGCCATAATGCCCAACAAAACGGAGAATTACAGTCCGCAACAAGGAATGGGAAAAAAGAAAAAGAATGCAGGGTCCGGATTTAATGAAGAATAAAATCCACAAACCGGTTTCACGGGGTGGATGGACAAAGTTGAACTGACAGAATTACTTTTCAGATATCCCAACAGAGAATTCAAAAATCAGTTTAAAAAACCGGGATTACCTGTCTGAATAATTGTAGATTTGTGGGAGCAGAATTCGATTGCATTTAAAAAGCAATCTTATATTACCTGATTAATCAATCAACTCTTCGACGAATATGAAACAAATTGTATTACTCACTCTGATTTTTTGTGCAGCAGCAGCAGGAAGTTTTGCCCAGAAAACGGTTGGCCTGGACAATTGGTTTAATCACGAAACCAATGCCAAAACCGGTAAAATATACCATTACACCTGGGACGATCTGGCCAACAGCGGTTTTTCCCAGCTGGGCGATGTGTTTAAAAGCCG
>JBBSBP010000066.1:0-28101 GCA_038251165.1 Bacteroidales bacterium | reverse complement strand
GATAAGCGGATAGCAAAAATACGAAACGTATCAATTACCGGTACGATTAAAATCGCCAGGGATATTGCGGGTAAACCTTCCTGGGCAATTCCGTTTTCCGGAATAAATTCGTTAAAATGAATGGTGAAGACAGCCACAACAATTCCCAGAATGAGAGAACCTGTGTCACCCATAAAGATTTTATTGGTACTCCCAAAAACGTTATACATGAAAAAGGCCATTAAACTACCCGTTAAACTAAAACAGGCAATGGCATAAATGAAGTCGCCGGCATGAAGAAACCAGATACCGTATGCAATTGAAATAAGTAAACAAATACCTGAAGCTAAGCCATCAATTCCATCAATCAGGTTTATTGAATTGATTATTCCCACAATGGCAATAACCGAGAGAATAAAACCTGCTGCAAATCCGATTTCATGAATACCCAGGATGCCATGGAGATTAGTGAGTCTGAAATGGCCAAGAATAACCAGGTATATAGCAATACAAAGCTGAACGTAGAATTTTTTTCGGGCCGATAAACCAATGAGATCATCTTTCAATCCAATGATAAACATGGCAATAATACCGGCAAGCATATATTTTAACTCATTGATATTAAATGGATTTGAAGCAATAATCGTACTGATGGTGAACCCGGCCAGAATTGAAATTCCGCCCAGCGTCGGTACAGCGTGTTTGGCAGCAGAACGGTTATTGGGAACATCGAACAGTTTTTTGATTTTGGAGATCAGGATAATTTTGGGAACTACAAAATAGACAATAGTGAAACCTATGGCCAGGCTTAGAAATATATTATACGCTATGGGCATATTTATGCTTTTTGATAATAGCAAATTTAACTGACTGATATTCAAAAGATATGATTATACCGGATTTAATCGCAACAGAATATCCGGAAGGGAATATCATTGGGGTAAAATTAGGAGATACTTTGCTGTAATTGTTACATAACTTAAGTTAAAGATTGCATAATTCACACATTACGGGTCAAATGATATTCTTGTGGGGAAGGAGAAAAAACATGTCAAAAATGATGATTTAGAAAACCTTATTCCCCTTCCAATAACCTTAGTAACAAGCACAAACACCGCCTACCCATACCTTATCTACCTTAATTACCTTTTCCTGATAGATGTACATGTTCAGGATTAGCATAAATGGCATATAGTTTTGATGCATTCTTACTGACAATGCCGGTAATGTATTTTTCAATCCTGATGCGGCTTTTCTCCGGAATCATAAATTGCCTTCCAATAGTAATGAAAACGAAATGGGTATATAATCAATCTGCTTATTTAAAATTCCAGTAATTCACTTCTGCTTCGGTTTCCTGATCCGATTCCTGAAGCCAGTAGGCTGGAGTGACTTTTTTACCTGAAAAGCTTTTTAAGCTACGTTTATAGACATCAATCACCGGATTAAAAATCAAGTCAGTAACGCCAATTTTATTTGTTCCTGATTCACCTTCCGAAGCTATTTTTACGGTGTACCCGTTTAATTCGAGCAGTTTTTCGAGGAATCCGGTACGTTCCGGTGAAACTCCTTTTTCAACCACCGTGCAACGGATTCCGTCAATTTCTTCTATGATATGTTTTCCTTTATTGAGAGGCATTTTTCGGGTTTGATTAATTTAAAAATAAGATGCTGATGTTCCGGATATATTCAAAAATATCGCTGGCAAAACCGATAATGAAAATACCCGCAACACACATGATCAGGGCAAGGCGCATCGCATTCGAACTGCGAAATGCAGCAACGGGTTTATCATTCTTTTCGATAAACATGGCCCGAACCACGCGCAGATAATAATACAGCGAAATAGTCGCATTCAGAACAGCGATAAAAACCAGGATGAAATATCCTTTGCCGGCAGCTGCGGTAAACAGGAAGAACTTTCCGAAGAAACCTGCAACCGGTGGAATTCCTGCCAGTGAAAACAAAGCCAAAGTCATCAGCAGGCTAAGTTTCGGATTGGTTTTGTACAGTCCGTTGTATCCTGATATGGTTTCAACACCCGACGCATTGTGGATGGCAGCAACTACGCCGAAGGCGCCCAGATTGGTGAAAACATAAACCAATACAAAATAAACAACCGAGGTCATGCCTAATTCACCGGCGCCTATTATACCCAGTAGAATAAAGCCGGCTTGTGCGATCGACGAAAATGCAAGGAATCGTTTGATATTGTCCTGACGCAGGGCAAACAAGTTGGCCAGGGTCATGGTGAAAACAGCCAAAGTATAAATCAGTGGCTGCCACAAGTCAACAATATTTTTGAATACGGTAAACAGGATAATGGTAAAAATGAATGCCGCAGCTCCTTTTGATACCACCGAAAGGTATGAAGTTACATTGATTGGCGCTCCTTCGTAAACATCGGCAGTCCAGAAATGGAATGGAACCAGTGATATTTTGAAACCCATTCCGCTGACAAAGAAAATAAATCCAAGTGCAATCAGAGCATTTGGTTCAACTTTGGCGGCAATATCGGCAAAATAGATCGATCCGGTTGCTCCGTAAATCATCGATAATCCGAATAATAGAATTCCTGAAGACAGGGCAGAGGATAAAATCAATTTGATACCTGCTTCAGCCGATTTGCTTTTATATTTATCGAAGGCGGCCAGTCCGGCAATTGGAATGGTTGCTGTCTCGAGTCCGATATAAAAAATCAGGAAATCTCCGGCCGAGATCATAAAATTCATCCCGATCAGCGTCGAAAGGGTCAGAATGAAATACTCGCTGATTTTATTTAAATTTTCTTCTTTCCGAAGCCAGCCTTCAGTTTGCAGGAAGACGATCAGCACGGCCATGTTCAGGATGTTTTTCATAAACACCGTTAACTGGCTCGACTGATATGATCCGCCAAATAAGTTTCCCGTTTCACCCGGTATAAAGCCAATGATGGTAATCAGGGCAAAAAGTCCGATTGAAAATGGAATCAGGCGAGCTTTGTTTTTTTCGCTGGTCGAAACTTCTGCGATCAGAATTGCTATTGCTGCAAAGGTGAGCAACAATTCGTGTCGCATGAGTAAAAATTGTCCGAGATCCATATTTTATTTATTAAAAGCCTCCCCCCAACCCCCTCCGGAGGAGGGGGAGCCGGAACGCTCCGTTGATGTTTTTATCTAATTATCTGTTTCATATCTCCAAGTCCCCATTCGGGGAATTTAGGGGGCTATAACCATGGCCAATCTGGCCACTATTGGCTTCAGACTGGCAATAATTGTATCCGACAGCCAGAGTGGTGCAATACCAATAGCTGCAATAGCCAAAACCAAAGTTACTGTACTTAGTTTTTCGAACCATCTGGCATCTTCAAGATGTTCATGATGTTTATTCAGGATTGGGCCAAGAAGTATTTTCCCGACCACACGTAAAATATAAACCGCAGTGATCACGATCGATGATGCGACAATAATGGTCACCACGCGGTGAAACAGATCGTGATGTTGAAAGGCACCCACAAAAATAGTCATCTCGGCAACGAATCCGCTTAATCCGGGAAGTCCAAGAGAAGCGAAACCTGCTATCATGTAAACTACGGCCAGAAAAGGAATTACTTTCATCAATCCACCCATTTCATTGATGTCCCGGGTATGGGTCCTTCCGTAAATCATACCGATCAGGGCAAAGAAAAGAGCTGTCATCAACCCGTGAGAAATCATCTGGATAATTGCTCCGTCAATGGCAGTTTGGTTTAGCATCAGCAGGGCAAAAAGGACAAGACCTACGTGGCTTACTGATGAATAGGCATTGATGAATTTCAGGTCGGTCTGCCAGATCGCACCCAAAGCTCCGTATACGACACTGATGGTCGTAAGGATGATAAAGAACCAGGCCATTTCGGTGGCTGCTTCAGGCATCAGGAACATCGCAACACGGAAACATCCGTAACCTCCCAGTTTCATCAGTACTCCGGCATGAAGCATGGAAACGGCTGTTGGCGCCGAGGCATGACCATCGGGTGACCAGGTATGGAAAGGAAACAAAGCGCCAAGGATTCCGAATCCGATAAAGGTGAACGGAAAGAAGAACCGTTGTGCTTCTATCGGTATTTTTATTTTTGATATTTCAATGATGTTGAATGTAAGCTGACCTCCATCAGGAGCCGAATTGTAATAAATTCCGAAGATTCCGACCATTAGCAGGGCAGAACCTCCCATTAACATTAAGGTCAGTTTCATGGCCGAACTTTCTTTCGGACCCGTACCCCAGATTCCAATCAATAAATACATCGGAATTACCGCAAGTTCATAAAACATGAACATGGTAAACAGGTCGAGCGAAATGAAGAATCCATAAACGCCGGTTGCCAGCAAAATGAGTGAAATAAAGAACTCTCTGGAAAGGTATTCCAACTCCCATGAAGCAAAAATTCCGGCAAAAACTACAATGGAAGTCAGACAAAGCATAGCGACTGCGATACCGTCGACTCCAATGAAATAATGGATATTTAGGCTTTTAAACCAGGTGTAATCAGCAGTGAACAGCATTTCGTGCATATCCCCGGTTTTTCGAGCTCCCAGGTACATAAACAAAAGCACTGCGGTGGCCATGAGTTGAAGACCCATCCCGACAGCCGAAACCACTCTGGCGCCTTTTAAATCCTTCGTGAAAAGGATGGCAATGATGGTTAGAATCGGTATTATTACATGTAAAGTCAGAATATTCATGAGAATATATTTGATATAGTTTTTAATTCTTTACTGAACTCTTTTTTACCTTCTTTTTTGAAGGTTATCTCTTTTTCGTCCGAAATTCAGTTTAGTTTTTGTTCAACTTCATCTCGCGGACGATTATTTCTTTTTTCTTTTGTCCCGGGGTTTCGCCCCGGGTTATTGATATTTTGCCCCTTCAGGGCAATAACGATCAATAATTTCTTTCCAATCCTTCCCCCTCCGGGGGAATAAGAAGGGGGCTTTACATCATAAAATACACCACTGAAAGCGTCAGTGCCAATGTTCCGGCAACGAACATAAATGCATAATGCTGCAATTGTCCCGACTGCATTCCTTTAATTTGATAAGATATTTTTTCAGTTACTGTGGCAATTCCAACCATAAAACCATCGATAATGTGACGGTCGAACCAGGCAATTGGCCGTGATATGTTATTGAAAATAATCTTTTTGGTAATAAACAGATAAATCTCGTCGAAATAGAATTTATTATAAGTGGCGGTATATAAAATTCCCCAGCTTTTTGCCATTTTTGCCGGAACAACACTTTCTTTTTTGTAAAGTATCCAGGCTACGGCAATTCCCAGTAAGCCGATCAGAACAGATGGAACTGCTACGAATAAATTTGCTTCAGTTTCAAAAGCCATCTTGTCTGAAGTAATCAGTTCGTTGAATGGTAAAAATCCGGTAAAGATGGAAGCAATTGCCAGAAATAGAAGCGGAATGGTCATCGTTAGCGGCGATTCGTGCGGTGTATGATGGTAATGACGGTCATTTCCCCAGAAAATGTTAAAATACAAACGGAACATGTATAGGGCGGTCAAACCGGCAACGATGTATTCAACGGCAAATAAAAGCTTGTCGTGGTGCAATGCCGCTACCAGGATTTCATCTTTACTGAAATAACCGGAAAATGGAGGGATTCCTGAGATTGTCAAACAAGCAATCAGGAAAGTAATATGTGTAATGGGCATATATTTGCGCAGTCCACCCATGTCTTGCATGTAGTTTGAATGAACGGCATGTATGATTGAACCGGCGCCGAGGAACAACAATGCTTTAAACATGGCATGGTTAAACAAGTGGAACATCGAAGCCATATAACCCAAACCTTCTTCACCGCCATACCCTGAAACACCCAAAGCCAGCATCATATAACCGAGTTGAGACAAGGTTGAAAATGCCAGAACCCGTTTAATGTCGTTTTGTGTGATTGCAATGATTGCTGCAAAAATCGAAGTAAATCCACCAACGTAGGCAATAATTTCCTGTGTTTCAGGAGCCTGAAAATGGATGACCGGAAACATGCGGGCTACCAGGAATACGCCGGCAACTACCATAGTGGCGGCATGTATCAATGCTGAAACCGGCGTTGGACCTTCCATCGCATCGGGTAACCAGATATGTAGCGGGAACATGGCCGATTTACCGGCGCCACCGATAAACATCAGCGTCATGGCCCAGGTCATGGCCGAAATACCCATGAAGCTCATGGAAGCTGCACTGGCAAAAATGGTGGTATCGGGTTGTGTAAGTTTGGCAAAATCGAAAGTTCCGGTTATATACGAAAGGATCAATATTCCGATCAGGAAACCCAGATCGGCAAAACGGGTCACAATGAATGCTTTTTTTGAAGCAGCTACGGCTGATGGTTTCTGATAGTAAAATCCGATCAGCAGAAATGAGCTGACTCCAACCAGCTCCCAGAAAATATACATCTGGAAAATATTGGTGGCAATAACCAGTCCGAGCATCGAAAAGGAAAAAAGCGATAAAAACGAATAGAAACGGGCAAATCCGGTATCGCCTTTCATATAACCCAAACTGTAAATATGGACCATAAACGAAATGGTGGTCACAACAACCAGCATCATCACCGAAATCGGATCGAGCAGAATGCCCATTTTAATGATGAGGGTATCGCTGAATTGCAACCACTTCAATTCGAATGGAATTATAGAATGAAAACCTTCAGCACCAAGTGCACTTCCGAAAAAATAAGTTATCGCGGTAATAATTGAAAGAGTAAAGGAAATTCCCATTCCAATAGTTCCGATCACTCCGGAAACAATTGGTTTAAATTTCATCCCCAGCAATCCGGTAACCAGAAAAAGTACCAGTGGAATCAGTAAAATGAAAACGGTATATGTATATCCTGTCATTGTTTAGATTTTTAATATTTCATTTCATTTACATTTTCAACATCAATATTATTCAGGTTTCTGTAAATATTGATGATCAGTGCAATGGCTACCGAGGCTTCTGCAGCAGCGATACCAACGATAAACAGCGAGAAGAAATGTCCCTGCAGTTGATCGGGGTACAGGTAGCGGTTGAAAACAACGAAATTGATGTTCACCGAATTCAGGATCAATTCAATAGCCATTAACATGGTAATCAGGTTTCGGCGAATAATGAACCCGGTGACCCCGATAAAAAACATAATCGTGCTTACGATTAAAAAATGTTCGAGTGGTATTCCCTGAATCATATCTCTGTATTTTTATTTTTTTCCTTTTTTGCAATTACAATTGCAGCAATCATAGCGGCCAGCAACAAAACGCTGATCAACTCGAAAGGCAAAACATATCCGTTTTTTCCGGTGCTTAACAGCTGGTTCCCGATTACAGTCATATCAACCGGCAGTTCCTTGGCTGTTCCGGCCTGAAAAGGGTGGGAGAGGATCGTTGTAATAACCAGTCCGCTACCTACAGCTGCTGTACCAATTCCCATCAGGAGTTTAGTGAGGTCAGGATGTTTAAACTTGTGTGAAATATGACTGGTAAGCAGAATACTGAAAATGATCAGAACCACTATACCACCGGCATACAGGGTTAACTGCACCGCGGCCATAAATTGGTATTTCAGCATAAAATACAAACCGGCGGTTGCCAGCAGAACACTCAGCAGGTAAACGGCTGCCCGTAATATTCTTCGGGTAGTGATCGTCAAAAGCGATCCTATCAGGATAATTGCTGAAAACATATAAAACATGAATACATTCATTATTTAGCCTCCTTTCTTAGTTTCGAACCCGGTTGATTCAAAACTTTGGTGAGTTTACTCCGATCGAAAACGGCATGCTCGAATTCCTGACCATATGCCAGGGCATTCGACGGACAGGTTTTTACACACAATCCACAAAACGTGCACATCGATAAATGATAAATGTGCTTGTCAATCACCCTTTCCAGTTTTCCTTCCGGATTGGCAACCCGATCGGTTATAATTTCGATCGAACCGTTTGGACAGTTCATTTCACAGATTCCGCAACCGGTGCAGGCATGCAGGTTGTTTGCATCGTGAGGCATGATAATTTCGCCCTTGAACCGCTCTTCCATTTTCAGGGTGGCCCGGTTTTCAGGATATTGCTGGGTTACAATTGCCCCCGGACTAAAAAAGTATTTCCCGGTGACGCGCATTCCTGCCCACAGCGAAGAAATTCCTTTAAACAGGTCGGTAAAATATTTTGCTATACTATTCATAGGTTCAAAGTTTCAAGTTCAAAGTTTCAAGTTTCAAGTCCAAAACAGTCAACTCTTCCTGTGCATTCATTATGTGAAAACAATTCATAATTTATATTTCAAAAATGCCAGCCCATCAAAACGATGAAGGCAATCAAAACAATGTTGAACAAACTGATTGGTAACAGGTATTTCCATTCCAGGGTCAATAACTGGTCGATCCGCAAACGTGGAAACGTCCATTTAAACCACATGATGATCAGAATGATAAAGAATGTTTTCGAGAAGAACCAGATAAATGAAGGAATGAAATCCATGATCTGGTTGAAACCTTCCCAGTTCCCGATGTGAAATGGCATCCATCCGCCAAGGAATACTGTTGCTCCCAAAGCTGAAACGATAAACATGTTCATGTATTCGGCCAGAAAGAAGAAGGCGAATTTAATTCCTGAATATTCGGTATGGAAACCGGCAGTCAGCTCCGATTCAGCTTCAGCCAAATCGAAGGGGCCGCGGTTAATTTCGGCGGTACTTGCAATCAGGAAGATTATAAAGGATATGAATGCCGGAATGTGTCCTTTAAAGATCCACCAGCCGTTTGCCTGGCTTTCAACAATTACTGAAAGCTGCATGGTTCCTGAAAAAATCACAATCGCCAGCAATGAAAGCCCAACTGAAAGTTCGTAACTCACAATTTGTGCCCCGCTTCGGATGGCTCCAATCAGCGAATATTTACTGTTACTCGACCAGCCTGCCAGTAAAATACCGACTACGCCAAGCGACGAAACAGCCATCATGTAAAATACACCAATATTGAAATCGATCGCCTGAAGTCCTTTGGCATAAGGTATGGCAGCCATGGCCATAAACGAAGAAATGATAACAATAAATGGCGCCAGGTTAAAAAGCAACGAATCGGATTTGCGGATCGGAATTAACTCTTTCAGCAATAGTTTAATCAAATCGGCAATGGTTTGCAAAAGTCCCCATTTCCCAACGCGGTTTGGTCCGACACGATTCTGAATAATGGCACACACTTTACGTTCCAGATAAACAAGGAACAATCCGAGCAGCGCATACAACAGAAGGAATACCAATCCCACGAGGACCAATTCGGTAAAAGTGACCCATCCGGACGACATCAGGCCTGATAGCCAGGTATGAATGGAGCCGGTAAGAGTCGAAAAATCGAAGATGTTTGATGACATATCTGTGTTCATTTATCTGTCTATATCAGGTATAACAAGGTCAAGCGAACCGCTGATCGCAATCAGGTCGGCAATTTTGTACCCGGAAGCAATTTCGTTCATTACAAAAAGGTTGCTGAAATTCGGAGTACGGAACCGCATGCGGTAAGGCGATTTGTTTCCGTCACTCACCACATATACCGCCAGTTCGCCACGTGCAGTTTCCACTCTCCG
Source organism: Bacteroidales bacterium (assembly GCA_038251165.1). GTDB lineage: Bacteria > Bacteroidota > Bacteroidia > Bacteroidales > Prolixibacteraceae > Aquipluma. The sequence continues at coordinate 18,529 of JBBSBP010000066.1, read as the reverse complement.
GAAGTATTCTCCGGCAGGAAGTTTAATAACCGGTTTCATTTTGGCAGTGAAATCACCTTCCGGAATGTTGTCAACCAATTGTTCCAGAATCTTCATGGATTCCCACATTTCAGCCATTCTGACCTGGTAACGGGCAAAAACATCACCCTCAGTTTCCAGAATTTCATTGAACTGAACTTTATCGTAAGCTCCGTAAGGCGCAATTTTGCGGATGTCGCATGAAAAACCTGATCCACGTCCTGATGGTCCGGTAACTCCGTATGCAATGGCAGTTTCCCTGCTCATCAGGCCAATTCCCTTGGCGCGATTCTGGAAAATCACATTGCCGGTCAGTAACTGGTCGTATTCAGGAAGTTTTTTCCGGAAATAAGTAATGAATTCTTTGATTCGTTTCTGAAAGTTGGGATGAACATCGTGCATCAAACCTCCGGGAGTAATGAAACTGTGCAGAAGCCTTGATCCGAAAGACTCTTCGAAAATATCGAGAATCATTTCGCGGTCGCGCAAACCATAGAAAAAGGTTGTCAATGCGCCAAGGTCCATTCCAAAAGCACACCACCACAACTGATGCGAAGCGATGCGGTTCAGTTCATCCAGGATCGTGCGGATGTATTTTACACGTTCCGGAACTTCAATTTGCATGGCATCTTCCACGATCATACAAACCGCTTCATTATTCATGTGAGCCGAAAGGTAATCCATCCGGTCGGTCAGGTGAATAATTCCCTGGTAAGTGTTTGCTTCACACATTTTTTCAATGCCGCGATGTATGTAGCCAATGTGAGGATTCAGGTATTTTACCGTTTCCCCTTTCAGACATACTTCGAGCCTTAAAACTCCGTGGGTTGAAGGGTGTTGCGGGCCCATGTTGATGATGTAGTCCTCATTTTCCCCAACAATCACGTCTTTTATAATTTCTTCACTCATCCTTCGGGTTTTATCGTTCAATGATATTTATTTCGTCGCGGAAATCCTTGCGAAGCGGGTACCCGTAGTCGTCTTCCAGAAAAAGACGTTTCAGGTTTGGATGGTTGTTAAACCGGATGCCAAACAGGTCGAAAATTTCGCGTTCAAAATATTCGGCAGCCGGATACAACGCGGTAAAACTATCGATGACTGGGTTTTCACGATCCGAAAGTTGTGATTTCAGTACAATCAAATGTCTGAATTCAGTCGATTCCAGGTGATAAACAACCGTCATATGAGTTTGAAAGTCAACGGCAGTCTGAGAGATCAGGTAATTAAACGCCGTTTTTTTATCTGATTTCAATTTTTCTGCCAGTGCGAATATTTTTTCTGCCGGAACAAGTATTTCCAACAGTTGAGTTCCTTCCGGAAACTCTGCATCAGGTTCAAAGGTCCTGATGATATCTGATAATTCTTCTTTTGTAAGCATATTCTATAATGTAAAAGCCTCCCCCCAGCCCCCTCCGAGGGAGGGGGAGCCGGAATGCTCCGTTCAAAAATTCAGTATGTCAATATTATTCTCAGTTTCAAAAAGTACTTTAGGCACTCTAGTTGCACTTTAGACACTCCGAACTTTTTCAGAGTATATCTGGCAATTCGCCTGGGTTAGTTATTGATTCACCTTTGATTTTGCGCTGAAGCTGCATCACTCCGTAAAGTAAGGCTTCCGGGCGTGGAGGACATCCGGGAATATATACATCAACCGGAATCACGTGATCGACACCGCGAACAACCGAATATGAATTGTAGAAGAATGGTCCGCCGGAAACAGCGCAGGCACCCATGGCAATCACATATTTTGGTTCAGGCATCTGATCGTACAAACGTTTCAGCACGGGTACCATTTTATGAACGATGGTTCCGGCAACAACGATGACGTCGGCCTGACGTGGCGAAGCGCGGTATACTTCAATTCCAAAACGGGCAAAGTCGTGACGCGAAGCTCCGGCAGCCATCATCTCGATTCCGCAACAGCTGGTTGCAAAAGTGAGTGGCCATACCGAGTTCGAACGACCCCAGTTCAGGAGATTGTCGATACTGGTCAGGAAAACATTGCCGCCTGACTTTTTTAAGAGTTCGAGCGATTCGTTATCGCCGAAATCTTCATAATCCATTGATTTGATTTTTACACCCATTTCAAAGCTCCTTTTTTCCATGCATACAAAAGTCCAAGACCAAGTATGAAGAAGAAAATAATGATTTCGATAAATGCCCTCATCCCAATCGTTTTCATCACAACTGCCCAGGGAAACAGAAAGACTGTTTCAACATCGAAAATCAGATAAATAATTGCAAAAAGGTAATAACCCACGTTAAACTGAATCCATGCCGGACCTTCAGAAGGAATTCCACATTCGTAGGGTTCCGACTTTGCAGGATTAAATGAGCTTGGTGCTACAAGGGTTGAAAATATAATCGCTCCGCCAACAAGGACCAGCGCAATTATAAAAAAGAGAATTAATGATTCACTTTCCATATCTATATATCTGGATAACTTGGTAAGTAAAAATGAAGGTGCAAAAGTAGTTTTTTCAAGCTAGCATCAAACTTTTTTTAATGAAAAATGTTATCGCCAATTCTTATTTGGAATTGGTGAAGCAGTTTTTAATTATTTGTAGCAGGAGTCAACTAAAAAATCAAAAAATATTTAATGAAATAATCATAAATAAATGAATTGATATATTACTGTTACACTGTTTTTTAAATCAGAATAATAATGCGAAATCATTTTGTTAAGTCAATAATTTTGACTCATATGCTTTTCGTGAGTGGCTTAATTAGATATTTGTCAGTTTTTGAAACTGTCAATATTATTTGAAATTCGGAGGCAGGATTTTGAACCTGAAGGAAAATAAAAGTAACATCCTTTATCTAACTATTGCTTGCAAGGATTCAGAAGGGTAGGTTAGATCCTGATCATTAATTCACCGATTAATTATTCCAGCAATTTTGCTTTTTCCTGAAGTTTGGTCAGATTTATTAATTTAAGGGGTTCTCTGTTTTTTCGGCAATATTCAGTATGGTAATGGTGTTTGGTAAAAAATGATATTTGAATGTCGTTCCATTGCTGAATCGTCAGTTCAGGTCGGAAATGTTTAAATTCCAGGTATAGTTTTTGACTAATGGCTTCAAAATCATCTGTTCCCAGATATTCAAGATCTGCATCAGCAAGAATTTCTTCGAGATGAGTATTTGGTTCCTGCGGAATCCTGGTAGCCATGATCATTCCACAGATCTTATCGATTTCAGTTTTTGCAAAGCCCAGATCAGTCAGTTCTCTTTGTGCAATTTTGCAGCTTTCCGCTTCATGATTTTCAGTACTGACGGTAAATCCGGTATCATGGAAAATTGCAGCAATCTTAAGAAGAAAGAGTTCATAGTCAGTTATCTTCTCCATTTTGCCAATCAGTATAGCTTTTTCTAAAACAAGCCTGGTGTGATTGAAGTCATGATACGTTAAATAGGCTGGTAGATTCTTCTCCAGGTCACTGATTCTCTTTGCGTTGATTTGATCAAATAAATTCATATTAAACTTGTATTCCGGATTGTTTAATAATTCCACCTTTTACCTCTTTGATGCTTTGTACATAAAAAAATGCATTGGGATCAATCTTCGAGACTTCCTGTTTAATCCGATGTATTTCGAGACGGGTTACTATAGTCATAATAATATCACAATCATATTTTATCCCGAAAGTACCAGGCAAATATCCCCGTTCTCCTTTGTAAACTGTGATAGCCTTTCCAAAGTCATTTACAATCATCGATTTAACCGAACTGAATTCTTTCGAGATGATGCTTAAGGCCGTAAACTCTTCAAAACCATCTACCACATAATCGGATGTTTTCATGGCTGTATAATAAACGAGTATGGAATACATCCCGGTTTCCAACCCAAAATTAACCGCAGCAATTAAAATCACCAGTGAATTGAAAAGCATAATAATTTCGCTCGTTGTGAAAGCTACTCTTTTTGTTGTGTAATGGGCAATAATTTCCAATCCATCGATTACTGCACCACCCCGAATTACCAGTCCTATCCCAAGTCCCATTAAGAATCCACCAAATACGGCTATTAATACTTTATCCTCGGTTACGGTTGGTATTTCGACAAAATACATCAGTGCAGCCATAATTAAAATGGCCAGTAATGATTGAATACTGAAGGTTTTCCCCAGTTTTTTATATCCAATGATTAAAAACGGAAGGTTAAAGACAATCAGCAAAACACTCATGTGAATTTTGAAAACTCTATTCACCAGGATCGAAATAGCAGTAACCCCGCCATCAAGAAAACTGTTCGGGATCATAAAACCTTTGAGAGCCACCACTGCAATGAATAAACCCAATACCGTATATACAATGGATTGCAGCGAAAATATAGATTTCCAATCTATATCGCTGTTCAAGTTCTTCTTTTTGTTTTTACTTTTCGGGGTCATTCTATTGATGTTTGTTTAGATCATTACTTCACTGATTTGAATAATTGGCTCAATAATGTTAAATATCAGGTCTTTAGTTAACAAATTTTCAATATTCTATAATCAGACTAAAATGTCTTAATGTATCTGAACGTAAATATTTCATTTTTGTTCATCGTTCAATTGCTGATTTATTTTTGATTTTAAGGAGCTTAGGCTATAGATTTTATTTGAGGAAAATGAAATAAGAAATACATTTGTTTAATGTTTCTGTAATCAGTTTTATATTCTATAAATTTAGGATTCATTCTTACTCACTAAACCTATTGCGATGAAACCAAAATGTAGTCATGTTTCCAATCTTCCTGTATTTCCGGTTAAAATATTAATACATGGAATTATAGTCTTTCTGTTTTCCTTTCCGGGCCATAAATATTTCATCCAATCCCCGAATTCAGGTTCAGCTCAGATCAAATGTGGAAACAAGCCTGACTGTCAGCCCAACTTACTCACTGGAACCATCGACATTCGAATACCTTGAGCAGAAAATTCCGGGTGATAATACCTGGCATACCTACACTTTCGAATTTACCCGTCCATACTATGCAGGCACAAACAATGTTTATGCGGTCGATTTTTATTTCGATCGGGATACCTCAGTTGTAAAATCAGGAGTGATAGAAATGGACAATTTCAAAATTGCATGGTATGTGATCAAAGTGACTGATATAAAGGTTATCGTGGAGGATGGAACAAATATCCGCTTGAACTGGAAAGCATCAGATACAACTCAGATTCAAGGTTTTCGGATCTATCGGGATATTAAACCTACATTTAAAACCGATGAAAGTAAACTGATTACAGAGGTGCAAAGCACAAATTATCTGGACGAAAATCTAAATTCCTATCAACATTATTTCTATAAAATAATTCCGGTCGGTACAAGTGGTGAAGTGTTTCTTTTGATTTTTTGAACTTCGAGCCTGTTGGCGGACTCGAACCGCCGACCTGCTCATTACGAATGAGCTGCTCTACCAACTGAGCTAAAGAGGCAAATGATGAACCAAAGTAATTCATAAAATTAAAAAAACCATCCGAAAGAGGATGGTTTTTTTAATACATTTTATTTTTATTCGATAAACGATGGAATTTCAGAGGTATTGTATTTACCATCTTCCAGTTTTTTCCGGATTTCAGAAAAAGCTTTAATGGTATATTCCACATCTTCCAGTGTATGCATAGCCGTTGGAATCAACCGAAGCATAATCAGTCCTTTGGGGATAACAGGATATCCAACCACTGAACAGAAAATATTGAAGTTTTCACGCAGATCCATTACAGCACTTGTAGCTTCGCCTACACCACCATTAAAGTAAACTGGTGTAACACACGAATTGGTTGCGCCTAAATCGAACCCTTCAGCTTTCAGTCCGCTTTGAAGTTTGTTCACGATGAACCATAGTTTTTCGCGCAATTCAGGTTTGGTACGCAACAATTCAAGTCGTTTCAATGCGCCAATAACCATAGGCATCGGCAACGATTTGGCATAAGTTTGCGAACGCATGTTGTATCGTAAGTAGTTGCATATATCTTCATTGCAGGCAACAAATGCGCCAATTCCGGCCATCGATTTGGCAAATGTTCCGAACAGAAGGTCTACCTGGTCAGAAACCCCAAAATGTTCCGCAGTACCGGCACCGGTTGCTCCCATTGTTCCAAAACCATGAGCATCATCAACCAGCAAACGGAAGTCGAACTCATCTTTAAATTTAACAACCTCATCCAGTTTGCCTAAATCGCCCGACATTCCGAAAACACCTTCGGTAATCACCAGGATACCTCCACCTTGTTTTTCGGCCAGTTTTGTTGCTCTTACCAGTTGAGTCCTGAGGCTCTCCATATTGTTGTGTAAATAAACATAGCGTTTACCCATATGCAAACGTACACCGTCTAAAATACAGGCATGTGATTCTGAATCATATACCACAACATCATTTCGTCCGCAAACAGCATCAATGATAGAAACCATTCCCTGGTAGCCGTAATTCAGTAAAAACGCATCCTGTTTCCCGACAAATTCAGCCAGATTTTGTTCCAGTTCTTCGTGTTTGCTGGTCTGGCCTGACATCATACGGGCTCCCATCGGGTAAGCCATTCCATATTCAGCTGCTGCCTGGGCATCAGCTTCCCTAACTTCGGGGTGATTGGCCAATCCGATATAATTGTTCAGGCTCCAAACTAAAACTTCTTTTCCTCTGAATTTCATTCGGGTACCAATTTCGCCTTCCAATTTAGGGAATGCAAAGTATCCATGAGCCTGTTTCATGTATTTTCCCAGGCTCCCCATATTGTTCCTCAGTTTTTCAAAAATGTCCACTTGATCTGGTTTTTAAATTAACATTGCAAAAGTAATTTATTTTAATAAGTCTGCAAATTTGTTAATTAATACTAAACAGAATGGTTTTCTGAATAAAACATTCTAATTTTCGCTCCATGAAATTCGATAATAATGTATATTTGCGCCATGTTAATAAAAATGAAAAATTTTACGTCACTGATTTTTGTTTTTGTACTGTTGTTTAGTTCGTGCAGCGATTACAATAAGATTGTTAAAAGCACTGATTACGAATTTAAGTACAAAAAAGCACTCGAATACTACGAGGGGGGAGAGTTTGTTCGGTCTTCAACGCTTCTGAAGGACCTTATTAATATTGTTCGCGGTACCAGCCGTGCCGACAAAGTATATTATTATTATGCCAAGAGTCAGTTTGGTATGAAAGACTATATGATGGCCGGACATTATTTTAAGTCGCTGATTAAAGAGTTTCCGAGAAGTGAATTTGCTGAGGAATCACAGTTTATGGTTGGATACTGTTTTTATCTTGATTCACCTGGCCCGCGTCTCGATCAGCAGGTATCGCAAAATGCGATCGATGCCCTGCAGTTGTTTATTAATTTATATCCGAAATCAACCAGGCTTGATGAAGCGAACCGGCTGATTATTGAATTGCGCGATAAATTAGTTTACAAATCGTATTTAAGTGGTAAACTTTATTACGATCTGAACAATTATAAAGCTGCCGTGGTGGCATTATCATCGTCGCTGAAAGATTTTCCGGATACCAAATACCGTGAAGAACTGATGTATATGTTGCTGAAAGCGAAATATTTACTGGCAGTAAACAGTGTTGAGGAAAAAAAGCATGAACGTCTGAGCTCTGCTTTGGATGAATATTATACCTTTGTCGACGAATATCCGGAGAGCAAATACCGGAAAGAAGCTGAAAAATATTATGCCACAACTTCCAAGTTGTTGAATTATAAACCGGATTCAAATATTTAAAAATATGGATTTTAAGAAAACAAAAGCAGAATCTACTACTATTTCGAGGGATTTAAGAGAATTGGAAAGCCGTACCGGAAATATTTATGAAACTGTCATGATTCTGGCCAAACGTGCAAATCAGATTTCATCTGAAATGAAGGAAGAATTAAGCCAGAAATTGCAGGAATTTGCATCTTATACGGATAATCTGGAAGAGGTATTTGAAAATCGCGAACAGATCGAAATTTCAAAATACTACGAACGCCTTCCCAAATCAACCTTGATTGCTTACGAGGAATTTGTGAACGATCAGATATATCACCGTAATCCTGCCAAGGAAAACCGTAACAAAGAATTGTAATACAAGCCTTTATGAGGCTATCTGGAAAACATATTGTTCTCGGAATTACCGGAAGTATAGCTGCCTACAAGGCAGCTTATCTTTTAAGGGGCCTGGTCAAAGAAGGAGCTGAGGTGCAGGTGGTAATGACCCCTGCAGCCAAAGAGTTTATTACTCCGGTTACCATGTCGGCGCTTTCCGGTAAACCGGTGGCGTCTGATTTTTTTTCAGCAAACGATGGTACCTGGTATTCACACGTGGATATGGGACAGTGGGCCGATCTGATGGTAATCGCACCTGCAACGGCCTCCTCACTGGGCAAAATGGCCCATGGAATTTCAGATAACCTGCTTATTACCACTTATTTATCGGCTAAATGTCCGGTAATGATTGCTCCGGCTATGGATCTGGACATGTTTCGGCATCCTGCCAATCAGACTAATCTGGAGATTTTACGCTCCTGCGGAAATATTATTCTTGAACCCGGAGAGGGTGAACTGGCCAGCGGATTACATGGAAAAGGCAGGATGGAAGAGCCCGAAAATATCCTGGAAGAAGTTGTTCTGTTCTTCAATCAAAAAAAAAAACTGCTGAATAAGCATTTTTTGCTCACTGCCGGTCCAACCTACGAAAAAATTGACCCTGTTCGTTTTATCGGAAATTATTCTTCAGGCAAAATGGGTTATGCCCTCGCCAATGCACTTGCAGATGCCGGAGCAAAGGTATCTCTTGTTTCAGGCCCGGTGGAGATCAAAAACACAAATCCCGGAATTACTGTCATTCCTGTCGAATCGGCAGCAGAAATGTATGAACATTGTCTTCAGATTTTCCCTGGTGCCGATGGTGCGGTAATGTGTGCTGCTGTTGCTGATTTTACACCTGATAGTTATTCCGGAAGTAAACTGAAACGGGGAAAAGAAAACCTTATCCTTCAACTTAAACCAACCACTGATATTGCTGGCGCTTTAGGTCAGATGAAGACCGAAAAACAGCTGCTTGTCGGATTTGCACTAGAAACCAACGATGAATTGGTGAATGCCGGCAGGAAACTGAAGAAAAAAAACCTGGATTTTATTGTTTTAAACTCCATGAATGATCCGGGAGCCGGGTTCGGAGTGGATACCAATAAAATAACACTTATTGATTCGGACAATAATCAGACGGTTTTTGAGTTAAAATCAAAGACTGAAGTTGCAGTTGACATCGTCGGCCGTATCGTTCTGGAAATGGAGCGAAAGGACAGGCTGGCTGGTCAAAGGCAATAAGGTGAAGAACCCGGAGTGAAAACAAATCCCTGACTGAGTTTGTCAGTCCATCCTGTTTGCCGGTATTTCGTTTAAAATCTTCGTTTTAAATACGATTAAATTGTTGCTATGAAGAGATTATTGTTGTTTTTCGCCGTGGTATTTAGCTTGTTTGTTCAGGTCTCTGCACAGGAATTACGCTGCAACATCAGCATTTCGGCCCAAAAGATACAGGGAGCCAACCGAACGATGTTCGAAACCATGCAGTCTGATTTGTATGAGTTCATGAACAACCGTAAATGGACCGACCATCAGTATACCATGGATGAACGGATTGAGTGTAATTTTTTCATCAATCTGGATGAACAGATCTCTTCTGATGAGTTCAAGGGTAGCATACAGATTCAGCTCAGGCGGCCGGTATTCAATTCATCCTACGAAACTATTTTGCTGAACATCAAGGATAATGATTTTCATGCCAAATATGTTGAATACCAGACGCTTGAATTTAATGAAACATCGAATAAAGATAACCTGACCAATATCCTGGCATTTTATGCCTACATCGTGATTGGTATGGATTACGATTCGTTTTCTCCTGAAGGTGGAACTGAATATTTTCAAAAGGCTCAAACCATTGTCAATAATTCGCAGAATGCCCGTGAAAAAGGCTGGAAAGCTTATGAAAGTGAACGAAACCGATACTGGCTGGCCGAAAATATATTGAATAAATCATATTCCGGCTTCCGGAGCTGCATGTATCAGTATCACCGCCTGGGACTTGATATCATGGCTGATAAGGCGCCGGAAGGCAGGGGAGTTATTGCTGAATCGTTGAAGTCTATTCAGAAAGTGTTTCGGATACGACCATCTTTGTATATTCTCCAGGTATTTTTTGACGCCAAATCAGACGAGTTGGTGAATATCTTTTCCAAATCTTTTCCTGATGAGCGCAACCGGGTTACCGTTATTCTGAATGAGTGCGATCCTTCGAATGGCAGTAAATATGAAAAAATACTCAAAGCAGAAGGACTTTGAAACTGGAATAAACAATTATCTTTATAATCGTATTGAGAATTGTTTTCCCGATTTTTCGACGATTAACCTATTTTATAATTTCCTGTGCTAAAATCACTTTCGATAAAAAATTACGCTTTAATTGATTCACTGAATATTGATTTCAGCGCAGATTTAAATATCCTTACCGGAGAAACCGGGGCCGGAAAGTCTATCCTGCTGGGAGCCATCGGCCTGATCATTGGTCAGCGGGCTGATTTATCGGTATTAAGGGATAAATCGGAAAAATGTATGGCAGAAGGAGTTTTTGAGATACTGAATTACGGGCTGAAAAATTTTTTCGACGAGAATGAACTCGATTATGAAGATATTACCATCCTTCGGCGCGAAATAACCCCACAGGGAAAATCAAGAGCTTTTATCAACGATACTCCGGTTAATGTAAAGGTTTTACATGACCTGGGGATGAAGTTGATTGATATTCATTCACAGCATCAGAACCTGGAGTTGAACGAAAAACACTACCAGCTTCAGATGGTTGACCTGGTTGCCGGAAACGCTGAAATTCTCAAATCGTATACCTCGGCCTTTAAAAAATACGTTTCCCTTCAGGAACATCTGAATAAAACGCTTGATCTGGCTGAACAGGCAAAAAAAGACCTTGATTATTTTGAATTTCAGTTTAAACAGCTTTCGGAAGCCAGACTGAATAGCAACGAACAGCTGGAATTGGAACTCCTGCTTGAAAAACTGACTCATGCAGGTGAAATTAAATCGGCATTCGGACAAGTTTACCTCAGTCTCTCGGAAGATGACCGTTCGGTGCTGGCGGTGTTGAAAGAAAACCTGAATTCGATCGGAAAACTGCGTTCTGTACTTCCGGAGGCTGAACAGCTGTATTCCCGGTTGGAATCGGTTTACATTGAACTGAAGGATATTTCAGATGAATCATCGGTTATTGAAGACCGGACAGAAAATGATCCTGAACGGATTGAACTGGTCAATCAGCGTCTCGACCTGATTTATTCCCTTCAGCAGAAACACCGGGTGTCTACGGTTGCAGAACTTTTGCAGATTCAAAATGAATTTGAGTCTAAAATCCAGTTGGTTAGTTCTTTTGAGCAGGAGATTGAGCAGTTGAGGCAACAAATTCAGGTTCAAAAAGAGATATTGAAAGAATTGGCTGTTCAAATCAGTTTACGGCGAAATGAGGTAGCTCCGGCCATTGAAACCAGGGTTATTGATGTTCTCCGGAATGTTGGCATTCCCAATGCGGCATTCCAGGTCCGGTTTGCCCGTTTAGCTGATTTTTCAGGTTCAGGCCTGGATGAAGTCAGTTTTATGTTCTCGGCCAATAAAAATCAGGAATTGCAGGAGATTGGTAAAATTGCTTCAGGAGGTGAAATGTCGCGCCTGATGCTGGCTATAAAAACTTTAATATCTGATGCACGTTCCTTGCCAACGATTATTTTTGACGAAATTGATACTGGCGTTTCCGGTGAAGTTGCTGTAAAAATGGGGCAGATATTTGAACAAATGGCCCAGACCGTCCAGGTATTAAATATTACCCACTTACCACAAATAGCCGCAAAAGGCAAACATCATTACAAAGTCTATAAATTCGATGAGAATGAACAGACCTACACTTCGATCAGGAAACTCAGTGAGCCGGAACGTATTGAAGAAATCGCACAGATGTTGAGCGGTGAAAACTTTTCAGCCACTTCACTCGAAACGGCCAAAGAATTGCTTCAATAGAAAATCAGGATCATTCAATTGTCATTCGTAAACGTCATTCCTTGTCATATCTGTGTTTTGTTGAAAACTGACTGACTATCAATAACAATTAAATGACCGTCCTGTTTAGAGTCTGTTTTCCAGTATCATGCAAATTTCAGCCGGACCAATATCTGCTTTTTCTCCGATTTTAATCCCTCTTTTTTCGAAACGGTCGCAAATGATACCGATGGTTTTTGAAGGTACATCATAATCAGGTAACCGGGTGGGAATTCCAACCGACTCAAAGAATTCAACGGTTTTACAGATGGTCAGGTCAATGCGTTCGTCATCAGTTCCCTGACTGATTCCCCATACACGCTGACCCAGTTGCATAATTTTATCCTTTTTCTGAAACCGTTTAATATGCATAATTCCAGGCAGTACAATGGCCAGGGTACGGGCATGATCAATTCCATGGTACGCAGTGAGTTCATGACCAATCATGTGCGTTGCCCAGTCTTGCGGAACTCCTGCACCGATAAGTCCGTTCAGTGCCATGGTTGCACTCCACATGAAATTTGCAGCAGCATCATAATTGTTCCGATCGGCCAGTACTTTAGGACCCTCTTCGATTAAAGTAAGCAGTATACTTTCAGCAAAACGGTCCTGTATTGGTGAATTGACCGGGAATGTAAGGTATTGCTCCAAAACATGCACAAATGCATCAACTACGCCGTTGGCAACCTGTTTGGACGGCAGCGAAAAGATGACTTCAGGATCGAGTACAGAGAAAACAGGCATTACCTTTGGTGAACTGAATGCCAGCTTTTCGGTCAGTTCAACCCTGGTAATCACTGCATTTCCGTTCATTTCAGAACCGGTGGCCGGTAAAGTTAATACAGCTCCAATCGGTAAAGCCTTTACCACAGGCGCTTGTTCTGATAAAATCTTCCAGGGGTCGCCTTGCTGGAAACAGGCAGCAGCAGCAATAAATTTGGTGCCGTCCAAAACCGAGCCTCCCCCGACTGAAAGTAGGAAGGTAATGTTTTCGTTTCGAACGACTTCGACTGCTTTCATGAGCGTTTCGTAATGCGGGTTTGGCTCTATTCCGCCAAATTCAAGCACTTCAAAGCTATTAACAGCAGCTTTTACCTGATCATAAACGCCATTTTTGAAAATACTGCCACCACCCCAGGTTAACAGAATCTTCGATCCCACAGGAATATTGATCCCGACTTTTCCGATTTCACCTTTCCCGAAGATGATTTTGACCGCATTCTGATATTCAAAATTATACATGATTCAATGATTTTTAGAAAAAACAAAAATACCTATTATTCTTAATTTTACATTTTATTCGTTGTTAATAAAATCAAAGACCTATTTTTGTATGAAAATCCAAACCATCAAAAATTCCCCGGGAAAAATGAATTATTACGAACGATATATAAACCATACTGATGCTCAGATTCTGGAAATTTTAAAGAACCATAAAGATTACCAGGAAACTGCTGTCGATGCAGCCGTAAAGATTGCGGTTGAACGAAAGCTTATTCAGTCGGAACAGGATTTGATGGCGCCCGAATTTCAGGGCAGCAAATCAATCGGCTTATCTTTTTTTCCTGAAATCTCCAGCGACTTTAAGCGTGAAAGGCTGATTGGAAGTGTCTTTCGTTTTTTTTATGTCATGTCGTTTTTGCCGGTTGTTTACGGTGTGCTGAAATATGCCGAAGGACAGCTGAATCAGACTTATCTCGGAGTAAGCATCGGATTGATCTGGCTTTTACTGATTATACTTCTGAACAAAACCCGAAAACTGGTATTGATGGTCATTCTGTTTGTTTTGCTGGGTACCGTTTCGATAGCAATCGGTCAGGAAATTTTTAATCGCGAATCCTTTATTCTTATGGATATGATTATGCTTCTGATTGGTACTATCCTGCCGGCATATCTGCTTCTTTTGTTAAAACATCTGATTCAGCAAAAGTCTGAAAACAGCTGAACACTTTTACTTTCCTTTTTTTTTAATTCCTGAAGCGGTTAAATCCATTGATTTGCCCTTTCACCTAAGAAAATCTGTTATTCGTCGATAAGAAAATCGCATTAGCCTTTGGTTTTAATACTTTCGATACTGAAATTTAAACCTAAAAAAAAAATCCATGTATCTTCTTCGAATAAGCAGTTTGATTTTTGCACTGGGTCTTTTGGTCGCAAAACTTTTTGCAGCGCCTGTAATGCCAGGTGAGCTACCCTGGGACGATACCGCGACCCGAACCTATAAAGTGCAACACTTTACGAAAATTTACCTGGAAGGTGCTTTTAAAGTAATTCTGGAACAGGGAACACAGGAAGGATTGCGAATCAAGACTGATGAAGATAATTTTAAGTACATCGATGTTAATTCGGATTCACAGTCACTCAGCCTGAAGATTACCAAAAAACATTTTGATTTTGATGAACTGATTCTGTATATCACTTTTAAAGATCTCGAAAAACTGGTTATTGAAGGTGGCATTGGTTTGGAAACCAACGGATATGTTGAATTGAAGGATCTGTACCTGCATGTCTCAGGTGGTGCCAGTATTGAAATGAACCTGAAAGCCAATAACGTGAAAGTGATCGGAGAGGGAGGTGTTAAATTTGAATTTGATGGCATAGCCAATGAACTGGATGCCACCATTTCAGGAGCCGGACATCTGGATGCCATTGACCTCAAAACCAAAAGAACAGATTTTAAGATTGAAGGTGTAGGCACAGGCAGTGTTTATGCAACAGATCAATTAAATGCAACCATAAGTGGGGTTGGTAAAATAACATATAAAGGTGATCCTCAGGTATATAAAAAAATTGAAGGCATTGGTTTAGTCTCTCGTGATTAGAAGTTCGATTTGTCTTGCGTTTTAAGGGTTATCTGTTTCAGGTAGCCCTTTTTAGCGTTCCGGCTTCGGGTATTTTCACATTCTGACTGGTCTTGTCAGGAATTGTGCAGGCCGTTGAAACCCGGAATTTGGAATTTGTATTACACATGGACCCTGAAACTTGAAATTCCTTCGTACTTTTGCACTCCTAATAAATTGGTATGACTCTGGTATATCCTGAAAATTTTGAATCGAAAATCGGGTTTGATAAAATCCGTGAATTGCTTAAAGGACGTTGCCTGAGCGATTTGGGGAAAGAATTGGTTGATGAAATCCGTTTCATCAGCGATTTTGAACAATTGACTGAAGATTTGTCCCTGGTCAGTGAATTTGTCTTTATCATTCAGGAAGTGGAGAATTTTCCTACCAATTACTATTTCGATCTTCGTGAAGCGCTTGGTAAAATCCGGATTGAAGGACGTTTTCTTGAAGTTCAGGAATTATTTGACCTGAAACGATCGCTCGAAACGATTTCAGGAATTATTCGATTCCTGAAACAGTCCAAAGAGGAACAATTCCCCTTTTTAAAGCGATTGCTGACTCCGGTCCAGGTTTATCCCTATGTGATCGGGCGTATCGACAGTATTCTGAATAAATACGGAAAAATCAAGGATAATGCTTCTCCTGAATTAGCAAAGATTCGAAAGGACCTGATGAGTAAACAGTCCGGTGTGTCCAAACGACTCCAGTCGATTTTGAGAAAAGCCCGGGAAGATGGTTTGGTTGATGAAGACGCACTGGTTGCCATACGCGATGGCCGTGCGGTTATCCCGGTTGCCTCGGCACTCAAACGTCGCATGAACGGGATTGTGCACGATGAGTCGGCCACCGGAAAAACTTCGTACATCGAACCGGCAGAAGTGGTGGAGCTGAATAACGAAATCAGGGAACTTGAATATGCTGAAATCCGTGAAATAGTTCGGATTCTGGTCATTTTCTCGAATGATATCCGGCCCTATCTGCCAGACCTGATCCTGGCCTATGAGTTCCTGGGACAGATTGATTTTATCCGCTCGAAGGCCATTTACGCCATCGAAATCAGTGGAATCAAACCTTTTATGGAAAACACCTGTCAGCTTGATTGGGAGGGCGCTGTGCATCCTTTGCTGATGCTGGCTCTGCGTCGTGAAAACCGGAAAGTTGTTCCGCTGAACATCAGGCTTACAGCTCAAAAACATATTTTACTGATCTCGGGGCCTAATGCGGGAGGAAAATCAGTGTGCCTGAAAACAGTCGGACTGCTGCAGTATATGCTTCAGTGCGGTTTGTTGATCCCGGTAAAGGAAAGCAGTGCAACCGGCATATTCGAAAAATTGTTTATCGATATTGGCGATGAACAATCGATTGAAAACGACCTGAGTACATACAGTTCGCACTTGATGAACATGAAGTTTTTTCTGAAGAATTCGAATGATAAAACACTGGTTCTGATCGACGAATTTGGTACAGGAACCGAACCGATGCTGGGCGGCGCCATTGCTGAATCTATTCTGGCCCAGCTGGATGAAATGAAAACCTTTGGGGTAATAACTACGCATTACACCAACCTGAAACACTATGCATCTTCGAGTCAGGGAATTGAAAATGCAGCCATGATGTACGATTCGGCGAAAATGGAACCTTTGTTTCAGCTGGATATCGGCAAACCGGGAAGCTCATTTGCTTTCGAAATTGCCCGGAAAATAGGACTTCCGGAGAAAATACTGGAGGTTGCCACCGAAAAAATTGGCAAGGATCACATTAATTTTGACAAACACCTTCGCGATATTATTCGCGATAAACGATACTGGGAAACCAAACGGCAAAAAATCAGGAAGGTGGAGAAAACACTTGATGATCTGGCTGCCAAATATGAAACCGATTTGTCGCAGCTGGACAAACAGCGCAAGGAAATTCTGCTGAAAGCCCGGCAGGAAGCTGATCAGATTCTTTCTGAATCGAATAAAAGAATCGAGAACACCATTCGTGAAATTCGTGAAAGTCAGGCCGATAAGGAAAAAACAAAACTGATCAGGGCCAAACTTACCGAATTCAAACAGGAAGTTGAAGAAACAACCACCGCTCAGGATGAACAGATTAACCGGAAAATTCAGAAATTAAAGGAGAAGGAATCCCAGCGCAATCAAACAAGAACGGTAAAAAAGCCACTTGCTGAAAAAGAAAAAGCGATTGAACCTGAAGAATGGAAAGCCGGCGATAAGGTATTAATGACGGGTAACCATAATGTTGGCGAGATCCTGGATCTGAACGAAAAGAATGTCATCGTAGCATTCGGACAACTGAGAACATCAGTCAGCCGCGATAAACTACAGAAAATAACCAGCAACGAGGCGAAGAAAATTCACCGTACCTACAATCAGACCATGCCCAATATCAACAAAGGCATGAGCGAAAAACGACTTAACTTCAAAACTGAAGTCGACGTTCGCGGACAGCGGACTGAAGAGGCCCTGCAAATCATTCAGTCGTTTATCGATGATGCCATTATGCTGGATTTTAGTGAATTGAGGATACTCCATGGAAAAGGGAATGGCATATTAAAGGAAATGATCCGGAATTACCTGAAATCGGAACCCGCGGTAAAATCCTTACGCGATGAACATGTTCAGTTTGGCGGCGCCGGAATTACAGTTGTTGAGATTGGATAATTTAAATATTTACATACATATGATGAACAAAAAATTAGATATACAACTTCTGGAAGTCCTGGAAGAAAACGGGTTTACCGAATCGACCGAATTGGAACAGGTTTGCATCTCCAAAATTAAAAGTGGACATGACTTGTTGTGCATTGCCGGAAAGGATTGTGGTAAAACAACCACCATTGTTGTAAGTGTACTTCAGCGCCTCAAAGCTTCACTGAATGATGTTCCGAGGGCAGTAATTGTTGTTCCGGATAAGGTCCGGGCCCTGGAAATGAAGGATGAATTTACGCGCCTTGGTGAATACACCGATTTACGTGTACACCTGGCCTGCGATGATGGAAAGATTGATGATCAGAAGGACCTGATTTATATGGGATCGGATGTTGTAATTGGTACGGCCAAACGCCTGAATAAAATATATACCCTGTATGCACTGAATCTGACCGGCGTAAAAATCTTTGCCATTGATGATGCCGAACAGGTGATAAAAAGTATTAATTATTTGCAGATTGACCGCATTGCGGAAAGTATGCCCAAAGCTCAGCGTGTTGTTTTTGCCAGCCAGCTGACCGAATGGCTTGAACGTTTTTCAACTGAGTTTATGAATATTCAGGAAATAATTGAAATTGAATAACTTTGATCCATGCGCAGCCTTACCTTTTTGATATTTTTCAGCATTGTACTCCTGATCTATTCTTCAGTTAATTATTACCTCTACATCCGCGGACTTCAGGCCTTTTCGCTGAACCAGCCGATGAGGAGGTGGTATATCGTGATTTTCTGGACCGTTGTATCCCTGTTCATTGCCGGGTCGATCCTGGAGCGAACGGCCACATCGGCATTCAGTGAATGGATATACCGGATCGGATCATTCTGGCTCGCTTTCATGTTGTATCTGCTGATAGCGGTTTTGCTGATCGATACCGTCCGGAT
>JBBSBP010000065.1:0-28488 GCA_038251165.1 Bacteroidales bacterium | reverse complement strand
AATTCACAATGAACGTCGTGTTGAATTGGTTCTCGAAGATTCAAGATTCTTCGATGTAAGACGATGGGATGTTATAAGTGATGTAAACAACAATGCGGTAAGTGGAATTCTTCCTGAAAAAGTCGGGGATAATAAATTTACATATACCCGTTTTCAAATGCCATATGTTTGGGCTTGTCACAATGAAAAATACAAAGTGCTGCCTATACCATTAGTTGATCAAAAGTATGTTCCGGGGCTGGAACAACCGGCAGCCTGGAGATAAACAACATCACGGAAGAAATTTTTATTTATTAAAAAAAATAAGATGAAAAATACAATAAAGACATATTTTTTAATAATCTGCGGTGTCTTGCTTTGCTCCTTCTATGCTCTTGCCGAGCCTGAAATTAAGGGAAAAGTAACCGATGCCCAGGGTATTGCATTGCCGGGAGTGATAGTTTCTGAGGAAGGGAACACCAGCAAGGCAATAACGGACCTTGAGGGAGGTTTTACCATTGGGGTTAAAAAATTACCTGCAACATTATCGTTCCATTTGAATGGATATCAAATCGCAAAGAGTACCATTAAGCGTGAAATCAGAGATTTTGCAATGGCGCTTGTTAAAGAGGAAATTGAATACGTTGCTTATGGAACACAGGTTAAAAACAATGTTACAGCCTCAATTTTTTCAATTTCCGGCGACGAATTAGTGACCAGTCGGTCAGCCAATTTACTAACAGCCTTACAAGGAAGACTTCCTGGCTTACGGATCATCCAGACTGATGGCGAACCCGGTAATGAATCATTTGATACCCATATCAGGGGATACGATTCTCCGAACTCAAACGGTGTGATGTATGTGGTCGATGGCGTGGAACGTTTTCCTGATGGCCTTGACCCCTATGAGGTTGTGCGTGTTACAGTGTTAAAAGATGCTGCCGCGACTTCCATTTATGGGATGCGCGGTTCAGGAGGAGTTTTGATGATCACCACCAAAAAAGGCTTTGATGGAAAATCGAAAATAACAGTTTCTGTAGATCAATCGATGCAGGTTCCTACCATGCTTCCGAAATTTGTTTCAGCTTTCGATTATGCGAATATGTATAATCAGCGTTTGGCTAATGATACCCTTTATTCCGATATTCAGGATATATCTTCCGGAGGAAATGGGTTGGATCACAGCGGCGCTGCTTTCTATACTCCTGCTGAATTGGAACATTACCGGCTTGGCGATCAGACTGATTTCTACCCGGTTCGGGATATGCAAAACGAGTTTCTGAAAAATTATTCAAAATTGACACGTGTGAATGTTAATTTCAGAGGAGGTTCACAATTGATGCGCTATTTTACTTCAGTAGGTTATACCTCGCAGGGAGGTCTTCTGGAAAACGAGCCATTTGATAAATACAGCTATAAAGCTGAACAAACAACAAAGAGGTTTAATTTCCGCACCAATCTGGATATTTCGCTAAATCCAAATCTAAATCTTTATGTGAATATTGGTGGTTATATGCAGAACATTAATTCTCCTAATGGAACAGGTATTAACGGATTAATAGCAAAGCTTTATCAAACACCAAATAATGCCATTAATGACCTTACTCCTGATGGCGAAGTAATTGTTAAACGGGATAAATTATCATATCAGACGAATAAATCGATCTATGGTGAATTGAACCGGACAGGATCAGATCTGGCAACTGACACACGTTTGAGCAACACCTTTGGCGCCCGACAGAAACTGGATAAAATTCTTCCGGGATTATCCGCGTCGGCAGAGTTGGCTTTTGATATTCATTCGACAAATACGCAAAGACGAAGCCGTAATTATGCCGCATATGAAGTAGCTACACTGACAGATCTTAATGGCGCGGATTCTCTTGGTTATGTTCAGGTTCCGGGAACTGCTAATTCTACACTTTCAGACGGTCAGGGTGAGTACTTCTACTACATGTATAACATGCGTGCATCAATTGACTACAACCGGACTTTTGGTGAGAAACATGCTGTTACCGGGATGTTGATGGCCCAAAGACACATGCAGCAACAGCAAGTCCTTCTTGCCACCAATTACCTTGGTTTGGCTGGTCGCGGAACATATGCCTACGATAACCGTTATTTCGCTGAAGTTAATTTCTCTTATCAGGGCTCTGAACAGTTTGCAAAAGGTAAACGGTTTGGATTATTCCCTTCGATATCAGCAGGCTGGATTCTTTCCAATGAAAAATTCATGGAAGATACAAAAGCAGTTAGTTTTCTTAAACTACGGGCGTCAGCCGGACAGGCTGGAAACAGCGTATATGGTTATGGCAGTAGCAATCAATATCTCTATTTAACTACCTGGAATTCAAATTCAACAGAGAGTCAACTGGGTAATGAAAATATCCAGTGGGAAACATCTACGAAGTATAATTTTGGGATAGAAGCAGAGTTCTTTCATTCATTGTATGTTGGACTGGATTATTTTTACCATAAAAACACCGGTATAATTATCCGTGATATCGCAACAATTCCTGACGGAATGATGGGATTGGGTGGGGCATCACTTCCACCAGCCAACCTGGGCGAAGTCATCAATAAGGGTTTTGAACTGGTTTTGGGTTACAACAAAAAAGTTAACGATGATGTATCGGTTAGTATCAATGGTAACCTGTCGGTAAACCACAATGAACAAACTTATACGGCTGAGTTGCCTTACGATGATACTTATGCATATCCATATCGCAGACAAGGTTATGCTATTAACTACAACTGGGGATATAAAACCGCGGGTTTGTTCAATTCTCAGGCCGAAGTGAACAATTGGGCCGATCAGACAGCTTTGGGTGGAGTTCCAATTCCCGGCGATATCAAATACCTGGACCTTACCGGAGATCATGTGGTCGATCAAAAAGATCAGGCTCCACTAGGAATTGGGCAGGCTCCTGAAATGACTTACGGATTAAAAGCACAAGTGAATTACAAAGGATTTGATATTAGCGCGTTTATAAATGGCGCTGCCAAAAGAAACGTTTATCTAAGCGGTTTCGGCAGATGGTCAAATCAGGATAATTTCACGGAGTACATGAAAGAAGCCTGGACGCAGCAGAAATTCGATGCCGGAGAGAAAATCAGGTACCCGCGTTTGGCTGGTGAATCAACTAACTTTATTAAAAGTGATTATTGGATTGCTGATGGATCGTATGTTCGCTTGAGAAATGTTGAACTAGGTTATACGCTTCCTGAAAGTATTTCCAGGCACATTAAAGCTGGCTCAATACGCATCTATGCCAATGGTTTAAACTTATTGGTTTGGGATAAATTAGCGAACGACGATTTTGATCCGGAATCAGCAAATGGGTCTAATACAAATTATCCGCTGCTTAAGGCTTATAACTTTGGTATAAGTGTTAAGTTCTAATTCCGCTAAATTGTATGATGACGATTAATCAATCATTTAAATTGAAAAAAATGAAAAGAATAAATATTTTCCAATTGAAATTAGGGATTATCCTTTTGCTTTTCGCGCTCAGTAGTTGTGAGAAAGCGCTGGATGTTGTTCCTAATGATAAATTAAGTATCGACAGGTTACTGAATAAGCAAGCGCAGGTGCAGAACTTTATTACGAATTGCTACAGTAATCTGAATAGCTCTTTCACCAATCAAAGTTCTGGACAGTTACTCGAAACGTTTACTGACGACGCTTTCAGGGCAGGTTCTGGCGCTGTTGCTGACTGGCATAATGCTCAGTTAACACCAACTAATAATTTCTTTGCTTCCACTATTTGGACTCAATGCTGGCAAGGGATTCGAGCCTGTAACCTAGCTATCATTTATCTTCCGGAATCAAAAGTTTCGAAAGAACAGATTTCGGATAATGATATTGCTATGTGGACTGCTGAAGCCAAAGGGCTTCGTGCCTGGTATCATTTTATGCTGGTTCAGAATTTTGGTCCTGTTCCTTTTGTTGACAAACCATTCGAACCTGATTTTGACGGTTGGGCAGATCTGAAACGACCTACTTACGATGAGATCGCTACACGAATCGCAAAAGAATGCGACGAAGTTATTGCGACTGGATTAATCCCTGTAAGATGGCAGACAAATACTGATTACGACCGGATTAATAAAGCGACACTTTTAGCTTTAAAATCAAGGGTTTTGTTATACAATGCCAGCATCCTGAATAATCCAGCTAACGATCAGGCCAAATGGCAACGGGCAGCAACCGCGGCTCAGGAATGCCTTACGGCTGTCGGATCAGAATACAGTTTACTTCCAATGAATGAATATGACAAGCTTTTTAACGAAGCAACAAATATTCTGAATAAAGAGGTATTCCTGCGCTCGTCGAATAATGGAACTGCAATTATGAACAACACCAATGGAGTTGATTTGAAAGCCCTTGGTTCTGCTCAGCAAAGCGCCAATTGCGGCGCTGTGCCAACACAGGAGCTTGTCGATTGCTTTGAATTAACCAATGGGGCTTTACCAGTTTCAGCTTATACAAATGCTGATCATACTTCAGTTACATTCAATGCCGGATATACTGAAAACGCAGGTATTAATCCTTATGTTGGTCGCGACCAGAGATTAAAATCAGCCATTGTATTTAATACAAGTACTTACGGTAAGTATAAAGGACAGGCAGCATCAGCGCCCGAGTTGGTAATTTATTCCTATCAGGGAAAAATTGGTACTGGGTTTAACAGCAATCCTACTTCTCAGGATGAAGCCGATAAACGACGAAGTACTACCGGTTATTATGGTGGTAAATTCCGCTCGGCATCGTATTGGGGATCGACAACAGGTGGTACGGAATCTCATAAAATTTATTTCCGTTTAGCAGAGATCTATTTGAACCTGGCTGAAGCCAACTGTGAACTGAATAAACTTGACGACGCGATCACCGCATTGAATACAGTACGTGTGAGGGCTGGTCAGCCAGCAATTTCAGCTGTTCCTGGTTTTGCAAAAACAAAGGATTTTCTGATGAAAAGAATCCGAAATGAACGTCGTGTGGAACTTTGTTTTGAAGATCACCGCTTTTACGATCAACGCAGGTGGAAGATTCTGAGCGAGACTAACGGAGTAATTTCAGGAATGAAAATTACCAGTACATCAGGTATTGATGCCGGACCATTCTCCTACGAAAGGATCAAGATTGAAACAGTTAGAAATGCGACGTCAGATAAATACCTCGTTTTGCCTATTCCACAGGAGGAAGCCAGAAGATTAACCGGACTTGGACAACCTGCTGCATGGCAATAACTTTGAATCATTAACTGTATATAAAAATTTATGAGATATGAAAAAGATATATAAAAATCTGTTTTTGATTCTTGTGCTTTCAGCTTTGATTGCTGGTTGTGCAAAGGAAGAAACCAGATATATTGATCCAATGATTTATGGAATCTGTGATAAAACTGATGGTACTATTACTCAAATAAACTCAGGAAGTTGGAATACTGCACTTATCGGATTTAGAGATCAAAGGATAAAGCTTTTGGGGATAAAATCACTTGTTGAAAATGATGGGTACACCGGCGATAATTACACCCTCTCAGATCCCCAACTGACAGCTCAACGTGTTGATCAAACCTTACAGCGTGTAGAAATGAAATTGGATTCGGTATGGAAGGCTTCTATACAGAATGCCTTTACCGCAGTAAATAAGAATAGCGCCGGGATTCAGAATTTTGGACTGAACACATACAATAACACAAGTACCCTGGTAACCAATAATTTCATCTGGTTAATGGCTGATGTTAAAGATCCAAATGTACTTGACCTTACGGCAAATGATTTTGTTGATCTGCAAGGTAAAATTGAAGTTTTAGCAGGATTGGCTGCTTTGAATGATGCTGAAGTTACTGCATTTGTGAATGAAATCAAAGCTAAATATGCTGAAATGAAACAGCAGTATGCTGATCTGGCTCCTCAGATTGCCTCTTCAGCTTATTTTTCAAAAGGTCAAAAAGCAATTTATGCTGGATTAGATCAGCCTTTGAAGGATATGCAGACGACAATTGAAATAAACTTGTCACTGGCTACTAAAGCTCAAATGGATGCGCTTGACAGGGATCTTTCTGCCCTGGTTTATTTTCTTGCAAATAATAACACTTCCCCGGCACAGAAACCAATTGTCTATGGTGAAATTTCGAGCATTACCGAGTTGCGTTGGCTTAGTGAAGTAGCGACTGCTGATGATTTGAATGGAGATTGGGTGCTAACTGCGGATATTGATGCGGCTGAAACGGCCAGATGGAATCAGGATGATCCAGATGGAAGGTTTGGTTTTAGACCAATTACAACGGCTACATCAATAAATTTTGATGGGCAGTTTCACATTATATCAGGCTTACACATAATTAAGATTGGTGGTGCTGAAGATGAAAATAGATCCGGTATGTTTGCAAAAATAGTGAATGGATCAATTCGGAATTTGGGATTAATAAACATACGAATGACTAAGTCACCTACTGCGGGTGGAAATCAAGGAGGAACCTTAGTCGGATGGATATCGGGACCAGGGGGAGTGACCAAATGTTTCACAGAAGGTACCTTTGTGGGAGCAGGCAGCCAAACGGGTGGTTTTATTGGACGTCCACAGAGTTTGACAGGCGAGATATCAGACTGCTTTTCGGTGGTAGATGTTACTGAAAATGCAAATGTTTTTACAAGTAGCTTTATTGGTTTGCCAGTAGCGGTAGTTAACATGTTTAATTGTTATAATTTAGGTTTTACAGATAATAAGGCCATTTTTGGTCATGGTTCCGGTGTTACTTTGAATGCATCCGGTGTTTTCTATGATTCGCAGTTCGTTGGTTCAACAGAATTGGATCGCGGGGCGGCTCTTTACACTGCAGGAACTATCGTGACGCTCTCAGATCCTGGGGTTACAACTGATTTGCCGACTGCTGACTGGGGTGATCTTGCAAATTTCCCAGGGTTTAGTGCGGCCACCTGGGAGATTAGAACAGAGACACAATTCGATGCTAATCCAAGACCTTATTTAAAAGGTTTTAATTATGATGCAATAAAGGATTTTATAGTTGTGCCTTAATTATTTGGGGTTGCAAAAAGAATCAAACATTTTTGAAATATTACATTTTTTAACTTGATTTTTTTAGATTTTAGTTTAGTTGGGAAAAGGGGTTGTACTGGAATGTATTTCGGTACAACTCCTTAATTACCAAATTTTACTTTAATAAAAGATTATTCAGGTTTGAAGAATGATTTTTCCTATTACGGCTCAATTCTATGAATAATTGTTATGACAAATTCTTTCCTAAAATATAGTATTGTCCTTTTCATTTTAATATTTAATTCTTGTGCAAATAAATCTAATGATTTTCAGCTATATGACCTGACTTTTAATCAGCCTTTTGAAGTGAATGTGCAACATCCTTTCACTTTTTCCTGGAAAATTCAATCCACTCAAAACAGTTGGACTCAGGAAGCCTACCAAATCATCGTTTCAGATTCTGAAAAGAAATTAGATGAAAATGAAGGCGACTTTTGGAATAGCGGTAAAATATTGTCATCTGAACAACTTTTTATCGGATACAAGGGAAAACAACTAATTGCTGGTCAAAGATATTTCTGGAAAGTTAGCGTTTGGCAGAGTGATGAAAAGGCCGGCAGATTTAGCCAAACAAAAAGTTTTGTTACACCACTTTCTTATCCTGAAGATTGGAAAGCCAAATGGATTACCTACGAGTATGAAAAAGAATCTCCGTTGCCCTTGTTTCGTAAATCATTCAAAATCGATAAAGATAATAAACCTGTTTCTGCAAGTCTTTATATTTGTGGACTTGGTTATTATGAAGCTTACCTGAACGGTCTGAAAATCGGCGACCGGGTGCTCGAACCTGCTCAAACCAATTACGATGACTTTGCCTATTATTCGGCTTATGATATTCCTGTAAAAGACATTAGTACTGAAAATTCACTGGGTATTATGCTTGGTAATGGTTGGTATAATCAAAATCAGGTTTGGTCTCCGGCCATGTCTTATGGCCAACCAATAGCGATTGCTCAACTAGTTATTCAATATAGAAATGGTGAATCTGAAATTATTGGTACTGATGAAACCTGGAAATGGACAGGTGGTCCAATTACTTCAACTAATATTTATGCGGGCGAAAATTACGATGCGAATCTTGAAATTCCGAAATGGTCTGAACCCGCATTTGACGATAATAACTGGACTCAGGCAAATATAGCAACAACATTTCCTCCACGGATAGTTGAGCAAACCATGGAGCCCATTCGCCGGATGGCCGAATTGCCAACAGTTCAGATACTGGAACCTTCTGCAAAAACCTGGGTTTTCGACTTTGGTCAAAACTTCGCCGGTTGGGTCCGATTGAACATTAAAGGGCAAAAAGGACAACAAATCACACTGCGATTTGCTGAAGAAATTGATTCAAAAAACAATCTGGATCCAACATCAACCGGAGTTAAAGCCACCAAGGTGGTTCAAACCGACCAATACATTTGTAAGGGTAAAGGAACCGAAATATGGGAACCGCGATTTACCTACCATGGATTTCGATATGTTGAGGTAACAGGTTTGGAAACAAAACCTGAAAAAGATTTATTAACCGGGATTGTTGTTTACAGCTCAATGAAAAATACCGGAACTTTCAGTTGTTCCAATCCACAAATTAATAAGCTAAATGATCTGGCTTTGTGGACCATAAAAAGTAATGTTCACAGCATTCCAACGGATTGCCCTCACCGCGAACGATGCGGCTGGACTGGCGACGCACACACGTTGGCTCCTACACTCATTCAGAATTTCGATGCCCGCTTGTTCCTAACCAAATATATGTACGACATGCGTTCATCGGCCCGAAATACGAAAAAGGAACTTTATTTCGGTGAAAGTTTTCAGGATAGGAGTGTCATCCCAAAACCTGCCGGAATACCAACCATGATTGTTCCCGGGAAACGCACCAGTGGAATTGCTTCTCCTGACTGGGGAACAGCGGCCGTGCAAATACCCTGGCAGCTATATCAAAAATACGGCGACATTAACATTCTTCGTGAATTTTATCCGGATATGAAAGTATGGGTCGACTATATTTCCAATAAGTTTCCGGAAGGAATTGTTAATCACGGTTTGGGTGACTGGTGTCCTCCTGGCGGAAATGCAAAGATCGATTGCCCTGTTCCGGTCAGTTCAACGGCCTTTCATTATCTCGACCTGAGCATATTGACGAAAACGGCGTATTTGCTGGGTTATAATTCGGATGCCACATTCTATTCGAAGCAGATGAATAAGGTAAAAGATATCTTTATTAATCAGTTTTTTGATCCTTTAAATAATTCCTTCGGCAGTCAGACTGCCAATAGTATGGCTATCGATTTTGGATTAATTCCGGAAGGAAAAACTGCAGACATTATTAAAGCTTTGGAGAATGATATTATGACCAGAAGCAATGGTTTTATTCAATCTGGTATTTTTGGATTAGGAAGAGTATTTCCGGCACTGGCTGAAAATGGCGCTGAAGATATGGCCTATAATATCCTTACTAAAAAAGGAGAACACAGTTTTGCATACATGTGGGATAAATACAATGTAACTACGCTTTGGGAAATTTTGCCAGTTGATAATGCATTAAGTCCTGAAGTTTTCAATCAGCGTTCACACAGTCACCCGATGAATGCCGGTTACGACGAATGGTTTATTCAGGGAATAGGAGGAATTCATCCGGATGAAGATGCACCTGGTTATAAAAATATCGTGTTCCGTCCACACTTTACTTCCAAACTAAAAAATGCGGAAGCCACTTACGAATCACCATACGGAACTATTGTGAGCAATTGGAAATGGGAGGAAAAAACATTTGTCTGGGATATTCATATTCCTGCAAACAGTGGTGCGGATATCTATATTCCAAAACTTTACCAGAAACAGAATATTTCTGTAAATGGGAAAGATGCCGGTGCAGATCTTATGAAAAATCCATCTTTCCCTGGATATTACTTAAACAAGTCAGTTGGAAGCGGTAATTATACGATAAAAATTGACTCCGAAATTTAAATATTCCCTTAAACTGGATCTCACCAGGGGAGGTGCCATTTCTTACCTCTCGCTTTCGGGTTCAACCAGGAATATAGTGAACATTGCAGACGAAGGGCGATACATTCAACAATCCTATTATGCCGGGCAGAGTATCGATCGAAAGGCCGAAGGCCAATCCCCAAGCTGGTCCCCATGGAGCTGGAATCCGATCCAGGTCGGCGATGCTTATCGTAACAGGGCAAAAATTCTCTCTTTTCAAAAGAAGGGAAATGAGCTCTACGTTAAATGCATCCCGATGCAATGGGATATGAACAACAAGCCGGCCGAAGCCGAGATGGAACAATGGACAACCTTACAGGGATCAGTTTTAAAAGTGCGCAACCGGCTCACCTGCCATCGCACCGACCAGATTTATGGCGACAGCATCAGCAACGATCAGGAGTTACCTGCGGTTTATCCCGTCTCGGCGCTGAAAAATCTCTATTCCTATTTTGGCAACTCCCCATTCACCAATGCCCCGTTAGACAATCCTGCTGTTGTTAATCTTTCAAGCGGATTCTGGGGAATCTATAAAAATGTTACGGAACACTGGATGGCCTTCGTGGATGGAAATCTTTGGGGAATGGGTGTTTACAATCCCATATGTGACCATTTTTTAGCCGGAATGTCCGGATCGCCCGACAAAGAAGCTGCAGATGGATCAACATCTTACATTGCTCCTGTTAAAAAAGAGATTCTTTACAAGAAATGTGTTTATGAATATGAATACTATATTATTATCGGAACCTTGACGGAGATCAGAAGTAAAGTTTATGAGCTTCATAAAGCCACAAATTAGCACACATAAAAATTTGTTGTAAATTGTATTTGATACATCTATGAATAAAATAATTAATTAAAATGGACAGGCGTAAATTTATGGTCATTACCGGTATGGGAATTGCCCTGCAGAAAGGGAGTAAAGCTATCGGACAAAGCATATTCCCATCACAAAGTGCACCCGCTGCTGTTTCATTGACAAAATTAAATCCAAATGACAATGAGAAAGCCCTTGTAAATCCAAAAATGGGATGGACTATGCATTTTTATTCCAATGTTATTGAAAATTATGGTTCAAAATTAGATCCTTCCGATACATTGGATGATTTCCCAGGACTATCTACGGTCTATCTCCGTCTTCCATGGTCTTTCATCGAACAGGAAGAAGGCAAATTTAATTGGGAAATTTTAGATACTCCGGCACAAAGATGGATTGACAAAGGTAAAAAAGTTGCATTTCGGATCAGTGCCAGCGAAAGCTGGATGCGTTGGGCCACTCCTGAATGGGTGTCGAAATCCGGTGCCAGGGGATATAATTGGGGTGCAGGAGATAAATTGTGGGAACCCGCCTATGATGATCCGGTTTTTCTTGAAAAAGTGGATAATTTTTTGTCGGAAATGGCTTCACGTTATGATGGAAATGCCGATGTTGCTTTTATTGATGTCGGACATTTTGGATTATGGGGAGAAGGACATACCGTGCTCAGTACCAAAATCGAGTACGATCTTTCGGTAGCTAAAAAACATATTGACCTTTATTGCAAACATTTTAAAAAAACGTTGCTCTGCATCAGCGATGATTTTGCCGGACACGATAAACCGGGAGATCTTTTCCCAATTACAGATTATGCATTTTCAAAAGGAGTAACCATGCGCGATGATAGTATTTTGGTGCAGGCTCCTCCTCGCTCCTGGTATCACGCGGATATGGCTCAATTGTTCTGGCCGACCTTACCTGTTATTCTTGAACATGAACATTACGGCAGCTCAAAGCAACGGGGAGCATGGAATCAGGAACTGCTGGAGAAATCGGTAGAAGACTATCACGCATCTTATATGTCGATTCATTGGTGGCCCCGAATTCTCCTGGAAGAAAACAGGGCAGTAATCGATAGAATAAATTGCAGGATGGGATATCGCCTGCAGTTAAAATCAATTAGCTGGCCTGAAAAAATCAGGCTGGGAGAATCGTTTATTTTATCCTACTCCTGGGCCAATGCCGGAGTTGCGCCTTGTTATCCGGGCGGGTATCCATGCATCACGCTGAAAGATGAGAAAGGGGGTATTGTCACAGTTTTAACAGATGAAAACTTTAATGTTGCAGAACTAAAGGTTGGCGAACCACAAAAAGCCCCGATAAAGCAAATTTCCACCTCATTTACAATAGCTCCGGCATATATCGACCCGATAAAAATATTTTTCAGGGGAGTCAAACCTGGCAAATACGATCTGTACGTTTCGGTAGGTAAAAAAGATGGTACTCCTGTTTTTGAGCTTCCGTATGGTGAAAGCGATGGACATAAACGTTATAAAATGGGACAGACTGAAATTATTGAAAGGTAGCTTAGCAGGACAAACCTAATTTCCAACTTGATAAAAACGAATCAAATGAACCGAAAAATTGTTTTTTTTTCAACAATCCTGATTTTTATGTCAATCCTGTCTGTCAGATCGCAGAACTACAGCGACGGCAGACCTGTGGCCACACTGAGGATGGATGCGAAGGACGGTGGCATCGTGCTTCGGTATGGTGACGGACCAGACAAATGTGATCTTCTCGGCGCACGTGATGTTTGGGTTTTTGAATCTGAGGGCAACTATTATATGCATTATGACGGGGCAGGGATTAAAGGATGGCTCTGTTGCCTGGCTGAAAGCAAAGATCTCATTACCTGGGTGAAAAAAGGGTCTGTTCTCGAATTGCCACTATCCCCTCCTGATATAAAAATGAAACAATAACCTTAATAAATGGAATATGAAAAAAGCAAAAGATTATTGGTTAGGAAAAGTACTGATGGTTCTCGCACTTTCAGCTTTTCCGGGAGTTTCCTTTTCACAGGCAGACTGGAAGAACGATTTCAAATTTCAGGAACTGAATAAACGCCCCGATATGGAAGTAAGGTACGAAAACGGCGATCGTGATGCGTTTGAAATTGTAGCTGCAGATTATCACCTGACTGGCGACCTGGTGCCACCTAACCTGCTTTATGAAACAAACACATCAATTCCGTGGCTGTGGTTCGAAATGACAGATCAGCAGGGAAATCTTTTTTCAACCAAAACGAGTAAAACCAAAACGAGAATCAACCTTTACCGCAGGGGACCCTACTTCTGCGAGATCCATTGGCTTGACGTCAGGTTTGCTGATCAAAAAGGAGACACCCTCCCCTTAAGAGCAGAAGTGGTGCTTTATTGTTTCCCCGAGAAGATTAAAAGTTCCATCAAACTATTCCCTTCAGGCAATGCCAGCATTAAAAACTTTACAGTCAAAGGGAAAACTGAAACCGCACTTGCAATCAGGCCATTGGAAAAGGGGCTATCTCAATATTTTAATTTCGATCTGTATAATGAAGAACAACCGCTTAATTCTGAATCTTTTACATTAAAGAAAGGGTTAACACCTGTCACTTATGACAAGCGCAAAGGAATTTATACCATCGGAAGCGAAACCGCGGAAGGATTCCAACGACAGTTTTTTGATCAGCCAAACGGCTATGAAGAGGTCTCCCTCAAAGTAAAAAATGACGGCGTTGCCCGAAAAATTTATGTCTGTCATCAGACACTCAAAGGCGAAGGTATTGTAGAAGGCGGCGTATTACTCGACCAGGCAGGTCATCCTTTACCAATTCTCGTGGAGGTTTGCAAAAATTTTGATGGAGAAAAAGAGGAACGCTTTTATAATCCGAGGGATACAGCTTTCAGTGAAACCTATTTCCCTTTGTACCTTGAACCTTATGAAGAGCTGGAAATCAGCTCTCTTCACCTCTATCAAAATTGGGGGAGACATATGACCAAGCACTGGTCTTCACTCGGATTTTTTATGGATTATTTCCATTCATCCACGGGTGTGACAGAAACGACCTGTTATATTCCATTTAAATTCGGTCATAAAACCGGTATTTCAATTGGCGATTTCAGGGCGATGAGCCAGAAAACTTTTTGGGGTGGACAGCCTCAGCATGATAACCTGGCCGGGCATAATTTTTTGACCTACTATGACGGCAAAAAATGGAACTATTCGGAATACCGCGGAACCACCTATAAAAGCACAGGTGCCAACTGGTGCAATGTTGAGATGGAATACCTTTCTTCAGATAGCAGTATTCAGCTTTTGCTCGATATTTGGGAAGTACCGCAGGACGATGAATTACGAAGCTTTTTTACAGCGCGTTACAAGGTGTTGCGGCCTCTTGCAATTGAAGATGCCAAAGCAAATTTCCGTTTTCTGGATATTAGCACAACACAACAAAACCTTCGTTACCATAATTATGCCTATACCGACGCTGCAGGAAACACAATCACCGCACCCATCGATTTTAACCTGAGTCCTTTCTGCGTAAAAGGTATTGAAATTCCATCTGAAAATTCTTTTGCTGCAATATTTAGTGAACCGAAAGGATCAAATGGAATTATGATCAGGAATTTTAAGTCGAACAGCGGGGTTAAACCAGCATTTTCGATCCAGCAAAAAACGCATATTCCTGAACCAAGAGATACTACTGTAAATGAGCACAAAGTTTACACGCCCGATTTGAAGAAAGGGGACATCCGGTTCAGTCTTGTGCCATCAACTGACCGGCTGATTTTGAAACCTGGGGATGAGATTTCGATCTCCGGATTTTGGTTGCCTTATGGTGAAGCCGACGGAGCAAAAACCCCGACACGCGAGATTATTGCCTTTGGAAAAGATCAGCCACAGATTGTAGCAGTAAAAAAAGGTTATGTGCTAAATAATTTACCGACTACTATTGAGGTCGAGGATAACGAGGCGCAGTTTACACTTAAAGGCGGGTTGAATGTTATTCCGGTTATTGCCAAAGGGTTGAAAAGTTACCACTACCCGGCATTGTATGAAAAAATTGGAGATGAGTGGAGATTTGTACATTTGAATCATAACTCGCCATTCGATGGCTTGCAGTTGTTTTGCGATAAGGACGGAAAGTTTGGAGCCGTTTTCCTCGTTCGCACCAATGGTGAAGCCCGTGAATTCAGGATAAAATCGGATGAACTTTTCCCCGATTATAAACGGATTGCAATACAACCAAAACCGGAAGCAGCCAATGCTCAGGTTTCGGTCAGTAACCCATTTGAGAAAATTTCGCTGACTTTAAATATCGACAACCAGGTTTACGATAAACCGGTTGATTGGAATGAAAGCGACGGTAAGTCGTTTTGGTACCGCAATTCAGCAAAAGATACGCTTTCAGGGGCAAGAGTTACCGGATTCGAGGAGCAGGTTGCGATTCAGTATTGGTGGCAGAATGTTCAGGATAAGTTGATGATCCGCTCGCCAAAATTTGAATTGGAGGTTGGTGCGAATCTTTTCGGTGGTAAGTTTAAAGCCTATACCTACAAAAACGGACATTTGGTTGAATGCAGTAACCTTAAAAAAGCAACCACCTTTGAAACATCAGAATTGAGCTACGGTCTAAAACCGGCAATCATTGTTTTGCATCATACAAAATTAGATTACTGCCTCGCGCTTTCATTTAAAGATGCATCCTCTGTCTTCTTCAAAAAGAACAGCATTGGCGTTAACCTATCAAAACAGAATTGCCTCAACAACCGGAGAAAAGTAATGGGGGGAAATTTTTACCTGTTAAAAGGTAGTCCTGAGAGATTACAACGGATCATTGAACAGGAAATGCCTGTCTGGAAACAAATGGTTAAAAACTAAGTTAACTGACAAGATTTTAAAATATGAAAACCTTAATAATCATCTTAATACTGCTTGTTTCGGGGATGTGGTTCCCTTCAGGCGCTGCAACCATTATCCTCACCAGCGACAAACAACTAAATGATCTTCTGGATCCTGATAAGAAGGTTGACCTCTCAACGGGCAGGAACAAAAGATTTGCCAGCCTGCGGGAAATATGTGAATCGGCTCAAAAAAGAGGAGATAAAACACTGACAATCGCTTTTGATGAATTCTTCAGGCAATACAGGGAGCAAGCCGGCACGGAACGCAGGTTGACACCTGATATGGATGAATATATTGACAAAATCAAGTGGATAGGTGATTTTGCCGCAGGCTATCAAATGGGCATAGGCCTGAGTATGCTGAGCCCACTTGAGCTAGGTCCTGCCTTTAAGAAAAACACGGGTGAAAACGGCAGATGGCTTAACTATAAGGTTGGCTACCGCGATCCGTTATCGGGGAAGTTCAGCCTTCAGATGTGGCAGCAACTGTCATGGACCAACAATAAGGGTAAATTCAAGGTTAATCTTAAGAATGTCAGAGCATTTGCATACAGGGAATCTGCAGTAGCAAACAGTCCGTTCAGGGCTGTATCCCCGGATGATATCATCGAGATAAGGGACGTTCAATATGAAGGATTGGATTCGATAAAAGTTGCACCAAATGGCGAATTGTGGATAGGGGCTACTTCAAATGAAACCCGCGATATGGTTTTTGAGTCGAGGAATCTAAGGGTCTTTTATAACGGTGACCTGCAGTTACAAGGATATGACCGTGTGATGGTACTTCTGGAATACGACACTCCCGAGATGGATTACTTCAGCCCGCAAGCCATGCCCTTCCTCAAAAATTTATTTATAAAGTACCACGACAAAGGGATTAACCTTGTGTCACTCTATTCTGACGAAATGCATATCCAGCAGGACTGGTATTATTTTATTCACCACGAAAACGGGCAATTCAACATCAGGTACCTGACCCGTAATTTCTCAGATGTTTACAAGAAAAAATTCGGGCAGGAATTTGAGGATAAGCACCTGCTCTATTTTGCTTATGGCGCCCCTTTTTATGAAACCGGTGCAAAATCAGCACGGAATATCCAGTATGTCATGGGCCCGAAACCGGAGGATATTCATCGCACCTTTCTTCTGCGTGACCGCTATTTCAAATTGCTTAATCATGGCGTGACCGATCTGTTCAAAGAAGCAAAGCAATACGGAGAGACGCTTTTCGACAGGGAGCTTACCGCTACAGGGCACTCTTCATGGGCCGAAAGTCCCACCATCGATCTTTGGGACACAGAAAAACTCCGCGAAAATGCGGCTAAATACGAGTACACATCGAATTATGTCTGGGGCAACACGGTACAACAGGCTTCAGCTGCCTGTTACGATTATTTTAAATGGGGCGAATACCTGGAGCCAACGGGTAATGATTTTGCTGAATGCGGATGGCTGGATCGCAATTATTATGGAGCGGCAATGGGGGCTTCTATCGGCGTAATTAATAAATTTCCAGATGCTTACATCGCATCCTGGGGAATGCCCGAACCGTCAAAAAAATGGAAAAATGCGACAAATAGTGCATTCGGAGCGAGGGACGGCTCAACTGCCAACCAGATTACAGGAGGTGTTCACCGCGACATCGAAGTGCTGATCTTATACCCGATGAATCTTGTGGCAGTTGAAGAACGGTTTGGCAGCTGGATGACTCAATATGCATATGCCAATTATCTCACAGCTGAGAAGCTGCTGGAGATGGGTGAAATCACCGAAGACGGATACCTGAAGGTGAAGGAAAAGAAATATCGTACGCTGGTCGCTGTTTTTGAACCGCTTCCGGCAGATGGATTATTGAAAATGATGAGCAGCTTTGCCGAAAAGGGTGGAAAAGTAATTTGGTGCGGACCACCACCATTACTTAACGGGAACGGAAAAAACTGTAGTGACGAATGGGAAAAGATATGGGGTGTTAATTATGCTTTTGACCAGTATATGGGCGAGATTGCGGCTGGTAGAAAGATCACTTTCATGAACAGTTTCGCCCCTGTCGCCGAACAAACCATACTGACTGATTTTTTGGTCGACCGGATTTACCCGGTTACCCCGGGTAAAAACTGCGAAATCCTTGCCAAATCAGGAGAAAAGGTAATGGGTACAGCAATAACAAAAGGAAAAGGAATGGCTTACTATTTCGGATTCAGACCCCGGGATGACCAATCAGCCAGTTTAGGCTACGAAACAAGAACACTCTTTGAGATCCTGAGTATCAGCGGGGCATACCCCAGCAGTGGCAAATTTCCGCAGGTGAACGATAATCCTACCTTTATTTCCCGTACAACCGACTACCTGGCTACCCGTTTCCCCAATGGCAGTAATATGATTGTAAGGCATTACCGTACCCATGCGGAAAACTGGGACGGCGGATTCTCCCGGAGCAAAGAAGCTGATGATAAAGCCCTTGCCGTTAATCCCATGCCTTCGGATACATTGATTTTAAATAAGTTGAAAGTTAATGGACACCAATTGACCTATAACGGCAAACTTTTACTTGTTTTCCGGACTGATCAGGCAAATAAGCTGATCGCGTTTGAAGGTCATAATTGCAAAGAAGTCGTCCTGGATGGTATCCATCATCAGTTTGCACAAAAGCCTTTTGAGACCATTTCTTTTGCACCGGAAGAAGGCCTGACCGGTAGCTATTTTGCGACTCTTAAAGGTGAAGGTAAGATACAACTTCCGATCCCTTTTGCAGCAGATAATAATTTGAATATTACCACTTCTGAGAATCAAAAATTTTTATTCAGGATCGTAAATGGAAAGATTGAGGTAGATGTTACGCCAGAGATTTCAGGTAAAAAGATCAGGATAGGAACCTGAAAAACTGTTTGGGATCCTTATGTTTGGGCAAAACACAATGATTTTTGGGTGTACCGTAAAATTACCAATGGGAAATTCCATATTGAAGTGAAAGATTTTTAATAAGTTTATGCCGAATAGATTTTATTAGTCATGAAGAAAAAGAATTTGATATTCTCAACTGTTTTAAAACCCATCACTATTGCAGGGTTTTGTCTTTCCATGTTTTCAAGCCAGAGTCAGGCTAAAGGAAAGATGAATGTCGTTTTCCTGCTGGCCGACGACTTGCGTTGGAACTCATTGGGATGTATGGGAAACCCGATAGTGGTAACTCCCAATATTGATAAGCTTGCCAGTGAAAGTGTCAGGTTTAATAACGCATGCGTTACAACCCCGATCTGTTGCTGCAGCAGGGCCTCGATTTTGTCAGGTCAATACATGAGCCGAAATGGGGTAAGAGATTTTAAAACTACAATCCCTGAAACCAAATTTGCGGACACTTATCCCGGAGTATTAAGAAAAGCCGGCTATTGGACAGGTTTTGTTGGAAAATATGGAGTTGGAAAAATCCGTGAAACTGATTTTGATTTTGCAAGTGAATATCAAGGGGTACACTGGTATCCTGTTGGTCCAAATACAAAAGTAGAAACGGTAGGTGATGCGAAAAACGGGATGAAATATACCCGGATTATGGGAGATTCCATTCATGTCACCGACCGCAATGCGAACGATGCAATTGAATTCCTGAAAACAAGGCCGAAAGATAGGCCCTTTAACCTTTCTGTAAGCTTCTTTGCCCCTCATGCTCAAGATCATCATCCTGACCAGTACAGGTATACACCTTCCAGCGAAAAGTATTACCAGGACATAACAATTCCTGTCCCTAAAACTTCAACTTTAGAAGCTTTAAATGCATTGCCACCTTTTATTTCGAACGAAGCGAACTTTGGACGTGTACGTTGGCACTGGCGTTTCGATACACCCGAACGGTATCAGCAATATATGAAAGCATACTACCGCTTAGTTACCGATGTTGACGTGGCAGTAGGTAAAATTATTAATGAATTGAAAGCTGAAGGAGTTTATGAAAATACGCTGATCATTGTTATGGGGGACAACGGTTATTTTCAAAGCGATCATCAACTGGCTGATAAGTGGTATCCCTACGAAGAATCGATACGGGTTCCAATGATCATATTTGACCCCCGGCTTCCTGCAAAATTGAAAGGTACTGCCAATGATGAATTTGTACTGAATATTGATATTGCCCCCACGATTATTGAGGCAGCAGGGTTACAGGTTCCTGAAGTCATTCAGGGGAAAAATCTGGCCCCTTTGTACAGCTCAAAAAAGGCAGTAAAATGGAGGCAGGATTTTTTTGTTGAGCATCCAATTATTGCTGGTAAAGATAAAATTCCTTCTTCGGAGGCATTGGTAACCCATCAGGATAAATACATTTTTTGGCCAGATTATCAATACGAAGAATACTTTGATTTGAAAAAAGATAAAGTGGAAGTTCATAACCAGATCGGGAACAAGAAAGACCAGAAGCATATTCAAATCATGAAAAAGCGAATGGCTGAATTAAAGGAGCAAGCACAATAAGAAACGATATTAAAATTTCCCGGAGGGAAAATCTATGGTAATATAAAAAATCATTAAAAGTTTTGTCTCGTTTGGGCAATGTCATTAAGTTAAGAGAATATATGAAATTGTCAGCTTTGTGAAACTTGGTGTTTTGGTGGCTGGAATTTTTTGACACAAAGAAGACTCGAAGACTCGAAGTAACACAAAGAAATCCTTAACTTAACAGCATTGTTCGTTTGGTTTAAAATTTTGATAATTATAGGTCTTTTCTTAAGATCTAATGGGGTGTACGACAAAATTCCCAATGTGTATAGAATATCAGGACCACAAACTAAACGACATTGAATTACAAATTGGAATAATAAGGTTTGTTTTTCTTGGTTTTCCTTTGCTACTAAGGTTGCCCAGTGGAAATGAGGTTTTAAAAATCAAAATTATAAAAACCTTATTTTCTGTTATTAAACCTTAGTAGCGTTGACAATGAAGGATGCGAAACCCGTCCGCGGTAAATCGTCCATACGAGAAATTGCCTGTTTTCGGACGGAATGAAAAAAGGCCTGGTTATATTGAAAGTTGATTAAAATCAAAAAGGAAATTTTGTTGTACACCCGATCTAATATTCCTTACTGAATTTGAAAAAAAACCGTCTTAAAGTATTTTTTACACTAAACTCAAACCAATATGAACCTTAAGCATCTGAAAACAAAAACCAGATTGTTCGCCTTCGCAATAATCACTCTTTCGGCTGGCGCCTTTGCATGCAGGATCGGCAATCAGAAAAATAAGCCATCTTTTTCCCAAATCGAATCAGGCTTTAAAAACATCCCCGATTCAATACAAACCAGTGTTTACTGGTACTGGATTTCAGATAATATTTCAAAAGAAGGTGTTGTTAAAGACCTTCAGGCTATGAAACGGGTTGGCATTAACCGTGCTTTTATTGGCAATATCGGCCTTGATAATGTGCCATATGGCAAAGTAAAAATATTCTCGGACGAATGGTGGGATATTCTTCATACAGCCTTGAAAACCGCAACCGAACTCAACATCGAAATTGGTATTTTCAACAGTCCGGGATGGAGCCAGTCGGGTGGTCCCTGGGTGAAAAACGAACAGTCGATGCGCTACCTGAATTCCTCGGAAATTGAGGTTGATGGGCCAATGCAGTTTAACGCAAAAATTCCCGTTCCGAATGTCGATTTTCAGCCGGTGAATGTAATTGCGTATAAACTACCCGCAGATGCCGAAAAAACGTATTTGACACTGAAGCCTAAAATCTCGTCTATTCCTGCAATAAAAAATATTTCTTCCATTGCCGATGGCGATAACAAAACCGAAATTGGCTTGAAAAAAAATGAGGATCTTACCATTGATTTTATAACCAGCGAAGCTGCAACTGTAAGAAGTTTAATCATTAAAGCTTCGGAAAAAAATACCAAAGCAATGGGTGAATTGTTTGTTCAGGACGAATCCGGGTTCAGATCTTTGAAATCCTTCGAAATAAACCGGAGCAATCCGCGCATCAATGTCGGTTTCGATCCCTATGCGCCAATCGTTTTATCTATTCCGGAGACCAAATCGAATCATTTTCGTTTGGTGATTAGCAATGTAACTGTTCCGGGTGGAATTGCCGAAGTCGATCTTTCACCTTTACCAAAAATGGAGCGTTATCCGGAGAAATCGCTGGCCAAAATGTTCCAGACACCGCTGCCTTACTGGAAAGATTATTTATGGGATGCCCAACCTGAGGTAACCGACAAATCGCTGGTAATCGATCCTGCATCGGTTGTTGATATCACCAAAAACAGGGCTGAAGACGGAACCATTACCTGGGATGTTCCGGAAGGAAAATGGAAAATTATACAAACCGGAATGACTACTACCGGTGCAACAAATGGTCCGGCAACACCCGAAGCAACGGGGCTCGAAACCGATAAAATGAGCAAAAAACACATTGCTGCCCATTTCGATGCATTTCTGGGTGAGATTATGCGGCGCATACCGGAAGCCGACCGCAAAACCTGGAAAGTTGCTGTTCAGGATAGCTACGAAACTGGCGGTCAGAACTGGACCGATGGTTTAACCGAAGAATTTACTGCCAGATACGGATACAGTCCGCTTCCTTTTCTTCCTGCTTTAAATGGCGATGTGGTAGGTAGCCGCGATCAGTCTGATCGTTTTCTATGGGATCTGCGCCGATTGGTAGCCGATAAAGTTTCATACGATTATGTGGGTGGTTTACGCGAAGTTTGCCACAAAAACGGATTGACGACATGGCTGGAGAATTACGGCCATTGGGGATTTCCTGGCGAATTTCTTCAATATGGTGGCCAATCCGATGAGATTGGCGGCGAATTCTGGAGTGAGGGTGATTTAGGAAATATCGAAAACCGTGCGGCTTCATCCAGTGCGCATATCTATGGAAAAATCAAGGTTTCTGCCGAGTCTTTCACCTGTGGTGGAAAAGCTTATTCGCGTCACCCGGCAAGCATGAAACCACGTGGTGACCGCTTTTTTACAGAAGGCATCAACAACACGCTTTTACACGTATTTATTGAACAGCCTGACGAAAGGGAACCGGGAGTGAATGCCCCGTTTGGAAACGAGTTTAACCGCCACAATACCTGGTTCGAATACATGGACTTGTTTACCCAATACCTGAAACGAACCAATTTTATGCTTCAGCAGGGAAATTATGTGGCCGATGTGGCTTATTTTATTGGCGAAGATGTCCCCAAAATGACCGGAATCTGTGACCCTGCTTTGCCACAGGGTTATTCGTTCGATTACATCAATGCTGAAGTAATTGAAACACGGCTTTCAGTAAAAGATGGAAAGTTGGTACTTCCGGATGGGATGAGCTACCGCATTTTAGTGCTGCCTAAACTCGAAACCATGCGTCCCGAATTGCTGAAGAAAATCAAAGAACTTGTGTCCGAAGGTGCGGTTGTTTTAGGACCTGCACCTAAATATTCACCCAGTTTGCAGGATTTTCCAAAGGCTGATCAGGAAGTACAAAGATTAGCGGCCGAACTTTGGGGTAAGATCGATGGCATTAATGTAAAATCGGCCAAGGTAGGGAAGGGGATGATCCTTTCAGGAATGGAAATGCAGGAAGCGCTTGATTTGGCTGGCATTGTTCCTGATTGCAAATTTGCGAAGGAAGATC
The DNA here is from genome assembly GCA_038251165.1 of Bacteroidales bacterium. Taxonomy (GTDB): domain Bacteria; phylum Bacteroidota; class Bacteroidia; order Bacteroidales; family Prolixibacteraceae; genus Aquipluma. Next base: position 5,140 of record JBBSBP010000065.1, on the reverse strand, counting down.
CAGCCTTATTCATTCACCGGACCACCAGTGAGGGCGATATTTATTTCATCTCGAACCAAACCGACCAGACCATCACCATCAATCCTGAATTCCGGGTTTCCGGAAAAAGTCCTGAACTTTGGAGCTCTGTTTATGGAACAACCCGTGATTTACCAGCTTTCACTGCTAAAGAAAAAACCACAGTTGTTCCATTGAAACTGGAAGCCTACGAAAGTCAGTTTATTGTGTTCCGGAAAAAAGCGGGTAAACCCGTTTCTTCGGATTTAATGACCAATTTTCCGGAAGGAAAAATTCTTGCAGAACTGAATTCCAACTGGAAAGTGAGTTTCGATCATTCCAAAATAAATCGGGGCCCAGCCAAACCTGTGGAATTCAATACCCTGTCCGACTGGACACTTTCGGATAATGATAGCATCAGATATTTTTCAGGAACAGCCGTTTACAAAACTTCGGTGAAACTGGATGAAATCCCTTCAGGAAAAATCATGCTGAACCTCGGGAAACTCACTTCGATGGCCAAAGTGAAAATAAACGGAAAAGATGTTGGTGGAGTCTGGACAGCACCCTGGCAGTTGGATATCAGCTCAGCAGTTAAAGCCGGAGAAAACGAAATTGAGATTTCGGTGGTGAACAACTGGATGAACCGCCTGATCGGTGATTTGAGTATACCTAAAGACAAACGTCCAACCTGGACGGTGATTATTCCTTATAAAGCTGACAGCCCTTTGCAATCCTCTGGTTTGTTCGGACCGGTTAGCATTAAAGAAGTAAAAGAAATTTAAAACATTTTAATAAAAAACAGTATTTAAATGAAAACTTTTTTAATTGCCATATTCTTCATTATTGGTTTGGTTCTTTCGACCGGAACAGCATTTTCACAGGGCACACCAACTTACGATCCATCTGTTCCCAAACCTACACTGTCGTCAATTAAGTATGGGAAACATGAACGGCAAGTTCTGGATTTCTGGAAGGCAAAGTCAAACACCCCAACTCCACTGGTATTTTTTATACATGGGGGCGGTTGGAATGCTGGAGAGAAGGAGAGCGTGAACCGCTTCGTCGATGTCAACAAATTGCTTGAGTCCGGAATTTCAGTAGTCGCAATTAACTATCGATTAATAAAACAGGCTAATGAAGAAGGAATTCTTCCGCCAGTTAAAGCCCCAATGTACGACGCAGCCAGGGCTCTTCAATATGTGCGCAGTAAAGCTAACGAATGGAATATTGATAAAAAACGCATTGGTGCAGCTGGTGGTTCAGCGGGAGCCTGCACAAGCCTCTGGCTGGCTTATCATGATGATCTGGCAGAACCCAATAGCAATGATCTCATAGAGAGAGAATCAACGCGATTGTGGTGTGCTGCGGTAGTGGCTCCGCAGACCTCCCTCGACCCCAAACAGATGAAAGAATGGACTCCCAACAGCAAATATGGTGGTCATGCGTTTGGGAAAGAAAATTTTGAACAATTTCTTACTGATAGGGAAAGCATACTTCCCTGGATAGCAGAATATTCTCCCTATGCGCTTGTAAGTTCTGATGACCCGCCGGTTTATATGCAATATAGCGGACCGCCTGCATTAGGCGAAAACCAGAAAGATCCAACACATACAGCCAACTTTGGCGTGAAACTAAAGGAACGCTGTGAGAAAGCCGGCATCGGATGTGAACTTCAATATCCGAATGCTCCGGGTGTGAAACATGAAACGACAACTGATTACCTTATTGCTACCCTAAAGGCTGCTGCTGGAACTTCGGAAATGAAAACATCCAGGAATCGCCCCAATATCCTTTTTATCGCCATCGACGATTTGAATGACTGGGTGGGTTGCCTGGGTGGCCACCCTCAGGCGATAACTCCAAATATGGATCGACTGGCTGACCGTGGTACACTGTTTTTGAATGCACAGGTAAATGCTCCTTTATGCAATCCGTCTCGCGCCAGTTTACTTACCGGAATGCGGCCATCAAGCACCGGAATTTATGGTCTTGCGCCGGGTATCCGATCGGTTGACGCGACCAAAGATTGTGTTTCGCTGCCACAATATTTTCATCAGCAAGGCTATTTTACGGCCGGATTCGGCAAGGTGTTTCACGATGGATCAATACCAAAGGAACTGCAGAAAAACGAATTCGATGTTTGGGGCCCTGCTCCGGGAATGCCCATCCCTCCGGAAAAAATGGTTCAGACTCCCAGTCCGATCAAAGCGATGGATTGGGGAATATTTCCTGAAGATGATCGTGACCAGGCCGACTGGATAACAGCCGACAATGCCATTAAACAGTTGAAATCACGACCAAAAGACAAACCGTTTTTTCTGGCAGCCGGTTTCAGGTTACCGCATGTACCCTGTTTTGCTTCGCAGAAATGGTTCGATCTGTATCCTCCGGAAAATGAAATAAAACTACCGGCATATTTGGAGCATGATCGCGACGATGTGCCGTTTTTCTCCTGGTACCTGCACTGGGACTTGCCTGAACCTCGTCTTTCGTGGTTGAAAGAGGCGAACCAGTGGAAAAACCTGGTACGGTCCTATCTGGCCAGCACCACGTTTATGGACAGCCAGATCGGACGCTTGCTGGATGCATTGGATGCTTCAGGAGAAACTTCAAATACCATCATTGTCCTTTGGTCTGACAATGGCTGGCATTTGGGAGAAAAAGATATTACCGGCAAAAATTCGCTCTGGAAGCCATCAACCCGCGTTCCGCTGATTTTTGCAGGTCCGGGTGTTTCTGTTGGACAACGCTGCTCACAGCCTGCCGAATTGCTCGACATTTATCCAACCCTACTGGATCTTTGCGGTCTTCCGGTCAACTCAAACAATGAAGGGCATAGCCTCACTCTGCAATTGAAAAATGCAAAAGCAAAACGGCTTTGGCCAGCTATTACAACCGCGAATCAGAACAACCATGCCGTTGTGACCGATAAATACCGGTTTATTCAGTATGCCGATGGATCGCAGGAACTATACGATGATCAGAAAGATCCGAACGAATGGACCAATCTGGCTTCTGATACAAAGTATAAAGATGTTATCAGTGACCTGAAGAAATGGCTTCCCAAAAAGAACGCACCACTTGCCCCGGGAAGCGCTCACCGCATCCTCGAACAAAAAAATGGTATGTGGTATTGGGAAGGCAAACTCATCAAAAATGATGAACTTCAGAATTGAAGTTAATCAACGATGTGAAATTTGAATTTAGAGAAGTGTAATATCTGGAAGTGAGAAGTACAGTTAAATGTAAATAACATAAAAAAGTGAAAAACTTAAAGCTATTATTTCTTTTACTATTGGCGACATCGGTAGTTAGTGCCATGGAATACCATGTGGCAAAAACCGGAAGTGACAACAACAACGGCTCTTCCGAAAAACCTTTTTTGACCATCCGGGCAGCCGCCCAAATTGCTCAGCCGGGCGATTTAATTCTAGTGCATGAAGGAATTTACCGCGAGCGTGTCATTCCTCCGCGTGGAGGCGAATCGGATGCAAAAAGGATCGTTTATCGAGTCGCGGAAGGTGAAAATGTTGAAATTAGGGGCTCCGAAGTTGTTGAAAACTGGGAGAAGCTTTTGGGAAATGTATGGAAAGTGGCTATACCTAATTCCTTTTTTGGAGAATACAATCCTTACAAAGACCTTATCCACGGCGACTGGTTTAACAATCAGGGCAGGGTTCATCATACCGGCGAGGTTTACCTTAACGGCAAATCTCTGTGGGAATCAGCAACCTTGGAAGGGGTATTAAACCCCAGGCCTCAAATTGAAAAATTCGACACCGAAGGTTCTTCCTACACGTGGTTTTGTGAGAGCGATAAGGAATACACTTACATTTATGCCAACTTCCGACAATTCGATCCAAATAAAGTTTTAATAGAAATCAACGTTCGCAAAAGTTGTTTTTATCCTGAAAAAACAGGGATAAATTACATCACTGTCAGCGGGTTTAAAATGAGTCAGGCAGCCACGCAATGGGCGCCGCCCACTTCCGAACAGATTGGGCTTATTGGCACAAACTGGAGCAAAGGGTGGATCATCGAAAACAACATTGTCAGCGACTCAAAATGTTCGGGCATTACCCTTGGCAAATATGGCGACGAGTTGGACAATACTTCCGAAAATTCGGCCAAAGGGTATGTGGAAACCATTAAACGCGCCATTACAAACGGTTGGAACAAGGATAACATTGGCCATCACATTGTTCGCAACAACACCATTTCCAATTGCGAACAAACCGGTATTTGTGGTAGTTTGGGTGGTATTTTCAGCACAATAGAAAACAACAACATTTATAATATCTGGACTAAACGGCAGTTTGCAGGGGCCGAAATCGGTGGAATAAAAATCCATGCATCCATCGACATGCTTATCAAAAATAACCGGTTGGTCAATTGTGGCCGCGGGTTGTGGCTCGACTGGATGGCACAGGGAACTCGCGTCACAGGAAACATCTGCTACCAAAATGATTTACAAGATCTATACGTTGAAGTAGATCATGGTCCGTATCTCGTTGAAAATAATTTACTTTTATCAATTTGCTCGATTTGGGATATGTCTCAAGGAGGCGCATATGTTCACAACCTGATTTGCGGAAAGCTAAATTTGAGCCCCCATTCTCGTGAGACACCTTATCACCTGCCACATTCTACCGAAATTGCAGGTTATCACGAACTGTTGGGAGGAGACAACCGCTTTTTCAACAATTTGTTTGTGCGAGGTTGTAGAATAAATGAAAACCAGAAGGATCCAGATCTTAAAAACCGTTTAAAATATGGAAATGAAGATTTTGGTCTCATTGTATACAACAGTTCGGCCTTGCCCACATATGTAGATGGAAATGTTTACCTAAATGGTGCAAACCCTTTCAATGGTGAGAAAAATACCGTAGAATCGGCTATAAATCCAGAAATCGGCATATCGGAAGAAGGGGCAAATGTATATTTGGACATCCTTTTTGATAAATCGCTTAGCAAAGTAAAAACACAGGTTGTAACAACCGGGCTTTTAGGCAAAACAGCGATTTCTAAACAATTGTATGAGAATCCCGATAGTTCGCCTTTGAAAATTGATTTGGATTTTTTTGGGAAGAAAAGAAGCAAAAAGAGTCCAACAGCCGGACCTTTTGAAAATCCCGAAGTT
>JBBSBP010000064.1:0-29163 GCA_038251165.1 Bacteroidales bacterium | reverse complement strand
GGTACCTGTTGTGGTTCCGGGAACTAAAATTGTGGCGCCAGGGATTGGTAAGCCCTGACTGTCAATCACTTTACCGCTGATTTGCTTTTGCTGTTCAACAGGATTAAGTACCTGCTCCGGTTTTGTGTACCAGGAAGAGCCTTCTGATGCTACAGAGGCAAACCCGAATAACAAACCGACAGAAAGTAATTTAATCTTCAAAAGAATCCGCGAACCACTACCAAAACAGAAGCAGCTTAACCTTCGAATTTTTTTCATAATTAGCTTTAGTTAGTTTAATAAATAATTTGATTTTATCAGTGAACTGTTGAGTGAAGCTCACCGACTTTTAGATTATACAAAAAACATACAATCGATTGTATAATTCATCAAGGAAATCTAATCATAATTATATAATTTAAGTTAGTAGACATTAAATAATTTTACTTCGTTTAAAGAGACTCATCAAAACTAATACAAATTTTTATTTATCAATATTTAAACACGAATTTAACATTCTTAACACACCAATTAATTGACATTAATTAGTTAATATACAACTTGTTATGCTTGATTAAAAAAATACAAAAAAATATTTTAAATACATAAATACACAATATTATTATGTTAATTTAACTACAAAAACCATGCCATTTATAGTTAACTATAAGTTATTATAGGATATAAGGCTCTAAATTTCTAAACGCCAGAACTTTGGGATTAATCAATGTGCACTAAACAAGTACCATTAAGATTCTATAACGCCTGAACAGGGAGCTCGCTAACTTATTTTAAAAAAAAGAAAGAGTTAACCTGAAATTCAGAAAAAGGGGCCAATTCCATTAAAATGAAGTGGAAATTTTCCCAATAAAAATTCCTGTTTATTTCTAAAATACAGCTTTTGGTTTCAATTTGGCAACCAAAATGAATATCCGGTAAACCAAAAAGACAAAGCCCTCCATATTTAATTTTACAGGAAACAAAAAGGAGATCATCGGTCTCACCCAGGAGAATTATTATTGGTGAATTGATATTTTATAAAAATTGTAAGTCATGTTTTAAAATAAAATTGTGATCTTTGACATACTTATAGCACACTAAAAAACTAAATATTCAAGTCACCTTTAAATCTGTAACACATGTTCAAAATCCAGACATTAAATAAAATTGATCCGGAAGGATTGAAAATTTTTCCGCTTGACAAGTACGAAATTGCCAGTGAATTTGTAAATCCGGATGCAATTATTGTACGCAGTCAGGCCATGCATGAAATGGAATTACCCAACAGCCTGCTTGCTATTGCGCGTGCCGGTGCCGGGGTGAATAACATTCCGGTCGAAAAATGTACTGAAAAGGGAATTGTAGTATACAACACGCCCGGAGCAAACGCACATGGTGTAAAAGAAATCGTTATTGCCGGGATGTTGCTGGCTTCGCGCGATATTGCCGGATCAATTGAATGGGCTAAAACCTTAAAAGGTAAAGGCAGTGAGGTTCCCGGTCTGGTCGAAAAAGGCAAATCCAACTTTGGAGGAACCGAAATCCGCGGAAAAACGCTGGCTGTTATCGGATTGGGAGCGATCGGCGTTTTGGTTGCCAATGCAGCCCAGGGTCTTGGTATGAATGTACTGGGTTACGATCCATACATTTCGGTTTCACATGCCTGGAGATTAAGCCGGAATGTGAAAAAGGCCGAAGGACTTGATTCATTGTTGGCCAATGCCGATTTTGTTTCAATCCATATTCCTCAAATGCCCGAAACCAAAGGTTTCATCAATAAAGAGAAACTGAAGTTGATGAAAAACGGGGTTAAAATCCTGAACTTTTCACGCGGTGGTTTGGTGAAAAATCAGGATATGATTGAAGCCATTGAATCTGGGAAAGTAGGTAAATATGTCACCGATTTTCCTGAAGATGAATTGATCGATGTAAAAAATATCATTGCCATTCCTCACCTTGGAGCCTCAACGGAAGAGTCGGAAACAAACTGTGCTATCATGGCTGTTAACCAGGTTATCGATTACCTCGATAACGGGAACATTGTGAATTCCGTGAATTTCCCGACTGCGGAAATGGATCGGAACGGCGGTACACGCATCGTGATCGCCAATAAAAATGTGCCTAAAATGGTCAGCCAGATTTCGTCGCTGTTAGCTCACGAAGGATTAAACATTTCGAATATGCTGAACAAGAATAAAGAGGAGATAGCCTACAACATTATTGACATCGACGGTTCAGTTCCTTCGGAAATTAAAGGCATGATTTCAGCTATTGACGGAGTTACCATGGTTCGGATACTTCCTCCAAAATAACATTAAATTTTCAACCATTTAAGCTGAAAATACCCGGTAAAGTTAGTGTAATTACTATATTTGCCGGGTATTATCTTGTATATACAAGTTGTAATGAAATATTCCGGACTGAAACGCAAAGACCAATACTGCATTTAGAAATAATTCATCAAATTATAAAAAATGGAAAAAAATCCTGTATTAAAAACAGCTGACAACGTGCGAATTTTGTCGGCAGCAATGGTTGAAAAGGCTAAATCAGGCCATCCCGGCGGTGCAATGGGTGGCGCTGACTATATAACCGTGTTATATTCTGAATTTCTGAATTACGATCCCAGCGACATGAATTGGATCAACCGTGATCGTTTCTTCCTGGACCCGGGACATATGTCACCCATGCTGTATTCGATCCTGTCCATGACCGGAAATTACACCATGGATGAATTGGCCAGTTTCCGCCAATGGGGAAGCCCGACTCCGGGTCATCCTGAAGTTGAACCTGCCCGGGGAGTTGAAAATACTTCCGGACCACTTGGTCAGGGTCATACCATGGCTGTTGGCGCAGCTATTGCTGAACGTTTTATGGTTGAGCGTTTTGGTGAATGGATGGCTCATAAAACCTACACATTCATTTCGGACGGTGGAGTTCAGGAAGAAATTTCGCAGGGTGCAGGTCGTATTGCCGGTTTCCTCGGACTGAACAACCTGATCATGTTCTACGATTCAAACGACATCCAGCTTTCGACCGAAACAAAAGATGTAACCAACGAAGATACAGCAAAAAAATACGATGCCTGGGGATGGAAAGTAGTAACCATCGATGGAAACAATGCGGAACAAATCCGTGCCGCACTGAAAGAAGCCCAAAGCGAAAAAGAAAAACCGACCCTGATTATCGGTAAAACCATCATGGGTAAAGGTGCGTTGAAAGAAGACGGATCAAGCTTTGAGCGTCAGTGTGCCACACACGGAATGCCATTGGGTGAAGCAGGCGCTTCATTCGAAAAATCAATCCTGAACCTGGGTGGAGATCCCAAAAATCCATTTGTGATATTTGACGACGTTCAGGCGTTGTTCAACAAACGCAAACAGGAACTGATCGCCCTGGCCGCGAAGAAAAAAGCGGTTCAACTGGCATGGGAAAAAGAAAACACAGAGCTGGCCGGCAAACTGGCCCTTTTCTTCAGCGACGAAGCTCCGGTATTCGATTTCAGTAAAATTTCACAAAAAGCGGGTTCAGCTACCCGTGCTGCATCAAGCACTGTTTTGGCAGCGTTTGCAGGTGAAATTGAAAACATGGTCGTTTCTTCGGCCGACCTTTCGAACTCCGACAAGACGGATGGCTTTTTGAAAAAAACCAGGGCATTTAAAAAAGGCGATTTTTCAGGTTCATTCTTCCAGGCAGGAGTTAGCGAACTGACCATGGCTTGTATCATGAATGGTTTGGCGCTGCATGGCGGTATTATTCCGGTCTGTGGTACTTTCTTTGTTTTCTCCGATTACATGAAACCAGCAGTGCGCATGGCTGCATTGATGCAATTACCGGTGAAATATGTATGGACTCACGATGCTTTCCGTGTTGGGGAAGATGGTCCTACTCACCAGCCTGTTGAACAGGAAGCTCAGATCCGCCTGATGGAGAAACTGAAAAACCACCTTGGTAAAAATTAAATGCTGGTGCTTCGTCCGGCCGATTGCGAAGAAGCAACCGTTGCCTGGAAACTTGCTCTCGAAAATACGGATACTCCGACAGCATTGATTCTGTCGCGTCAGAACATCAAAAACCTTCCTTCGAAAACCGATCGTTATACCGAAGCTTTACAGGCTGAAAAAGGTGCATATATTGTTACCGATTCAGAAGGCACACCGGATATTATTCTTTTGGCAAGCGGTTCTGAAGTCAGCACTTTGGTTGAAGGCCAGGTTCTGCTCGAAAAAGAAGGGATCAAATGCCGGATTGTTTCTGTTCCTTCCGAAGGATTGTTCCGGAGCCAAAGTAAAGAATACCAGCAAAATGTATTGCCTGCCGGAGTTAAAAAATTCGGGATGACAGCCGGGTTGCCTGTTAATCTTGAAGGTTTGGTGGGCGCTGACGGTAAAGTCTTTGGCATGGAATCATTCGGATTTTCAGCGCCATACACGGTTCTGGACGAAAAACTTGGATTTACAGCCGAAAACGTTTACAAGCAAGTTAAAGAAATCCTGGCCTGAAACATTTCTTCATAAAACATGAAAAAACCCCGAAGACCATGGTTTTCGGGGTTTTTTGCTTTAAAACGGTTGTTCAGTGATCAGGAATGTTTGAAAAATTTGTTGTACACCTGCATATTGCGATCGAGATGTGCCTGCATTTTTTCATACGCGCGGTCAGCATCACGTTCACGAATCGCATTTACAATTTCCTTGTGGTAACCCAGGGTAATTTCCTTTTCACCATCAATGTTGGCATAAATAAAATTGCGCATCCTGGGCAATAAATTGTGCACAGGCTCCATGGTAATGATAACAAAAGGGTTTTCGGTTGCACGGGCCACTGCCAGGTGAAACCGGTTGTCAATATCCGATTCGAGCTGTGTATTGTCCGGATTGCATTTGGCAAATTCAACCAGGTTCGCTTCCATGTTTTTCAGATCCTCATCCGTGCGGTTTAGAGCAGCCATTTTGGCTATTTCAGGTTCAAAGGCCAGCCGGAGTTCAATAATCTGACTTATCAGATTTTCATCAAACTTTAAGTCGTAATACAAGTTGAGTGAACTGATGGCATCCTTCAATTCGATCTTGGTAACGATCATGCCACTACCCTTCCTGATTTCAATCAAACCGCGTGCACTGAGCCGTCGCAATGCTTCACGAAGAGCTGTGCGACTAACGGCAAACATCTCACACAATTCACGTTCCGAAGGAAGTTTGGCTCCAATAGGAAGTTTTTTCTCACGGATTGCCCGTTCGATGTTCCGTTCAATCTTCTGGCTTAACGTTTGAGTAGTGCCAATTTTTTGAAAAATATCCTCCATTTTATCCATAATTTCATCAATAATTCAGTTTAAAACAGCAAGTTGTCCTGCAAAGAAAATGAAAATTCGGAATTTGTATGCTATCATACCTGAAAAAACTTTTTCCGTGTCCTGAGGATACGGAAAAGGTTTTTAAACGGATGATCAGACGACTGCACGACAACATGAATTCTGATACTGAATCATATAGAATAACTATTTTTTCAGGGTCTTGTTACTTCCAACGCTTTGCCTTCCCAGTTAACCGTTGTACCGACCATTTTGCTTAAATCGAATGCAACCGGTTTTTGTTTGCTCACCCAGAGCAATTGGAGTCATCAGTTGTTTGCGGTATTCGATGCTGGAATTCGAAAGAATATCAGGTTCTCGTAATCGATAACAGATTCCGTGCGGTTCACATAAACCTGGCTGGTATCGGCATTGGTATAATTTTTCCTGAAAATACAAATCGTCTAATTTCGAATAATATGAATCTCAAAATATTGGGAATTCTGTTTGACTTGATTAAGTTTACTAATTAAAATCCAAACCCATGAATGAAAATCCGGAAAGTATCAGTCAGCTTCTTGCCAGGATGGAATCTCTTTTAAAAAGGCAGGAACTGTTTTCAAGGGAAATTGAGGCTTTACGCGGGGAAATTTACCGTCTCAAGGCTGCCGGTGAGCTGAAGAAATCCTCAGGTCAGGAGGAAAATGAGATCGAAAAAATCAGTAATGAAAATTTAGCCGGGGGAAACACTTTTGATTACCGGGCCCGCCCGGTAAGAACCTGGGATGCAAATCCCCCGCAAGCTGCCGCAAAAACCAGCAAGCCAGTCAAAATAAGCATGGATCTCGAAAAATTTATCGGAGAGAATCTTATCAATAAGATTGGTATTTTAATTACTGTTATCGGAGTTTCAATCGGCGCAAAATATTCTTTCGAACATGACTTAATAAGTCCTATGATGCGGATAGTCTTAGGTTATTTTATGGGTTTAAGTCTGCTTGGAATTGGTTTAAAATTAAAGAATAAGTATAAAAACTACAGCGCGGTACTGGTGAGCGGAGCAATGGCGATCCTGTATTTTGTAACCTACGCTGCATATACTATTTACCAGTTGATGCCACAGGGTTTAACCTTTGCCCTGATGGTCATATTTACTGTTTTTACAGTCTATGCTGCATTAAACTACAACAAACAAGTCATTGCCCATATTGGCCTGGCAGGAGCCTACGCAGTTCCATTTCTGTTAAGTGATGATTCAGGACATGTGATCATACTGTTTTCTTACATGTCGATTATCAATGTTGGCATCCTGGTTATTTCGTTTATAAAATACTGGAAACCAGTTTTTTATTCTTCTTTTCTTATTACATGGCTCATCTATTATTCCTGGTTTAACCTGAGCTATCAAACGAATCAACACTTTGAAATCGCATTATCCTTTCTGACTGTTTTCTTTCTGATCTTTTACATCAGCTTTCTGGCCTATAAACTCCGGAAAAACGAAAAGTTCGGGAATGAAGATATTTTGCTTTTGCTGACCAATTCATTCCTGTTCTACGGTATTGGATATTCAATTTTAAACAATCCTGAAACCGGGAAGCAGCTTACCGGCCTGTTTACGGTTTGTAATGCAGTAATTCATTTCATAGTCAGTGTTGTCATCTACCGGAAAAAACTTGCGGACAGGAATTTATATCATCTTATTTTGGGTTTGGGTTTGGTTTTTATCACCCTGGCCATACCTGTTCAGCTCGATGGAAATTGGGTAACATTGTTATGGGCAGGAGAAGCGGCAATCCTGTTTTGGATTGGACGAACCAGGAGCGAACCTGTTTATGAAATCCTTTCCTATGGTTTAATTTTTCTGGCTTTTGTAAGTATTCTTCAGGATTGGGGAAGCGGACCGTATTTAAAACAGCCGCTTGGTGAAATAGTCCCCCTGTTCAATATCAATTTTCTGACTTCACTGCTGGTTCTGGCGTCATTTGGATTTATAAGCTTTCTGAATCAAAAGATTCAGCGGCCTGCTGCGGTAAATATTCAGAAAGAAATTCTGAAAATCAGTGCTTATGCCATTCCTGCCATTTTTCTGTTCACGCTGTATTATTCATTCCGGATGGAAATTGCATCTTATTTTCAACACCTCTTTGCGGATTCATCCGTTGAGATTACTGCAGAAGGAAAACGATTCCCGGAAATTTATACAAATTCGGATTTACTTCAATTCAAATCCATTTGGATCAACATTTATTCCATGCTGTTTTTGGCCCTTTTATCCCTGGTCAATATCCGGAAACTGCGAAACCAGCAGTTAGGCTTTATTAATCTCGGTTTAAATGTCCTGGCGATCCTGGTATTTTTAATTGCAGATTTATACCTGTTCAGCGAATTGCGGGAAACCTACCTGGACCAGACCTTAGCTTCATACTATCCCCGGGGTTTTATATACATTGGAATCCGGTATCTGTCCATGGCTTTCGTCGCAGGACTATTTTTAACCACATCAAGGTATATCAGGCAGGAATTTTTAAAAACAGATCTTAAAATATACTTTGACCTTTTGCTGTACATTTCGATCGTATGGATTGCAAGCAGCGAATTGATACACTGGATGGACATGGCCGATTCGAGCCAATCCTATAAACTTGGATTAAGCATTCTCTGGGGTGTTTGTGCCCTCCTGCTGATTTCTCTGGGAATTTGGAAAAAGAAAAAACACCTTCGGATAGCTGCTATCGCGCTATTTGCAGTTACGCTGCTGAAACTGTTCTTTTACGATATTTCTTACCTCGACACCATATCAAAAACCATTGTATTTGTTTCCCTGGGGATATTGCTGTTGATCATCTCGTTCCTTTACAACAAGTACAGACATTTGATTTCTGAAGAAGTGAACATTCCGGGGGAATAAATCCAGTTGATCAATCCATTAAATGATTTTGTTTACCACCCCAGAAACTGCATCCCGAGACCGGAAAACAGAATAACCAACCCGGCAGCCAGGTGCATGTATTTCTCCTTGGATTTAAATTTCAGAAAAGATGAGCCAATATATCCCAGATAAACAATAAACATCATGGTAGCGATTGTTGCAATGCCAAAACTCAGGGCAACTGAGCTAATTCCAACCGTACTTCTCTGGACCGCCGGAATAAACAGCATCGGGATCAGAACCTCACACGGTCCAAAAACAAAGATGATGAATAAAACCCAGGGTGTCAGACGGGTTTCATCGACTTTTTCCTCCAGTCCATGACTAACCTGATGTTTGATCTGGCGGATACTTTTGGGGATCAGAAAGTTCGGCAAATGATGATGACCCCCGTTTTTCAGGAATTTATAGATCCCGTAAGCTGTATACATTAAGCCAAAGGCAATTAACAGCCAACCTACGATTTGGCCCCTGAATTCCTCTATAAATGTAAGTTTCGTTAAACTGACTCCCAGGGCTATCCCAACCAGGCCTATAACAACAGAACCTCCGACATGTCCAACTCCTGAAATAAAAGTGATCCACATGGTTTTTGGCATATTCCATTTCCGGGCTTTACTCAACACAATAAATGGCAAATAATGATCCGGCCCCAGGGCTGTGTGAATAAAACCGAGTGAAGCGGCAGTAAGCGAAAGTAAAACTAACTCATTCATTTTGGAAAATTATAATTTGTTGATCAAAGAGGCCTGACAGGCCGCACCAAAGCCATTGTCAATATTTACAACAGAGACTCCGCTTGCACAGCTGTTCAACATCGACAGCAAGGCTGATAATCCATGGAAATTGGCACCATAACCGATGCTTGTCGGTACGCCTATAACCGGTTTATCGACCAGGCCACCGACTACGCTGGCCAGGGCGCCTTCCATGCCTGCCACAACTATAATCACCCTGGCATTCCTGATCAGTTCCCATTTGTTGAAAAGCCTGTGAATACCGGCAACACCAACATCATAAACTGTTTCAACCTGATTGTTGAGAAACCGTGCTGTTACAGCCGCCTCTTCAGCAACCGGAAGATCGGACGTGCCGGCTGAAACAATGGCGATATAGCCTTTCCCGGGAAGTTCTTCTTTGTGTTTATAGCAAATCGTTTTAGCCAATGCATTATAAACCGCGCCGGGAACAACCTGTTTAACGGCCTCATATATTTCTTCGCTCGCACGGGTTGCCAGAATATCGATACCTTTCTGATACATTCTTTCGGCGATCAGCCTGACTTGCTCCGTGGTCTTTCCGGATGCATAAATCACTTCCGGCAAACCGGTCCGGTGCAGACGGTCAGTGTCAATACTGGCAAAGCCCATTTCTTCAATGCCCCGTTTGGTAAAATGCGCAAGGGCATCAACCATTTCAATTTCACCTTCTTTATATTTTTCGAGGATGTCACGAATATCCATATCAAAGATTTTTTCGGATTATTTTTTCAACTTCATTCATACTGAGGCTATGAAGCTTTGCCAGTTTCTTTAAATCATCAAATTCGGGCTTGAACCGGATTTCCCTGCCCTGGAAATAGCTGTATTTCACGCTGACTTTCCCCAGCTCTGTTTCGATTTCCTTTTCCTGCCGTTCGAGTACTGTTTTGGTCACAGCATATTCCCTTAACCCAATGGTCGTACTGTTGTTAAAAATGATGGTTTTGATCTCCGGAACGATACGTTGGGTACAAAGCACGGAAAGCATATTGGCCGGCCTTGATTTTTTCATGATAACCGGAGTTAAAAAAACATCACTGGCTCCGGCTTCAAAAAGTGTAAGAAAGAGATGATCATACCATTCGGGATTCATATCATCAATATTACATTCCAGCATTCGTGCTTCTTCACGGGATGTAAAATCAGTGCTTTCCATACTGTCGGAAAGATAAACCCGCAATACATTGGGGACCTCGGAAACATCACGTTGCCCGATTCCATATGCAGTTTTCTGAATGGTGAAATCAATCTGTTCCGTAAATTCATCTACCGTCGCGACAAGAATGGCCGCGCCGGTTGGTGTGGTGGCTTCATGCTGCACCAAACCGGTTTTAACAGGCACGTTCAGCACGATTTCGGTGGTTGCCGGAGCCGGAACAGGCATGATTCCATGAGCGCATTTCACTGTTCCACCTCCCAGCTGGATGGGGGAAGACATCACTTTATCCACTTTCAGGTAATCCAGGCAAATAGCAGCTCCCACGATGTCAGCAATTGAATCCAGTGCCCCGACTTCATGAAAATGAACACGTTCCTTACTGATCCGGTGAACTTTAGCTTCGGCTTCAGCAATAAGATCAAATATTTTAAGCGACAGGATTTTGACTTCAGCAGAAAGACCGCTTTGGTTGATCAATTCCTCGACATGCCTTAAATGACGATGTTTTTCATTATCCGGATTTTCAATGACTACTGTTGCTTTGATTCCTGAAATCCCTCTCCTGATATCATTCTGAATGTCAAGGTGAAATCCTTCAATATTCAATTTCTGAAGTTCAGCCTTCAGGTAGTCAGGATCTACACCTAAATCAATCATAGCTCCAAGATTCATATCGCCACTGATTCCGGCGAAACAGTCATAATAGATTATTCTCATACCTTATATTGTGTTTTTTAGTTCGAATGAGCTTAAAACCCTGTTCATTTTTCCCGAAACCAAACCTTCGTTATCGATTTCAATCCTTTCAAAGCCAATCGCTGTAATTTCAGCAATCACATTTTCCCTGACGGATAAAAGTTTTTCCATGTCCTCTTTTCGAACTTCTATTTTGCCATAAGTTCCATAGTGACGCACCCTGACATCTTCGAATCCATAACTGTTCAGAATATTTTCGGCAGCCTCAATTTGCTTCAGTTTCAGGATGGTTACTTCCTGATTGTAAGGAATGCGTGAACTCAGGCAGGGACTTGCCGGTTTGTTCCAGTTGGGCAAATTAAAATGCCTGGCAATTTCCCGAAGCTCTTCTTTGGTTAACTGACAATCAACCATAGGCGAAAGAACCAGGTTCTTCTTTGCAGCATCAATGCCGGGACGGTAATCGCCCAAATCGTCGTAATTTGTTCCGCTTAAAACTTCAAAACCCGGGTATTCCTTTTTCATTTCCTGAAGGTCGTGAAACAGGTGATCTTTGCAGTAAAAACAGCGGTTCACCGGATTCTGGCTGTAACGTAAATCACTAAGTTCATTGGTCTTGATCACCCGGAGCTGAATATCAAACTCCTTACAAAACGACTGAGCCTCGACAAAATCCTTATTCTTCAGACTCTCGGAATTGGAGATTACACCGATAGCACGATCACGTCCCTGGAATTTCCGTGCAAGATAAAGGACTAAGGTAGAATCGATTCCGCCGGAATACGCGACAATGGACCCTTCCCGTTTACTGTACCAAAGCTCCATCGCCCGGAGCTTTTCTTTTAATGCAGAATTAAGATCGTTCATTTCGTATTTTGTTCAAATTGGATACAGACGATCCAAGGGGTTAATATCAACAAATGAATTACCAAATCGTAACACGAATTCCCGAAAAGGTAATACCCGATAAAACTACACATTTCATTGGAAAGTCAATTCGCCAAACGGTTTTTTTTTCTGAAATCAGGGAAAAATATCCGGTCAACTACTCATTTTCATGATTATCTTCGTAGTTCTTTTGGAAACCAGATTTCAGCAGGGGAAAAATATGTTTCATCAACCAATAAAAAAAACTATGAACAACCTGAATTATGGGGTGATAGGAAATTGCAGAAGTGCTGCCCTCGTATCGGAAAAAGGAAGTATTGATTGGTGCTGTCTGCCCGATTTCGATTCACCATCGGTTTTTGCCAAACTCCTGGATACGGAAAAAGGAGGTTCATTCAGTATCGTTGTTGACGACTCTTATACCATTACACAACGATATTATGAGTTTACCAATGTATTGTGCACTGAATACATTTCGGCACAAGGCTCTTTTGAACTTATTGATTTTATGCCCCGTTACAAAACCAGTGACAACGACTATTTTTCACCGGCCGAAATTTATCGCTACATCAGGCTTAAATCAGGCACCCCTGCATTCAGGATCAACTATTCCCCCCGGTTGAATTATGCCCGGGATGAAGTCGTCCATGTCAAAGAAAATAAACATATCAGGACTTATTCGAAAGCTGATCGTTCTGATTGCGTTTTTTTATATTCCAGTTTTAAGCTGGATGATATTCTGGAATTCAACGAAATTGTACTTACTGAACCACAATTTTTCTTGTTATCGTATAACCAGAAGTTAATCGAAATTGATATTGAGAGGGTTTACCTGGAATACCAGCGTACAAAAGTCTACTGGTTAAACTGGACCAACCGTTCCAAAAAGTATTCAGGATATAACAACGAAATCAACAGGAGTTTACTGGTACTGAAAATCATGTCGTCCCATTCAACAGGAGCAGTACTGGCAGCATTAACCACGAGTATTCCCGAGACGATTGGTGAGGTACGCAACTGGGATTACCGTTTTTGCTGGTTACGCGATGCTTCCATGTCGATTGACACCTTACTGAAAACAGGACATGCCAGTGCAGCTCAGCGCTTTCTGGGTTACATCAAAGGTATCCTTCAATCGAAACATGATGTATTCCAAATCATGTATGGAATAAGAGGTGAACGTGAACTGACAGAAACCGGCTTACCCCATCTTTCCGGGTATGAAAATTCGAAGCCGGTAAGAATCGGGAATGCCGCCTATAACCAGCGACAAAACGATGTGTTTGGTTATTTACTCAATGTTATTTACCAGTATTACCAATATTTCCCCGGCACATTAGACGAAATTGAAGATATGTGGGAGATTGTCCGGAATATTTCCCGAACAGTTTCTTCGCACTGGGATAAACCGGACAGGGGGATCTGGGAAATCCGAAACGAAGAAAAACACTTTGTTTTCTCGAAAGTGATGAGTTGGGTTGCCATGGACCGGGCCGCAAAAATAGCCCTGCTGCTGAACAGTACTTACTATGCTGAATTGTGGAGGGGCATTGCCGATAACATAAAAGCCGATGTCTTAAATAATGGATGGAAAGAGGATCTGCAGACCTTTACCCAAACCTATTGTAATTCACATGTGGATGCCTCATTATTGCTTATGGCAGAATATGGTTTTATTGCTGCTGATGATATAAAGTATCAGAAAACGGTATTGGCCGTAAAAGACAGGCTTTATTACAAAGGGTTAATGTACCGGTATATCAACACCGATGATTTTGGTCTGCCAACTTCATCGTTTACCATATGCACCTTTTGGTTAATTCAGGCTTTGATCAGAATAGGGATGAAGGAAGAAGCAAATGAAATCTTTAAAAACCTTTTAGCCTGCGGAAACCATGTTGGACTGTTTAGCGAAGATATTGATTTTACGACCAAAAGACTTTTGGGTAATTTTCCGCAAGCCTATTCACATTTAGCTTTAATTAATACGGCTATCCTGTTTTCAGAGGAAAAGATCATTTCAAAATTCATTAAACCATAACTTATTTGCCTGTCTCACCGGGATGGATTGAATCCGGATTATTAAATTCTGCAGGAACAGGATCATATCCATCGGCTTTAATCCTGATTTTAGCAAATGTATCCGGGTAATTGGCCTGGATAAAATCGATGAGTTCCTCTCTTATTGCGGTTCTTAAATCCCAGTTTTTTGAAGCATCAGAACTGCTCATCAGTATTCTTAATTCTTTGTACCGGTCCGTTACATTCGTAACCTGTACATTCATCACCCGCCCGTCCCATTCAGGATGTTTTTTCACCATATCGGGTAAAACTTTCCTTAGGCTATCAACCGGAAAACTATAATCAACATAAATAAATAATGTTCCGAGAATATCCGCACTGGAACGGGTCCAGTTTTGAAACGGTTTTTCGAGAAACCAGGTAACCGGAAGGATCAACCGCCGCTCATCCCAGATTTTAACAACCACATAAGTTAGGGTTATTTCTTCAATCCGGCCCCATTCCCCTTCTACGATTACAACATCGTCAAGACGGATTGGCTGGGTAATTGCAATTTGTATTCCGGCTAAAATAAGGCCTATACTTTTCTGTGCGGCAAATCCGACAATAATTCCAATAATCCCGGCTGAGGTCAGCAGGCTTAATCCAATCGTCCTTGCCTGTTCAAACGTAAGTAATCCGATGGCAATGGCAATCGTTATAATGACCGAATTGGCTATACCCTTAAAAACATTAAGCTGGGTGAGGCTTTTACGTGCACTAAGATTATCAACAACTCCGACATCAAGCTTACTTTGCACATAGTAAGTAGTTGCTTTAATAAACTGAATTGAAATCCATGCCAGCGAAAATATGAGGAGCAATGAATTAATATGCAATAAATAAGGGAAGAAGGTCAAACTACTGAGAAACAGGTGTGTGAAAATCTTTAAAAGTATCCAATAAATTACCCATAAAGCAGGTATTTTAAACAGGTTTAATATAAAATCATCAATCCTGTGTTCTGTCCTGGTTACTTTTTTTTTGAAAAAATGAAATAAATACCTGTATATAAAAAATATAATCACCAGTAATACAAAAAACGCAACTGATGCAATTACAAGCCGGACTGATTCATTACTAAAATATTGATTCATCTGTATTTTTTTAATTTAAATACTTTAAAATTACCAAATTTTGGTTATTTTTAGTAATCCCTGAACATTACTTTTGGTTCAGTTGACGTATTGCATTAAATTTCAGGAAGATATGGACAATCCAATAAATTTCGAAAGACTAGTCATTGCCGCTTATCGTTTACCTTATAAATTCACGAAAACAAAAAGCGGATACAGAGCTGTACAAAACTCCGGCGGCCTTGTTTCTGCTATTCTTGCGCTTTCCGATAGTTTTAGGAAAAACAGCAGATCTGCCGGTACCGATAAAATCGTCTGGACTGGGATAGCCGATAATCTGCCTGAAGATTTTTCATCGGAAAATCTGGTGAATGAGCATTTTGACATGGCTCCTATCATCCTGTCCCGGCAATTAAACGATTTATTTTACAGCGGTTTTTGTAACGATCTCATTTGGCCCCTTTTTCATTATTTCCCGTCCTACAGTGTGTTTAACAACGAATATTTCAAAGCTTATGAAGAAGCTAATTCGATATTTTGTGATGAGTTGGTGAAAATCATTCGGCCCGGTGACTTTATTTGGATACATGACTACCATTTGATGTTGCTTCCTGAGTTGATTCGAAAAAAAAGACCTGATGCGACCATTGGGTTTTTTCTGCATATTCCGTTTCCATCCTACGAAATGTTCAGGTTATTGCCACGTCACTGGCGTGAATCGATTATCAGGGGCATGCTTGGGGCCGACCTGATTGGATTTCACACACACGACTATACACAACACTTTATCAAGTCGGTAAAACGAACTACCGGTTATGAATGCCATCAGAATTTAATCTATACACCCGGCAAACTGGTTAAAGCCGATGCTTTTCCGATTGGGATAGACTATGAAAAATTTCATGAGACCTGTCTGAACAAAATGGTGAATGCCGAAAAACAAAAGATTAAAAAATACCTTACCACCCAAAAGCTTATTTTTTCTGTCGACAGGCTTGATTATTCCAAAGGATTGTTGTTACGGCTCAAAGGCTATGAAACATTCCTTGAAAAATATCCCAAATGGCTGACAAAAGTGGTTTTCAATATGGTTGTTGTCCCTTCACGCGACAATATTGCAAAGTATAGAAAATTGAAAAAGGAGATTGAATACACCGTGGGACGCATCAACGGGAAGTATAGCTCACTGGCCTGGAGACCAATCATATACCAGTACAAATCATTGTCTTTTAATGAAATGATAGCGCTTTACGATTTAAGCGATGTGGGTTTGATCACTCCGTTGCGCGACGGGATGAACCTGGTAGCCAAGGAATACATAGCCTGCCAAGGTGGAAACCAGGGTGTTTTAATCCTGAGTGAAATGGCCGGTGCATCGGCAGAACTTACCGAAGCTATACTTATTAATCCGGCGGATAACCTTGAAATGGCAGAAGCCATTCATAACGCACTCGAAATGAAGCAGGAAGAAAAACAAATCCGGATAAAAAGAATGCAAAAACGAATTTCGGATTACAATGTGTTCGCCTGGGCCTTCGATTTTTTCAAGCAGACATTTGATACCAAAAGACGACAAAAACTAATGGAGGTACGATTTATTAACGGGGAGATTTTTTCACAAATCGTATCAGATTATCAAAATGCAAAACACCGCATACTTTTTCTCGATTACGACGGAACACTCGTTTCGTTCGCCAAATATCCGGAACTCGCCACCCTGGATAATAACACGCTAAAAATCATACGGAATTTAAGCAACGATTCCAAAAATGAAATTGTAATAATCAGTGGCAGAGACAAAGATTCCCTGGAAGAGCAGTTCAGGAATGTTAATGTCACTTTAGTTGCGGAGCATGGCTATTTTATAAAACGAACGGGTGAAAACTGGGAAACAGCCTTCCATTCGGCTGACCACTGGAAAGAAGAAGTCAGACCCATTCTGACTGAATTTGTAAATCGCTGCAGTGGTACATTCATTGAAGAAAAAACAAGCAGTATTGCCTGGCATTACCGAAATGCGGAAACTGATTTTGTACAGTTACGGCTGTGTGAATTGCGCGATAACCTGGCTGAAATAATTCGCCATAAAACAGATTTCGAAATTATTGAAGGGAATAAAGTATTGGAGGTTAAAAGCGGCAGATACGATAAAGGACAGGCGGCCAGATCGTTGATCAAAAATTTACCGGCCGGTTTTATTTTTGCTGCCGGCGATGACAATTCCGATGAACTTCTTTATCAGGCTTTGCCCGACACAGCCTGCACCATACGAATCGGGTTAAGTCCTTCACTGGCAAAGTATAATGTTTCCGGTTTTCCCGATCTGCTGAAATTATTAAATTCGTTCATACTTCAGGAAACCTAAATCCGGAAGTTTAGGGTTTACCGAACAGATGTTATCCTAATTAAATACTTCTATTGTCTTTAACAACTCCTGGAAGCTTCAGGAAATATGTGGTTCGAACTTGATAACAATAGCCATGAATAAAACTACTTATTTAATCGCATTTGTATTCGCATTTACAATCAACAATACCACAGAATCCTTTTTCGTACCGGAACTGTCCTTTTAAACACGTATATTTACGGGAAATCAAATCATTTTAAGTACAAACCCTTAAATCTGAAGTATATGTTTTTAATTTTTATTGGTATCGCTGTTATTGTAATTGGTTTTGCTCTTGCCAAAACCGAGTCACAAGCCAGATCCTTCACCAGTCTCATTAGCCTGGTCGGACTTCTGATTGTAATTGTAGGTGCAGGTTTATCCGCAGTCAAACAGATTGAACCAGGTTATGTCGGAGTTCAGAAACTCTTCGGGAAAGTGAATAATAATGTCCTTGAAAGTGGATTGAATGTTGTTAATCCCCTGGTTGAAGTGGTCATGTTCGATGTCCGCACCCAGAATTATACCATGTCAGGTATTCAGGATGAAGGCAACCAGTCAGGCGATGATGCCATCCGGGTATTGTCAGCCGACGGACTGGAAGTAATTATTGATCTGACTGTACTCTACAAGGTCATTCCAACTGAAGCCCCACGCATTCTGAAAGAAATTGGGACTGATTACAGGAATACGATTGTACGTCCGATCTGCAGAACTAAAATACGTGATAATGCTGTGTATTATGATGCTGTAGCGCTGTATTCTACCAAGCGTGATGAATTTCAGGACAGAATTTTTAAAACGATCGAAAGTGATTTTATGAGCCGGGGAATGACCCTTGAACAACTGCTGGTGCGTAATATAACCCTGCCGGAATCAGTAAAAACCGCCATCGAATCGAAGATAAACGCGGAACAGGAAGCTCAAAAAATGACCTTTGTGCTCCAGAAAGAAACACAGGAGGCAGAAAGGAAACGGGTAGAAGCACAAGGGATCGCCGATTACCAGAAAATCCTGAACACAGGACTTAGCGACAAACTGTTGCAATATGAAATGATTAAGGCCATTGCAACATCGCCCAATGCCAAACTCATTATAATGGACAGCAAAAAGAGTTCACCAATTATTCTGGATGCCAAATAAAATTCATCAATGGTTTTTTAAACCATGATGAGGTTGTCTCAAAAGTCATAGACCGAGTCATCCTGAACTTGTTTCAGGATCCCATCGCACTGAATATCAGACCCCGAAATAAATTCGGGGTGACCGGTTCATCGATTAATTTGACTTTTGAGACAACTTCCTTCCGGGTACGATGTTATTTCAGTTATTTGCAATATCGGAGTAAAAATACTGCTTTATAAAAGCTTTTACCTGAAGGAGAACTTATGGACCCCGGAGCAAAAAAATGATTACCCACTTTTTGTCCGTTCAGATGCAGTTCATATACCGCTAACCAATTTGAACATTAACAAAGCCTTTCTCCCCCGAATAATCGCGGGCCGAACTGTAAAGATACTCTTCCGGACGCCCAACAATCATTGCCCTGCAAACCAAATGTAAATGATTGGACATTAAGCGCCATGCAAAAACTTCTAAACCTTTATGCTCAATGCAGTAATTTAACGAATCTGCAATTACAAACTTATATTCTTTACGTGTAAAAACATCGACCCAATCCACAATTGTGAAAGTTAAAAAGTAAACCGAATTTTGGTCGTTGATGAAATAATTATCAGCTGACATTTTTTGATGGATAAGTTACAAAAAATCACGGTCACCTGCAGAAAAAAATGAACCAATATATCAAAGATGCGCCACAGACGCAAAACCAATAACCCCTCGTTTCCGCTATCGCTCAAACGAGGGACAGTGTGGATGTTTAAATCACACTTTTTATACAATTCAGCTTGACACCAGAAAATCGGCCTTAATGGGTGTTGTCAGAATTTATATAGATTGGGTATAGGTATATTCATATGAAAATTAGATCCTGCTGATAATGAATTACAAACTCGCAAATTGCCTCACAAAAAGTTCTTGTCCAGGTACTCCTGAAACTTGTCTTTGTACTGGTCGCTAAAGGGAATGTAGGTCTTGCCAAAGATGATGCGGCTGCGCTCGATGGTATCAATTTTATAGAGGTTAACGATATATGAACGGTACACCCGCATAAACTTCTCCTCAGGGAGCTTTAGCTCGAGCGATTTGATGGAATTGAGCGACAAAATAGGTTTCTCTTCGCCCTTTGTATAAACTTTGACGTAGTCTTTCAATCCTTCGATGTAGAGGATATCATTGAAATTGCCGGCACTGCCCCTTCTATGTTGTAATCCAAATTTTCGGAGCATTTTTTTTGATTCATTTTTTCAACCGATTTACAGATAGTTTATTCATAGTATCTTATCTTTGTTTTTGTAAAGAGGAAGAGGACACAGGCTCTGCTGGGGAGCAACCTGTCAGCAACCTATTCATCAACGCATATATAATAGCGATCCCAAAGGGGCAAAGCCCCGTCATGTATCAGCATAGGACGCAGTGAAACGGAGTCCTATGGGTTTGATGTTGAAATTGATGATTTAATCCCAAACATATCGTTCATTATATTCGATCCCATTTTCAGTTAGGAATTTTTGAAACTCGTCGTTTGCGCCAGATTAGTCAGGGTTTCACTTGGAGTGAAGCTGCAGTCCCCTCTTCCGTCGGCTGATGGACCCCCCGAAGGTGGAGACTTAAAAACCGACAAAATAAATTGATTCCTTTTATAACCTGCGTACCGCAAGCTCCCTCTCGGAGAGGGCTGGGGAGAGGCTCCAAAGGGATTCTTTTGGAATACAAAGATTTTGGGCATTGCAAACAATGGGAAAACGAGATTACAATTCCAAAAAAAAGGTGCAGATTGCAAGTCTGCACCAGCAGGGGTTGTTAACCTTTCATTTTATATGGATCTTGTCTCGAATCGAAGATGTCAGTAATGTAAATGTACTCTCCAATAAATCTGTAGATAATCTTATAGTGACCTTCCATTATTCGTCGATGCGCTAAACCTAAATGTTCTAAAAATGGTTCTTTCTGTCCTTCTAATGGCTGAATTAGTAGGGTTTCAGCTTTATTTAAAATTCGATCCCGTATTTCTATCATTTTCTCCGGAGACACATTTAGAGAAACAAACTCCAATGCTTCTTCGAGACTTGCAAGTGCCTGCTCTGTGTAAACAAGCTTCACTATTTCCGATGATTTGTAATCTGTTCTATTTCGGATCTCGTAAACACCTTTCCATCATGAATATCATTCTCCGATTTTTTTGCCCGACTTATTAGTTTCGACTTTAATACTTCTTCGTTACGAAGCATTTCATAAAATTGATCAATCAGGCTTTCATCAATCTGATGCAAATGACTATGGATAAAATCCCTTTTTTCAACTAAATTCATGTTTTATACTCTTTTCTAAACTACAAAACTAACGATTAAACTTTGTATTTAGTTCTAATCGACTGATGATATTTATTCAAACCGGCTCAATTTCCACCACTGAAACTGATTATTCCGGACACGTCTGCGAGTCTGCCTCGGAATTTACCTGCAAACTGTTTTGATTTTCACCTGCGATTAAAAATTTCAGCACCCGGTAAGGATGCTGCAGCTCCCTCTAAATCTCCCCAAAAGGGGAGACTTAAGAACCAACAAAATAAATTGATTCCGTTTATTTTATGGTTGCCAATAATTTCTTAGGATCTTGCCGGTTGTCAGTTTGTAATAGATACTAAAATGTCCCAAAGAAGATCCTCTTGTTCCCGGATAGGTTTTTCAATTGTTATGAAATAATGTGCGTCATAGACGCACAACCAACAACCCCTCGTTTCCGCTATCGCTCAAACGAGGGGCAGTGTGGTCAGGGGGTATGAACTGGAAACCTGAAGGATAGCTTGTTTTCCTTTTCAAAACCCGGAAGGTAATTGTCAGAAGCCGGAGGGTATCTGTTAGAAGGCAGAGGGTATTTGTCAGAACGATTTATTTTCAAACCTGTAGCTTATTTCCAAAATGAGGATTGAAAGTGCCGTTAGGCACTGTATGTGGGTAGAATAGGTCTGCCACAGTCTCTACCTTCCCATAGGGCCGGGGACTATTTGCTACATCTGTTTTGCTACCCACATTAAATCCCTGACGGGATTTTTCATGGATTCAAATGAGAAACAAGTCCAAAATCGTCTTTGGGACACCCATTTAGAAAATTTAATCCTATAAAACCAAGGGTTTCAGAGGCTTTATTGAAAAAGTGCGGAAAACAGCCAAAATCAGTGTATCAATACATTACGGATGGATAGCTGCAATGTGGGTTAATGCGATTCCGATTTAAAAAAAATTGGATAACTTCACCTGATTAAGGTTCCTGTTTCCATTCAGCGCCCAAAAGCTGAAAATTCTGCTTCAGAAGAAATTATACAAGTATAATTAAAGACAATTAACCGGTATGAAACGAAAAGTAAAAATCAGCCTGATTATCGTCACCGTGGTGTTGGTTTGCGGAATTTATGCCGGATATCAAATCTACCAGGGAATCATGGGAAGTGAGCCCATTAGCGGGAAACAAGATGCGATCCCCGCTGCAAAAACTCCAATACCACCTCTTACCCGGGGAACTTCCGACTGGCCGAACTGGAGGGGAATCAACATGGACGGGAAAAGCGCCACCGTGGGGATTCAGACCAACTGGTCGAAAGGCCTGAAAAAAATCTGGCAGCTGAACTACCTGTGCCAGGATAAGTCGACTGCTTCATGGTCATCACCGGTTGTACAGGGCAACCGCCTGCTTGTTCCGGGAAGGGACGAACACCATGATATCCTCTTTTGCATCCACGCGGATACCGGTGAACTGATCTGGATGAGTTCGTATGAAGCGTTGACAGGAATAAGCCATGGCCCCGGACCACGGGCTACCCCGTTTATTCAGGACGATCGGGTTTACACCTTTGGACGCAGCGTTGACCTGGTGTGCTGGCAACTGGAAGACGGGAAACTTCTCTGGCGAAAAAATGTAAAAGATGAGGGTGGTGAGGAACCTACCTGGGGTTATTCAACAAGTCCGCTGGTCTGGAATAAGCTGGTCATAGTTCAGGCTGGCGGCACGGCGCTGGTGATCGCCTACGATAAATTAACGGGAGACGTGGTCTGGAAATCGATGGAAGGCAGGGCTGGTTACGCTGCCGCCATCACGATAAAAATGGAGAATGAAGATAAATTGCTGATTTACCAGGGGACCGGCCTTTCGTGCCTGAATGCTTCGGACGGGAAATTGCTGTGGACGGCTCCATGGGCCACGGAGTACGGGGTTAACGCCACTACGCCGCTGGTATCAGGAGATATCGTATTCCATACCTCGGGTTACAAAATGGGATGTGAAGCGCTTAAAGTCAGCTCAACGGGTTATTCCGTATTGTGGAAGAGCCATGCACTGGAAGCCCAGCACTCCGATCCCGTTCTGGTTGACGGTTATCTGTATGGCTATTCCGGCGAAAGTTCACGAAATAACGGTCAGTTTAAATGCATCGGATTGTTGACCGGGAAAGAGCTTTGGAGTACCGGAGAAATTGGACAGGGTACGACAACTTTTGTGGATGGACATTTAATTTGCCTGGATATTAAAGGGAACCTGTTTCTGGTCGAACCCGATCCATCCGGCTTCAAAAAATCCGGGGAGATTCAGCATGCCCTGGAGGATGTTAAAAACCCGGCATGGACCGTGCCGGTTGTAGCCAACGGCAAACTGTACCTGCGTTACATGCAGCAGCTGGTTTGCTACCAGCTGGATTAGAAAAATAATTATCTGATTTTGAGAGCTGACCGACAGGATGAAGGGCTGCTTATCCGGAGATGAACAAGGATTGGGATGGATACCAGTACACGCTTATTTCCCGGCATTTAGCAAGCTGAGTCCGTTATTCCTGCTTTTGCTTTTTGCTTTTGGAAAGATCGTAAAACCGATCATCGTCATCACTTCATCACCGGTCCGGATCCCGATATCCAAACTTCCGATACCCACAAACCAGCTTATTCCGATCAGGAATGATTTATTCATCGAATTGGTGGTAACATTCTGTTCATCGATAACGGTGGCCATTGATATTTCGCCTCCGACGTTGGGACTGATGTTGTATTTTTTAATCGGAAAATAGACTTTGCTCATCAGACCAAGGTTGGATTGACCTGTGGTCGCGTCAGAATCTGCATTACCCATGAAATTAAATGAATAAGTAGCTGCAAGGTCCCACCTGTTCTCAAGCAGGAAAAAACCCAGCCGTGTGTTCAATGACAGGTTAATATTTTTATTCGTGTCATACATTCCCTGTTCTCCGAGATAAAAAAACCATGGATGTCTGGCAAATTTCCCGGTTTCCTGGGGTTGTGTCAGGATGGCTTGTGCCGCTTTCAGGTCCCATACATCCAACAGCTCAGTTTTTCCGGTATCCTTATTCCTTCCCCACAACTCATTTTTAGCATCAAAACGGATTAATACCAGCGATTGCTGCCATGCAGAAGTAATGTTCTCCAGAATTTTCAATTTCGCATCGGCATTCAACGGGATATATTGATCCGAAGCAGCCAGGCTCAACTGCCCGTTTTCAGTCAGTTCCGCACGACTGAAATACATCCGGTATTCCTTCAATGCACTATTCCTGAATGATTCCAGCTTTTGTGTGTCCTGAGCCTGAATAACCAGATTTCCCAGCAACAAGGCAAATAATAAGCTATAAAACTTTTTCATGGGTTTTATTTTCTTTTTCCAAAATACAGACTTCTTCCAATCGACATATATATGGTTCGTGTTGCTCCTTTAGTCAATCCCATGTTACCATCCAGAAAAACATCATAACTGGCCGTTCGTTTAGCATTCATAAAACTAAGGCCAACAGAGATTTTAGTATAAAAAGTTACTGCACCATTTTGGATGGTCGATTGAAGTCCGGCACCCGAAACAAAAATTTTCTCCCGGCTGTAGATTGAAAATCCTAAATTGGTTGATGAACCGCCGGAAGTTTTATTCATACCGATATCAAAAGATGCATTGCTTTTTCCCGACACAAAATATCCGTACCGGCAATTAAAAGTGGAATAGGAAGATGTTGCCATACCTCCCGCGTAGGCCATCATTTGCGGACCTTTATCTTCACTGACATTTGACGGTTTCAGATCAAACGATGTAGTTCCGGGTAATGAACTGATCTTCTGCCTTATGGAGATCAGTTGCTGTTCCAGTATCTGCCTCATTTCATGGTGTTCAGCATCATCACTGACCAGTGAAATTCCTTTTTCGAGGACCTGCATGGATAGTTCAGGCAATCCGATTTTCTCCAGGGTAATACTAAAGCCTATATAAGGAAGGTATTCATCAGGATATTGATTGACAATTTCCTGAAACAAAACAACAGACTGAAAATATAAATTTTGTGAAGCCAGTTCATTGGCACGTCTGAATTCAGCTTTAAGCTCTTCCGTATTAAATTGGACAACAACCGGATATCTCCGTTTGTATTTTTGCAATAACATGGAAGATTTTGATGCGATCCACAGGGGTGTTTTGTTTTTAACGGGTTCCTTCCAAAACTCAGCTGCAAGGTCATTGTATCCCATCAAGGCCAATACCTGGGATGCGAAAAAATTCACCTCGACCGGTTTTTGTTCGGTAAACCAGAGCCGGTCCAGTTGTATCAGCGCGGCATCATAAATTCCGCCGAGGGCCAGTGCATAAGCATATTCTGCAACCGGAAGGGGATCATTTGAATTTTTTGCAGGCAAAGCGTAAGAGACTATTGCATCATTGATTTTCCCGAAAATGATCAGATTTCTGGATTTTTCAATGGAAGCGTTTTTCTGATATTGCCCGAAACAAGTTAATCCGGTTAAACTAACCAACATACAACAAATGAAAAATTTGTTTAATCCGGAAGAAAAATTTAGTCTGACTGCCGATTGATTCAACATAGTCTGATGTCTATTCATAGATTTCTTCTTATATCCTTACACTGAAGGGACTTCGTATTCACTGGTATTTTAAGACCCTGAATAATCCTCCTGAAAGGAATAGTTTACATGATCAATAATATCAGTAAATCTTTCTTTTACAGAGTTTTGCAACTCCTTGCCAATAACATCCAGGTATTTGGACAGATCCTTACTGTCCTTTTCAATTTTCTGGGATACCAGCTTTTTTGCTTTCTCAATGGTGGCACATTGTTTTTTTAATGCGTTGATTTCCAGCTTATTCTGTTTAGGGTTCAATTGATAATTCATCAACTCTTTATTCAATGGTTCCAATTGGTTGTTAAGTTCTGCATCTTTCCTGTTGACTGAAATGACATCTTCGTTCCAGACTAAAATAATATCCCTGATGGATTTGATTTCATTCTGATAGAAGATCAACATTTCCGCTGCAGGAGAGACATAATTTATTACATTATCGTCAACTTTCTGCTTTGGTATTGTTATCGCTTTTGTTTTTGTAAGTTCAGCCGAAGGATCGGGATTTGCTGATTTCACCATAGTGCTGACTTTACTGAATTTGCTGCTGATTGACCGATCCGCTTCACTTCCAAGATCCTTCAGTTCTTTGGTTATTGTCGCTCCGTCGGTAAGCATATCGCTTTTATATTTTTTATAACCCGCCCGGTAATTCGATAATTGACTTTTCAGCAAGACAATCTCATTCGTAAATCCTTTGGAATCAGCATTTTTTTTATCCGTTAGTTTCTGGTCAACATCCGTGATATTCTCTTTAATTTGCCTTCCGTTTTCAAGGGAATTCCTGATCCGCTGATTCCATCCATGAATGATAACCGTCAGGGCATTAAACTCACCATCGAAAAATGTCATCAGTTCAGTCACAGGGATAACATAACTCATCGCGGTGACTGAAACTTCTGATTCTGCATTCGGATTGTCATTCCCTCTTTCGGATTCAGTCGGCTGAATCGGTTCAGATTGGATCGAAGGCTCTTCCTTGCGTGCCGGTAATTGTTCTGCTCCGGGTTTCATGATCATATCATTTCCCCGGTTAGTTACAGGTTGTACGCCGGAATCATTTGTATTAGTCACGGGTTGCTCCGATTCGGGCTGTTTAACCGGATCATCCGTCTGAATAATTAAAGCTTCCCGGGTGGTTTCTTCAGCGGGTACCTGGACTTGTTCCGGCTCCACGGGATTGGTATTGGTTGAACTTTCCCCGGGAACGAAATTTATTTGCGTGTCAGTTGCAGCTTTCATGGCCTTCAGAACTGAAAATGAAACTTTTTTGGACGACAGGTATTTTATGGAGTCAGGACTTACATTAAAATTCACTTCTGAATTATTTATTTCTTCTATAATAAGATCATCAGAAAGTTTTGCTTTAACCATCTTGATAATGGTCGAATTGGTAAGTTTTTCAGCTGGTTGGGCATGCAAACAAATTACAGCAAATAAGGACAGGAATAGAACCGAGACAAATCTTTTCATACTCAATCTATTTATTTTATTTATTATCAATCAATAACAGCGGACAGGCATCTGATTTTATCTTGTATTATCATCGATTATTATCGTTTGCATTACTTGTTTTTCTTTTCATCGCATTTTTCATGGCTATTATAACCTCGGAAGAAACATTCTGGCCCGACAAAAAAATCATGGAGTCGACACTCAGGTTAAAATCGACCCTGGACCGGTTGATCAGGTTAATGATTAAACGATCAGAAAGTTTTGTTTTTACCAGATCGATTATCGTTGCATTGGTCAGGATGTCTGTTGTTGGCTGGTCTTTTACAGCGGTCTTCATCGCCTGCACTTTTGATGCGATCTGATCCTCCAGCCCCGTGATCCGGATTAAGAATTTTTTTTCAGCATTAAAGACCAGGAGTCCGTCGTTGAAATACTTGAGCGTTCCTGAGAATTTATCGGAGATGGTTACCAGGCTGGAATCTTTAAGTGCATAAAGTTCATTTTCAGTGGAGAAGTATATCCTGTTTTTTAATGAATCCAATGCGACTGACATGATTTCACTGGCCTTCGGAAGTGCCACGATCACTTTTAATTCTTTCGTCTTAATCGTGTAACTGAACAATGCGCTGCCAGTGGCAAACAAAAGGGAATTATTCCGCTCAATGACTGAATTTATCGGTGTTGGAATCTCAAACAGCCTGGCATATTTACCACCTTTAGCGATCATGTATAGCGAATACTTTTTTTTGTCTTTGTTGTGGTCATAAACATACACGATACCATCACCGGTAGCAATACCCATCGACTGCCCGGGTAAGCCAAATAGCCTGGTAAGATTTCCGGGCGAATCAAAAGCACAAAGTTCATTGTTTCGGATGGCCATCAGCAGGTTGTCGGATGTAAAGGAAAAGGAGCTGATTTTACCTGTAACTTCATTCCCCATCGGTTCAATGCCTCCCCACCCTACCAAATAGAACCTGTTGGTTGTTGAGAGCAAAATAAACCGGTTTGATGTGATGTCGACAGAAGAAATGAATTTTTCATTGAAATGAATATCGTCAAGCATTTTACTGGTCAGTAAAACTTCAAAACGCAAGGAATCATTGGAGGCAATTGAACCATTTGCTGCAAGTACTCCTTGCCACAATAAGATAAACAGAATTGCTTTTTTTAGTTTTTTCATAGCTGTTAATGTCTCTTTGCGGTCCAGGCCTCGATGGTGGTTTGTGCATCCTTTCCTAATTTTATGGCGAGTTCAGTTCCTTCTTTCCGTGCTTCACCATATTTTTTACTCATAAATGCAACGCCGGTTTTTTCAGCCAGATTTCCCAATGTTTCCGTCACCCGGGTCGTAACCTGTTCAATAACGACATTATTTAAAATCACTTTTACCGGATTCATAGTCACTATTTCTTCATCTGAATACTTACCATTTATAGTGATATCCCTTATCAATTTGTCTGATTCATTGACTGTGCTCAGCAAAAGTTTTCCGGTATAGGAGGGTAAAACGCCAAGTGGATGTTCTCCGATTTTATCAAAAAAAGCTTCCGCGGTTTTATATTCCTTCGAATCTGACAGATCGGCAACCGGTGGTGTACTTTCGATCATACCGGTTTCCGGTCTGACATAGGTCATCATATCGATATATTGTTTTCCGAATTTATTCACCAGCAGCGCCTGTCTTTCTCTTTCAGCCTGGGTCAATGGTGAGCCTCCCATTATGGGTACTGTAACAGCGGGGAATTCCGTATCCGGTTTAACAGCAGGTGCGGTAGTCGGTTTAAAATCAGCAGATTTGCTGATATAAATCGCGTTTAAATTATTATTCCCGCTTAGTGGCACCTTTGGAATTGTAAAGTTTTTGTCCAGAATACTCGTAATTCCATAAGAGGCCAGAAGTTGTTTATATTCTGTCGCCCAATCCTCAAAAGATTGACTTTGGTGTGCAGTGAAAAATGGGTTTCCCTGGGTCAGACCGTTAATTGAAACATCTCCCGGATTTAGCAAGTAGGAAATACTGCCTTGACCGGAATTATTATTATTGGGACCAGCGATTGGGAAACAATCCTGGGCTGACGGACTTGAACAATCGCACCTGCAATTGTATTCAACACCATTGTAGTGATCTGTCCAGCTGGAACCGCAAGGCTGGTATGCTCCGCCACTGGTATAGCATCCTATTTTTTCCGGAATTGGAATAGGAATAACCTGTGCCCAACATGGATTTGTTATAATAATAAATAAAAATAGCAGGGCAATGAATAATATCCTTTTCACCAACACAAGAGTTATTGGCTTTTTCATTTGGTTGTAATTAATATTATTAATGTTTATTATTAGATTCAATCCAAAATCCAACTATTAATTCTATTAAACACGTTCAATTAGCTACTCAAAGGCCGGATTAAATTTCTCAACTAATTGAAATTAAAAAGATAAGCGGGATTAACAAGATC
>JBBSBP010000063.1:0-29922 GCA_038251165.1 Bacteroidales bacterium | reverse complement strand
ATTATTGATTCCCATAGCCATAAAAATAGGGATTTTTTATTTGATGTTTTAGTATTGGATTATAAATCCAGTGCTAAAAAGTGCTGATTGCAAATCAGCACTAGCGATTGCAAGTTTTTAGACATATCCTGAAGAGCAAGGTATCAATTGTTAAAATTGCATGTTGTTATGCAAAATTAATAAAGCTGATGGTATTGAGCAAAGTGGAATCTCCCCCTGCTGGCGCGAATTGGCAATTCGTGTCCTAATTCTTCTGTTTGAAACCTCTTGACTACCAAAAAATTGTTGTTTGATCGGAGTTTAGGTTTGCCCCTTTGCCCGGATTTCGTGTGAAGTGGCTATATTCATTAACTGCTTAAAATTCTCACAATTTCAAAGTTGACTCCAAATTGCGCAAAAGAACCGGCAAAATACAAAGGAAGGAATACAATATTTTCATTCTTCAAAACGCCAGTTTTACCGGAATGAAAAACTACGGAATAGGAAGGTTGATAAGTTTCGCGATAAAGGTGCAAACTTCGAAGTTTCCCTGAGGATCCGTCTTTCACTTCAACCGGAAAAAACTTTCCATCAACCATGGACCAAACAGTAATTTTGTGGCAGCCGATGTTTGGCAGTGCGATTTTTCTTCGTTCAAACAGCGCGGTGAATATGTGGTTTCGGTTGACAGGTTGGGAATTTCGTATCCTTTCAGAATTGATGCCGATGTTTACCGCGAACCGTTTGTTACTACTTGTCGGGGACTTTATCATCACCGCAGCGGCATAGCGCTGAAAGAGCCATATACCAAATACGAACGCGATGCCCCGCACAACCCAAATGTCACGCCCAATTTCAGGCTTCGTTACACCAAATTCCGCAACATGGATTCGAATTGGGAAAGTGCCCCGCTTGATGTACTGGAACCACTTTTCGACGACTCATACGATTGCCGCAACATTTGGGGCTGGTACCAGGATGCAGGCGATTGGGACGCGTATGTTTCCCATGCCGTTATCCCGGCTTTTCTTATGACAACCTTTGAATTGAAGCCCCGCAGTTTTAGCGACGGGGAGTTGAATATTCCGGAAAGTGGCAATGGGATTCCAGATTTGCTCGACGAAGCTGGCTGGCTACTTAACCATTACCGGCGAGCCAAAGGACCGACCGGTGGAATTGCCGGTGCCCGCATTGAAGGTGATAATTACCCCAATAAGGAAGCCGGGCAAGGATTCCCTTCGTATGAAGATGTACGGCCGCAATGGATTGTGTATGCTGAAGAACCGCGTTTGACTTTTATATACGCTAAACTTGCCGCCCAAATGGCTTACAATTATAAAGTTGCTGCCGAAAACAAGCTACTGTCAAAAAAGGTCAGTTCGAACGACAGCATCTTAGTCTGGAAAACCGAAGCGCTGAAAGCATTCGAATGGGCGCAAAATAACCTTCGCGATGGCGATGAGACAAAAATAAAATCGCACCGCGCCAATGCCGAAGCCTGGCTGTATAAGTTATCCGGCGACCCGAAATGGCTCGATGGTTTCAAAGCCGATCTGGATGTTACGGCAGGCAATATTTCGAAATTTGGTGCTTACGAATGGGGAATTTGGGCGTTTGTAACCACTCCAGAAAAAACTGTCGGTTTTGATGCTGCGTTGAAAGCGGAACTGGTAAAAGCCACCGAACTGTTTGCGCAAAATGAGGTGACCGAATCGATTGATAAAAATCGCAGTTTCCGCATGGGTGGCAATTTTAATTTTAAAGTTCAGGTAGGACAGGCTACTACCCCGCAGGTTTTGCCAGCCATTTTGGCTTGGGAAGTGACCCGCGACCCGAAATACCTCAAGGCTGTTTATTCTACCTGCGATTACATGCTGGGCGGAAACCAGCTCGATATGACCTGGATTACCGGTGTTGGCCATCAATACCCAACTCAGGTTTTCAACATGGATTGGTGGTACAACAAAAAGGGAATAAAGGAAGTGGTTCCCGGAATTATACCTTACGGACCAACTGCCGACTGCGACTGGATGCAGGGAAACAACGGCGATTGCAATGCCTGGGGGTGGTGGGACTCTGATTATGCCCACACCAAATGTTATCCTGATAAAAGCCTGTGGCCGGTTCACGAGCGTTGGTACAACAACCGCTACGCCCCGCCAAGTTCAGAATACACTGTTCACCAGAATATTGGCCCTGCCGCCGCGATTTATGGGTATTTGACAAGTCGGAAGAAGTCAAGATAGTTTAGGGCAATTCAAAACTTGTCCGTCATTTTAAAGTAGAAATACAATATGAAGAAGTTACCGCTGTTTTATCTGGGTATTATGATGCTGTTTGCAATGGTCGAAAGAGCTGCTGCCCAGATTGCAAGACCTGATTCCAATTCAGGCAAAGGGTTTTTTGTTCTCGATGGAAAGTTATATGATGCGAGCGGTAATGAATTTATCCCGATTGGCGCCAATACTGCTGTGTTTTGGCAATCCGAAACGAATGGGATGGAATCATTTCCTGACATGAAAAAAGCAGGAGCCAATTGTGCGCGCATCGTTTCGGTTACCAACAATTCGGCCAATTCGTGGTCGTGGCAAAGCAATTTTACCAAACAGAAAGCCTGCGTAAAAGCGTGTGTTGATAATAAATTGATACCAATCCTTGAGTTTCACGATGTAACCTGCGGCACAGGTTACGATACCGATGCACAGGGAAAATTCCTCAAAAAGGTCGTAGATTACTGGTGTACGCCGAATCTGGTATCGCTTTGCAAGGATTACGAGAAGTACCTGATCGTGAACGTGGCCAACGAGTGGGGGCCTACCAATGTTGGGTTTCGCGATGGTTACAAAAAAGCCATTACTGCCATGCGGACTGCTGGGATTAAAAACACCATTTTAATTGATGCCGGAGGGTGTGGGCAAAACCCGGGCACTCTTATCAATTACGCACAGGAACTGCTGGATTTTGATCCTGAGAAAAATATCCTTTTTGCCATTCATTTCTACGGATTGTGGATGACAAAAGAAAAAACCAAGCAAAGCTGGCAATTTTATGTGGAAGACTATTTGCAACAATTCAAAACGAAAAAAATACCGGTTATTGTAGGCGAATTCGGCTGGACGGGAGCGCCTGATAATTTTACGCTTTACGACCCAAAAAAAATAATTACTGAAAGCAACAAGCATGGAATTGGCTGGCTTTTCTGGGCTTGGAACAGCAATCCCAACGAAATTTATTACGACATAGTTGCCAATTATTCAAAAGGATATTCAACCGAAGCCGATTTAACCGAGCACGGAAAATTCATTGTGCAACAATTCAATGAAAATGCCAAAGAAGCCAAAGCATTTTCACCTACATCAACCTCAATGATTGAGCTGGAAGCCAGCCCGTCCATTTGGATATTTCCCAATCCATTAACTTCAAAAGTGCTGAATGTTGATTTTAGAGGCGTTGAAAAACACGAAATTAGGCAGATTCAGTTGAAGAATGTAATGGGGGCGACGATTAAAAATTTCCATCCGGAAAGCGCTTTGTCGGGTCAGCTCGTTCTGGATGGAATTGCTCCCGGAACCTATTTTTTGTGTTTCAGGAACGATGAAAAGAGCTTTACCAGTAAATTGTTGATAATGAATTAGAAAACTAAACCAACCATGAACCTAACCAAACTTAACCTCATTGCCTGCCTCATTTTACTGGCATTTTCTGCCGGGGCAAAAGAGTTTTTTGTTGCTACCTCTGGAAACGATCAACAGCAGGGCACAAAAAACCGACCTTTTAAAACCATTTTCAAAGCTTCGGAATCGGCCATGCCTGGAGATACAATCACTATTATGGGAGGAGAATACCAGTTGCTGTGGCAGTTTCGTCCTGTGCGTTCCGGTCTTCCGGATAAATGGATTCTCTACCGGGCTGCACCCGGAGAAACGGTTGTTTTCGATGGAAGTATGATTAAAAAGGTCGTCCAAAAAGGCGATTCCGTGCAATTCAGTCGTCAAACTGCCGGTTTGTTCCAGATTGAAAAAGTGAACTACCTGCGGTTCGAAGATATTCAGGTTCGCAATTCGGATGCAGCCGGATTTATAGTTCGCGGTCCCGAATGCAAAAAAATTGAGCTCATCGGCTGCAAATCACACCAGACCCACAATTCTGGGATCGGAC
The DNA here is from genome assembly GCA_038251165.1 of Bacteroidales bacterium. GTDB lineage: Bacteria > Bacteroidota > Bacteroidia > Bacteroidales > Prolixibacteraceae > Aquipluma. The sequence goes on along the minus strand of JBBSBP010000063.1, from coordinate 25,785 downwards.
TCTGGTATTGCGACTCGGTATTGGTTAAAGGCTGCGAAATTACAGCAGCCAACGATAATGACCCCAAATACTATCTGCCCGGGCAGCGCAGGGGAGGAGAGGCTCCGCATGAAGCGCTTTCCATTTGTGGCGCCCGATATTTTGAAGTTGCCAATAATCATGTTCATCATTGTTTTAAAGAAGGAATCGACTGTAAGGAAGTTAGTCAACACGGAGTAATTCATAATAACCTCGTGCATGATTTACCACGGCAGGCTTATTATACCGATGCCTGGTTCGGATTGCTCGAAGATGTTGAATTTCATTCCAATACCGCCTATAACTGCATGTGGGGTTTTGCCATCAGCGTCGAAGGCAAAGGTTCCGAATTGCGCAACGTACGGTTTCATCACAACCTCATTTACAACATGACCGGCGCTGGTGTGCTCTTCGGAATGTGGGGAGATAACCTGTTGCGTTCCGACATCCACATCTACAACAACACTTTTTATCATTGCGGTTCGCCGCAGGTTTTCAGCGGTGGTGTGGGCAGCTTCGATATTTTGTCGAAGAATTTCCGCGATGTGTACATTTACCGTAACATTTGCGACAAAGGTTGGGATTATGAAATGGGATTCACTTTTACTCCTGAAGAAGTCAAAAAAGCTCTAACCGAACAGAACTTTGTGGCTGCAGAAAACCTGTTTGAAGGCCCTAAAAACCGACCAAGCCGCACAGGTCAGTTTGATGTGATGGTTTACGAATACCTTCCTTCAGGTAACCAGATTGGTGCACCTTTGTACCGAAATGAATTAAAATATGACTTTGTTCCGGAGCAAATTCCGGAGATAAAAGTTTCAGGAAGAAACTGGAAATATGAACCATCGCTCTGGTTTGGGGCTTTTGAACCAATAAAATATTCAATAACTCATGAATAAGCATTTCATATTATTAGCGCTAATTTTCTTTTCCTCAATTACTTATGCTCAGGTAGCCACAAAGTTATTCCCCGGAGCTGACGAGAAAACGCCATCAAGAGCTCAGTATTTTTCCTGGATCAACAATACCAACGAAGGAGCAACCACAGCACAGACACTCATCAATCTCGACTTTTTCGAGTGGCTGAAAGATACTTACGGCATGCAGCTCGACATTTATGCCTTTGATGCCGGAGCCATTGACGGAAAAAATTTCTATGGCAGCATGAAATCCGACCGCTTCAAAAAGCAATTTCCGCAAGGATTCGGTCCAATTGCAGATAAGGCATTTGCCATGAATACCCGGCTTGGTGTTTGGGGCGGACCGGATGGTTTTGGAAATACTCCGGAGGAAGAGAAACAACGAATTGAAATGCAGGTCAGTTTGTGCCGCGATTTTCATTTCGAGTTGTTCAAGATGGATGCGGTTTGTGGGCAGCTTCGGCCCGAAAAATATGATGCATTTGATCGCATGATGACCGAATGCCGCAAATATTCACCCGATCTGGTACTGCTCAATCACCGCCTGAACCTGGGTGAAAAAGGTACTGCGCATTCAACTACTTTTTTATTGGGCGGCGCCGAAACCTACATTGATGTGCACATGGCCAACTCGGTCACTGCTCCACACCACCGGGTTACAGCCTTGGCCAGGGAATTGCCTCCCAAATTAACACGCCTGACCGAAGACCACGGGGTTTGCCTTTCATCCTGCCTTGATTACTGGGAAGATGATCTGATTCTTCAGGCTTTTAATCGAAACCTTATTCTGGCTCCTGAAATCTATGGAAATCCCTGGCTGTTGAGCGATCGCGAATACCCAATGCTTGCCCGGATTTTCAATCTTCACCGCCAGTATCGCGGAATCATGTCTTCAGGAATGGTACTGCCTGAAAGTCAGTACGGACTGAATGCCGTTTCACGCGGTGATGATCATACCCGGCTGATCACTTTGCGAAATTTGAGCTGGAACTCTAAAAGCTTTACTATTAATTTGGATGAGTCGGTTGGCCTGAAAAAGACAGCCAAAGTGCTGGTAAAAACCTATCATCCGACGGAGAAAATCGTTGGAAAATTTGCCTACGGATCGACCGTAAATATTGAAGTTCTGCCTTTCCGTTCTTGCCTGATCAAACTCTCGGATGCAGCAAAGGAAAAAGAGTTTGGCATCGAAGGCATCGACTATCAGGTAGTCAGCGATTTGCCCGGCAAACCCATGGAAATAAAATTGCTCGCTTTCCCCGGAACTGAAAAGAATATCCGTCTGACCGGTAAAAATTCTGCCTATAAAACTGCATCTATCGATGGAAAGCCTGTTTCAGGATTGTTGAATGGCAAACAGCTGAAAATTCAGTTTGAAGGTGAATCGTTCAAAAATTCATTTCACCGGAAAATTGCTGATCTGACCGAATGTCCTGTCCCTGCTGATGCCGAGGCCATCTACGAATCGACTTGTTTTGCTGCCGATAACAATGCGCTGGAAGTTCGCGAACTGAAACGTTCCGGAGAAACCGCCATTCCACAGGTTCAGGCTGCCCGAAAGGCATTTTTTGAGCAGGATATTTTTGTTGAACGCGAATTGTGGGATAAAAACCTTTTCGACGGAAATCCGGAAACAGCCTTTTCGGTTGGACTTCGCTGGGATGGTTTTGAACCCGATTTGTCGGCATTCAGACTCGACTTTGGTCAGGAAATGGAACTCGATTCGCTGCTAATTCAGGTTCCCGATGAGTTTTCCCTGTCGCCGTTAAAATCACAGGAAGGCGAATACGCGCTGGTAACTAATGATTTGAAAAGCTGGAAGAGTGTATTTTTCATGCTGGGAAAAACCTCGAAAATCGATTTGTCGGCTTCAGGAAAAATCAGGTTTCTGAAATTACAACCCGGAATGCTTCGGATTTCAGAAATTGCCGGCTATAAAAACGGGAAAAAGGTGGACCAATCGGCATGGCGGGCATCCAATTTGTTCCGTTCCTATATCACGAATCACTGGGACCGGAGTTTGCTCTATAAAGCGCAAAAAACGTGGTCTGCCAAATTTAAATTGGAGGAAGTTCCTGCCGGATCATACTTATGCATTGCCATCAATGGTGAACATGGTGTTGAAGGTGCTTTTGCCGGAGCCAAAATCGATGGGCAGTATTTGGGTTGTCCCGATCGCGCACCTTCGTTTAAAAGCAACAGTTGGGAAGTTGGGGTACGAAGTTCGTCAAAGAACTACACCTACTACATTCCTTTGGATAAATCTATGGTTGGGAAAGAGATCGAAACATTTGTTCTGGGAATGAATCCAACAATTGGTGAATTAAAACCCGAAGTTTACATCACAGCCTATCCGACACCATATAGCCAAAAGACATTGATTATTAAGTAAATTGATTCCAACGATCAGGTAAAACCCTCAAATTCAAAACAAGCATGAACCCAATCGGAAAAATAGCAGGCATTGCGCTTATTCTTTTTTGTTTTATTAGTTCAAGGGCCGAGGATATCAAATGGACAGCCCAATGGATCATGCATCCGACTGTTGAAACGCATTCTCATGCGGTGATTCTGTTCCGGAAAGATTTTGAACTTCCTAAGAAACCTGAAAAGTTCGTGGTTCATCTCTCTGCAGATAACCATTACCGGTTGTTCGTGAATGGAAAATACATTACCCGCGGTCCGGCTCGCGGGGATATTTCTCATTGGTTTTTCGAAACGCTTGATATTTCTGAATATCTTCAAGCGGGTAAAAACACCATTGCTGCTAAAGTAGTTAACTGGGGACCGAAACGCTCGTTTACCATTTTCTCGCAAATGACTTCCTTCATTTTACAGGGCGATACCGATGCCGAAAAGATGGTCAATACAAGTGGTGAAAGTTGGAAATGCATTCAGAATGAAGCTTATTCTCCAAAAATGGTGGATTGGATGACCGACCGCTCGACCATCGATTTTGGCCTGTATGTGGGCAATCCGACTGATAGTATTCGTGCCGACAAATATCCCTGGGGTTGGGAAACAACCGATTTTAACGATACGAAATGGCTTCCGGCCAAATGGTGTGACATTGCCGGAGGACGGGATTCGCAATCTGCTGGCGGTATCCTCTATTCTGGAGGTAAATTATTAATTCCGCGACGGGTTGATCTCCTGAAAGAGGAAAAAGTTCCTTTTGCCGGAATCCGCCGTTCTTCAGGAATGGAAGCTACGGACAATTTTATTAATGGAACCGGAAGCCTCATCATCCCGGCCAATAAAAAAGTGAGCATCCTGATTGATCACGGTGTCGAAACCATGGGTTATCCTGAAATGCTGGTTTCCGGAGGGAAAGATGCCAAAATTCAGGCCATGTATGCCGAAAATATGATCGTAAAAAATCATGCGCCAAAAGGAGACCGAAACGATATTGAAGGAAAGCGAATGGTTGGTCTCAAAGATGTTTTTATTCCGGATGGTGGGGAAAATCGTTTGTTCAAACCCACTTACATTCGCGCTTTCCGTTATATTCAGTTAGATATTGAAACGCAAAATGAATCTCTGACAATCGGGAAATACGACCACATTTCCTGCAATGCGCCAATTGAGTTGAAGGCAAAATTTGAAACAAACGACTCATTAATTGACTGGATGATGGAAGCCGGTTGGCGCACTGCCAGCATTTGTGCCCAGGACATGCTGATGTCGGATGCAGCCTACGAACAAATGCAATATACGGGCGACTCACGTGTGCATAACCTCACTTTACTTACACTTTCGGGCGATGACCGATTAACGCGTAATGCCTTGATTCAGTTTGACCAGTCGCGCATTCCGGAAGGTCTGACCTACGCATGCTATCCGAATCCGTTCCATTTAATCATTCCGTCCTATTCGTTGATTTGGATCGATCAGGTGCACGATTACATGCAATGGAAAGACGATAAAGCTTTCATTGCCCAGTTTGAATTGGGAATTTACAGTGTGCTCGATTGGTTCGAAAAACGAATGCAACCCAATGGTCTGGTTGGAAAAATCGACTGGTGGGGAGCCCTGGCCTGGCCGCCAACCGTTTACGAAGGAAACTGCACGCTTTATTCGTTGCATTACGCTTATACTTTGCGCCATGCAGCTGATATTTTTGAGTATCTCGGTAAAACAAACCAGGCACTTGATTACAGGCAAAAAGCCGATCGAATTTGCAAAGTGGTAAACCTGCTATGCAAAAATCAGGATGGATTTTATACCGAATCGCCCGACAACAAGCAGGTAAGCCAGATAACCAACCTGTTGGCTATTTTGGCCGAAGCAAGCATTGGTGATGACGCCAAACAGCTGATGAAAAAGTTGCTGGAACCCAAAGACTGGTTTGGTCAGGTTGATCTGTTTTTACATCTTTACTTGTTTGAAGCCATGAACAAAACCGGCTTTCAGGATCGGTTCATTCCTGAACTTTCGGAATGGCAATTAATGAAAGAACTCGGCATGACTACATTTGCTGAGGTTCCGCTTGAATGGGGCGAAGAAAATCAACGCTCCGAATGCCATCCGTGGAGCACCGCACCCGACTATTTCTTTTTCAGGACAGTTTGCGGAATTAATCCCACTTCCGCTGGCCACAAAACGGTAGAAATTACCCCATCGTTTGGTGAACTGACCAGTATTAAAGCAGTTTATCCGCATCCGCTGGGCAATATCGAACTCGATTTGCGAAAAGTAGGTTCACGGGTGGAAGGAACAGTCAGCACCCCGAATGAAATGCAATGCACCTTCGTTTGGGGAAATCAGAAATTAAATTTGAAGGTCGGGAAACAAAATATCAAGATAGAAAACTAAATCTTATGCCAAAAAAACTCACATTAATCATCGCAATTTGTGTATCGTTTGCTCTGTCATCCGGTGCGCAGGACCTGAAAAACTGGTTCGTTTTTACGCCTGAAGATGAACCATCAGGGGCCATTACCGACATGGCCGACTGGCTCGATAAACCGGCCGGCAATCACGGATTTGTACAAATGAAGGGCGACCGGCTGGTTTTTGAAGACGGTACTCCGGTAAAGTTCTGGGGAACCAATGTGTGCAGTAATCAGCCCTTTATGAAACCCGAAGAGGCCGTGAAATGGGGCAACTTTCTTTCGCGCTTTGGCTTTAACGGCGTACGCTTTCACAAATTTACCTGGGGGGCAACTGATGGAATCCATTCAACGGTGATTACCGACGACCGCTGGAAGAACTTCGACTTCCTGTGCAACGAACTGCGTAACAAGGGAATTTATTACGGTTGGTCACACATTTACGGGCACAAAGTAATGAAGGCCGACAGTGCCCGGATCGTGGCTTACAGCGAACTGGCCGCTACCAAATTCCCGTGGTCGCATCTCAACGGAACCACTTCGGCGCTGGTCAATTTTGCCGAAGATCTTCAGGCGCTCAACATCGAGCTGACGGTAAATATGCTCAATCATGTCAACCCGCACACTGGTCTGAAATATGCCAACGATCCGGCCTTGAGTTTTATCGAGTTTCAGAACGAAGACAATATCTTTTGGTCGGCCATTGAAGAAACCCTGAAGCAAACGCCCACCTACAGGGCCATGCTTTGCCGCAAATTCAGCCAGTGGCTGAAAGCCAAATATGGAACCGACGAACAACTCCGGAAAATCTGGAACAATGAAGGGTTGCCTTCAGGAGAAAGTATTGCCGCAGAAAACATATATCCGCAACCCAACCACGGACTGTTCAGTTGGGAATATGAGCAGGCATTGAAAGAGAAGCGCCCGGTGAAACAGCACATTCTCGACAAGGCGAATTTCCTATACGACGAGCAAATGAAATTCTATAAAAAGTTTGAAAATGCCATTCGCGAAACCGGGTACAAAGGTCCGATGGTGGGGAGTTGCTGGCAGGCCGGAACCGGTTTGGCGCATTTGCTCAATCTCCAGGCCGATGCCGAAGTGGGCATGATCGACCGACACAATTATTTTGGCGGCGGAAATGGTCACAGTCTGGCTCCCGGAAAATTCGACAATACGCCGATGGTTTCCAAAATTGGCTCCGGATTATTCAGTTCAGGTTTGCAGCAAGTGAGCGACCGCCCGTTTGCATTTTCGGAGTGGATGAGCCTGATACCGAACGAATGGACAGCCGAAAGTTCGCCTATGATTGCCGCTTACGGTTTGGGCCTTCAGGGCTGGGATGCCTCCTATGTGTTTGCCACCGACATTCCGCGTTACCAACCTGCCATTCACTCGGGAAGGGGCGGCGGAATTTACAACGCGACTTCGCCCACGCAAATGGCATTGTACCCGGCGTTGGCCCGGATGATTTATCGCGGCGATGTGCAGGAAGGCGAAACGGTGGTCAACCGAAACGTAAGTTTATCTTCCATTCTCAAAGGGGCCACTCCTTTGAATGAATCGGTAAAGCAGGATTTTGACCGGAAAGTGATGGAAGGTTCTTTCCCGCTTCAACTCATGGCTGCCGGGAAAGTAGTGCTAAGTTTTACTGATGAAAACAAGACGGAATTCCTGAAGGGATTTGAGTCGCTCTGGAAAGATTCGGTGATGAGTTCAACCACCGGGCAACTGAAATGGAGCGAAAAAGGGAAGGGCTTTTTTACCATCAATACCGCCGGAACGAAAGGATTTGTGGGCTTCTCCGACAAACAACCGATGCAGTTGGGCGAACTTACCCTCAAAACCGATAACGAATTCGCTGTGATTCTGATTACCAGTCTGGAAAAAGAGAAAGGAATTGCCAATGCAAACAAAATGATGAAATTCAGCGACGACCGCAACGAATTGCTGGCACGCGGCGAAGCACCCGTTTTGCTTGAACCGGTGAACCTTTCCATAAAGATTGACCGAAAAGTTAAACCAAAAATCACTATTTTAGACCATTCAGGAAAGAAAACCAATCAGGTCCTTTCGGCTGAAAATGGCTGGATCAACCTCGATGGCGCTAAAACAAAAGCAATTTATTATTTGATAGAATATTAAAATCAACAAGATGAAGAAATCAATCCTTAAAAACCTATTTCTGTTTACAGTGGCAGGACTTTTCGTGTCGTGTCAACCCGCTAAAAAAATGTGGGAGCTGAATTCCCCTTCCAACAACCTGCGCATTACCGTGGCAGCAACTGAAGACGGTGAGACCACGCTCGTTTACAAAGTTGACCGTTTGAAGGACGGGCAGTCAGTCGCGGTGATTGAAAACTCTCCGCTTGGCATTGACCGCAAAGATCAGCAGTTTAGCGCCGGTCTGGAATTCGTGTCGAATGGCGAAGTGAAAACCATTGATGAAACTTATACCATGCACATTGGTCGCCAAACCGAATGCCGCAACCACGCCAACGAACTCGAGCTGACTTTCAGGAACCGGCAAGGTTCGCTGATTAAGTTGGTTTTGAGGGCTTACAACGATGGTGTGGCTTTCCGCTACGTGTTCCCCGAAAAATCCGACAGCGCTTTCACCATTCTGCGTGAGCTGACCGGATTTAAAGTTCCTGAAACAGGAAAAGCGTGGGTTCAACGGTACGACATACCCTCCCAATATACACCAGCCTACGAAAAGTTTTATGAAAACGGAATGTCCATCGGCACTGCCTCGCCAAATGCCGAAGGCTGGGCCTTCCCCGCTTTATTCAACTCGAGCAACAACTGGCTACTCATTTCCGAAGCCAATCTCACCCCGGATTATTGTGGCATCCGCATGAAACAAAATGCCCCGAACGGAATGTACCGTGTGCGTTTCCCCGAAGCCAAAGATGCCGAAGGATTTGGCGCTGTTGAGCCAGTTTCATCAACTCCGTGGGTGATGCCCTGGAGAATCGTTGTTGTTGGGGAGTCGCTTGCAACTATTTTCGAAACAAACCTGATCAACAATTTATCCGACCCAACAGTTGCAGGCGATTTTTCGTGGGTAAAGCCCGGTCGCGCTTCGTGGAGCTGGCTATCGGAGAACGACAGTCCAAAGAAGTTTCAGTCCTTAAAAGAATTTGTTGACCTGTCTGCCGAAATGAATTGGGAATACTCGCTGGTTGACGCCAACTGGGATCTGATGACCGGTGGCAACATTGAACAGCTTGTTCAGTATGCCAATTCAAAAGGTGTGGGAATTCTGATGTGGTACAACTCCGGCGGTCCGCAAAATGTGGTGACCGAGCGTCCACGCGACATCATGTTCGACCCGCTGTTGCGCAAAGCAGAGTTTAAAAAACTGAAGGAATGGGGAGTGAAAGGTGTGAAAATTGATTTCTGGCACAGCGACAAACAAAACCTGATTGCACTTTACCACGACGTAATGAAAGATGCAGCCGATAACCAGATCATGGTGAATTTTCACGGTTGCACCATCCCGCGCGGCTGGTCGCGTACCTATCCTAACCTGATTGGCCTCGAATCGGTGAAAGGCGAAGAATGCTACCTGTTCGACCAGCCCTATACCGAAGCTGCGCCCGTTCAGAATACGATTCTGCCATTCACCCGCAACGTGATTGGCCCAATGGATTATACTCCGGTAGGCTTCAGCGACCTCAAATATCCGCATATTACCACGAATGCACACGAATTGGCTTTGTCGCTGGTGTTCAACACCGGCATTCTTCATTTTGCCGATAACGTGAAAACCTATCGTTCACAACCGGAATTCATAAAAGAGTTCCTGAAAACAGTTCCGGTCGTGTTCGACGAAACGCATTTCATTTCAGGAGAACCCGGAAAATCAATCGTAATGGCCAGTAGGAAAGGAAATGACTGGTATATTGCCGGAATCAATGGAGAAAAATCGGTTAAAGAAATTTCGGTGGAGCTGCCATTTATTTCATCGGGCGAATTTGAATTGAACCTGATTGCTGATGGTGCAGATGCCCGGACTTTTGCCCATGAACTGAAAGGCTTTAAAGCCGGAGAATCATTTCCGGTGAAAATGCTGGAAAACGGTGGATTTGTGGCGATATTAAAAGGAAAATAGAATTAGCAAACGTATAAACCACAGATAGAGCCTGAATACCTTCCGGCGCTGCCCGATAATACCGATTGGAGAAGTGTAATAATTCACTTTGGTATAACATGTACTTGCTTTTTTTGAAGCGGTGAAAGAATTCAGGTATTGATAGAAAATAAATATAAATCAACATACGATGAAAAATCTTCTGTATTTCATTTTTGCAATGGTATTGTTTGTGGCGTGCAGGCAGAAACCTGCGCCCGGGCTGAAAATCACTATCGATCCCAATATGGTCATTAACACCATGCAGGGTGGGTTTGGCGCTTCGATGCACGCTATTGAAGATTCGCTGCCGGTTTCAACCGACAATAGCGCCTACCGCAGCTGGGGTGGAAGCGTTTGGGGTGGAAACCCTGCCGCAGAAGATTCTGCCCGCTGGAAGGCTATTTACAAACATGCCGACTGGCTTGGTCTCGACTGGTGCCGCGTGGAAATTGACCACGGCATGTACGAGCCCGAAAAAGGCAAATTCACTTTCGATAACCTCGAAATGCACATCCTGTACCGCTACCTCGACTATTGCCAAAGCCGCGGGGTGGATGTTTATTTCACCGAGATGTGGCCCGATGTGAAATGGCTGGTACATAAAAATTTCCTGGGCGATGCGGTCAACGAACTTCGCAGCGCTCCCAACGATTTTCAGGCATGGGCAAAAGGATACACGCAATTGCTGAATTACCTCATCAACGAACGCGGCTACAGTTGCATCAAATGGGTATCGGTTAACAACGAACCGCACGAAAACTGGAGCTGGTGGAAAGCTGCCGATGGCTCGCCACAAGACATTCTGGCCGGATTGCAGGCCATGAGACCCGAAATGGATGCACTAGGTTTGTGTCCTGTTTTGTCCTTTGATATACTTCATGCATGAAGATACAAAACATTAGTTCTCAGGGGTGTTGATAACTGTTTTAGTTATAAACAAAGTGTAAGGTTTTTAGACAGTCTGACGGCTGGTACAACCCGATGCCTATCAAGCTTTTCCAGCGCTGGAACCTGCGCGATTACCTTACAGTTGGTAAGCCTTGTGCGAAAGCTCAAATCAGATTGGTTTATACCGACGGTACTTCAGAAACTATTGTTACCGACGGAACCTGGAAGTCGGGCGATGGACCTGTCCTGAAGAACAGCGTTTACCTGGGCGAATTATACGATGCCCGTTTGGAACAAATTGGCTGGACAGAACCCGGTTTCGACGACCGAAAATGGCAAAAATCAAAAGTGGAAGCCGGACCAAAAGGGCAGTTGATTGCGCAGTATATTCCGCCGGTAAGGGCAACAAAAATCCTGAAACCGGTGAAAATGACTGAACCAAAACCGGGTGTTTACCTGTTCGATTTCAGACAGAATTTTGCCGGAGTTCCCCGTCTGATAGTAAAAGGACCAGCCGGTACAAAGGTGACTATGCGCGGCGGAGAAGATATTCATCCGGATGGGACCCTCAATTACCTGACAGTGATTACCGGGCAACTGAAAGCCATGTGGAACCTGAAAGGCGGACCCGGTTGCCCCGACGACCCGATGATGGTGAATACCTATATTTTAAATGGCCAAGGCGACGAAGTTTTTACGCCTGAATTTACATTCTCCGGCTTTCGCTACCTCGAAGTGACTGGTTTTCCCGGAAAGCCTGATCTGAACTCGGTAGAAGGTTTGCGCATGAATACCGACCTTCAGGAAACCGGAAGTTTTGCCTGCTCGAACGAACTGTTCAACCAAATTCAGGAAGTAACCAAATGGACTTTCCTAAGCAACGTGTTCAGTGTGCAAAGTGACTGCCATGCACGCGAAAAGTTGGGATACGGCGCCGATATTGTGGCTACAGCCGAGGCTTTCAGCTATAATTTTGACATGAGCAGTTTTTACCGGAAAGCGGTTCAGGATTTTGTAAACGATGTCAGGCCAAACGGTGGAATGTCGGAAATTGCGCCCAACATCGGGATCAATGGCGAAAGTATGGGCGGAGAAACCGGTTCGCCCGGCTGGCAGTTGGCTTACCCATTCGGCATCAAAGTGTTGTACGATTATTACGGCTATCGTCGGACGGCAGAAAAAAACTATGAAACGTTGAAACGGCAGGTCGGTTTTATGCATTCGGTTACGCCCGGGCACATTGTTCAAAAGTGCATCAGCGATCACGAAAGTATTGATAAAAAACCGGTTGCGCTTTCGGCAACAGCATTCTTCTACCACCATGTTATTATCCTGAAAGAGTTTGCTTCGGTACTGAATAAAAAGGATGATGCCGAAACTTACCGGAAACTCGCCGATGAAATAAAGACTGCATTCGTAAAAACTTTTCTAAAACCCGGAACTGGTGTTTTTGATTCAGGAACGCAGGCAGCACAGCTTATTGCGCTTTACTACAATCTGGTTCCGGAGAATGAAAAGCAAGCGGCTGTTGATCACCTGTTGCTCGAAATTTACAACCGACACAGAGGTCATTTATCAACCGGAATTTTTGCCACCAAGTTCATGTTCGATTTCTTCAGGGAACAAAACCGGAACGATGTTTCGTACACGGTGGCCAATCAGCGCAACTTTCCGGGATGGGGCAACATGCTGGCCAACGGGGCAACTACCCTTTACGAAAGCTGGGCATATCCTGATACCGTTTGCTCACAAAATCACCCGATGTTTGGTTCCATTTCTGAATGGTTTTACAAATCGTTGCTAGGGATCAATGCCAATGCTCCCGGTTTCACCCGGTTAGAAATAAAACCGCAACCCGCCGGAGATTTAACCTGGGCCAAAGGACATTACGACGCTATTTCGGGACGTATTTCGAGTGATTGGAAAATTGTGGGAACACGTTTTTTCCTGAAAGTTTCTGTTCCGGCAAATACAACTGCAACGATTTATGTGCCTTCACTTCCCAAGTACCCAATTTTGGAAAGTGATCAACCTTCCGAAAAATCCTCAGGACTGAAATTCATTGAATTTAGCGATGGCTATGCCGTTTTTGATGCGCTTTCCGGAAATTATTCATTTGAGTCAAAATATCAGAAATAAACCAAACTAAACGATGCAAAATCTAACAAACCCTAAGGATTTTACAGGCATCCGCCTCTATGCCCTGCGACAGGCGGTTGGCTGGCATTTCCTGTGCGAAGGAGTAAACAACTAATGATGATGCCGAACTGGGAATCTGAAAGTTCCCGATGATTTGGGCCGCAATAATATTCACCTGGTTTTGGAAGTCCGCGATAACGGAACTCCTTCGCTGGTGAGCTACCGAAGGATAATTTTGACAAGATGACGAGTAAACTTTTAGTTAATTTGTTCCGGTTAGAACAATCAGTATATCAATGAAAACCTAAAAAATCAAACCAATGAAGCCTATTTCATGTATTTTCATATTTTGCCTGTTTCTTGCAGGTATTTCACTGGCCGCCGATTACAACATCCTGAATTACGGCGCTAAAAACGGCCAGCTTTCAACAGCCGCCATTCAGAAAACCGTTGACGAATGTACTGCAGCCGGTGGCGGGCGCGTGGTGGTTCCAGCCGGAACATTCATTACCGGAACCGTATTCCTGAAAAGCAATGTAAATCTCTACCTTGAAAGCGGAGCCATTCTTCAGGGCAGTAAAGATTTGAAAGATTACTCGCTCAACGGTCGTTCCCCCGGAATGGTTTACTGCGAGGATGCCATCAATGTGGGTATTTCGGGAAACGGAACCATTGATGCCAGCGGCGATGCGTTTTACGATTTCAGCAAAAACCACGTGTACGACGAGTTCGATAAAAGCCGCACACGTCAGAAGGAAAACTACATGCCCGAAGGCACTTTTTTTACCGACGGGCCTATGAAGCGCACTAAAGCCCCTGGAATGACCATCGTATTTTTTCATTGCACCAATGTTTTTATAACCGGCATCACCATTAAGGACACGCCTGTTTGGGCCACACGTTTTGGCTTCTGCGATGGTTTGCTCATCGATGGCATAACGATTAAGAACAATCCGCTGGTCCCCAACAGCGACGGTATTCATTGTACCATTTCACGAAACATCCGCATTTCGAACTGCAACATTTCAGCAGGCGACGATGCCATTGTACTGACAGGTTTCCCAATGGATGAAGAAACCCCGGGTCTCAATACAACACAACAAAAACTTCCGAAATACGGCAACAAAACCATTTACGGCGAAAATATGACCGTAACCAATTGTGTGCTGAAATCGAGTTCTGCCGGAATCCGCATTGGATACGGTCAGCACCCGATTCGGCGCTGTACGTTTTCTAACATTGTGATACACGATTCGCACCGTGGTATCGGTGCAGATGTTTGAGCATGACATTCCCGGAATTTATGCCCAGCATGTGAATGGACTATCCATCCGCCATTTCAACTTAAGCTGGAATAATGATCTTCCTGATTTCTTCACGCATGGCATTGAATGTAAGGATGTGGCCGATTTACTGATTACTGATTTCGTTGGAACCGGAAATCCAAATGCGTCAGGTAGTCAGAAAATTAAGCTGAGCAATTCGACATATTTGAAGCAGTCGGTTGATTGAATTAATAAATATTTCTCCAATAGAATTAATTAGCTAATTTTAGCCACCATACTAAATTCAAACGATAACCAACTATGAAAAAACTAATTTCAGTCCTGACTTTTTGTTTGTGTACAGCAGCTGTCTTATTTGCCCAATCCGGCGGAAAAGTTTCTGACAACTTATCGGTTCAAAGCAAAATCCTGAAAATGGACCGGAAATATGCCATTTACCTTCCGGCCGATTATGAAACATCAGGACGCAGTTATCCGGTTTTATACCTGCTGCATGGAGCGGGCGACGACCACTCGGGGTGGCTACAGTTTGGCGAAGTAAAACACATTGCCGATAAAGCCATTCAGGAAGGAAAATCAACTGCCATGATCATCGTGATGCCAGACGGAAATACCGGACAACGCGGCTATTTCAACAGCCCGAAAGGCGATTGGAACTTCGAAGATTTTTTCTTCCGGGAATTTATGCCAGGCATTGAAAAAACATACCGGATCAGGGCAGAGAAGAGATACCGTGCCATCTCCGGATTATCGATGGGCGGCGGCGGAACTTTAATGTATGCTTTACACCATCCTGAATTGTTTTCTTCGGCTTGTCCGCTGAGCGCCTCAACTGGTCCGGTTTCCCTGGAAGAAGCTTCTGCGCGTTGGGAAAAACAGTATCCGGGAATTTCGAAAGAAGACCTGACTAAATATTTCAGCCGGCACAGCGCACTCGAACTGGTGAAAGCAATGCCTGACGATCAGAAGAAGGCTGTACGCTGGTACATTGATTGTGGTGATGATGATTTTTTATACGAAGGAAACTCACTGGTACACATTGCTATGCGCAAGAAGGAGATTCCTCATGAATTCCGGATTCGTGATGGTGCGCACAACTGGACCTACTGGCGCGAAGCCCTGCCAACCGTTCTGGAATTCGTATCACAAGCCTTTCATCAATACTAAAAAAGAACTAACCAATGAAAACCACACGTCGTTCATTTATTCAAAACAGCGCAATTCTGCTTGCCGGAACCGCCCTTTTATCAAAAACTGCCTTTGCTGCTGTAAAATCTTCTGAAATTGTCGGCATACAACTCTATTCTGTTCGCGATGATATGAAAAAAGATCCGCTTGGCACGCTGAAACAAGTGGCCAAAATGGGTTACAAACATGTTGAACATGCCAACTATATCGATCGTAAATTCTATGGCTACACAGCAAAAGAATTCAGGAAAATTCTTGATGACCTTGGCCTGAAAATGCCTTCCGGACATACTGTGATGGGTAAAAACCATTGGGACGCCACGAAAAAAGACTTTTCTGATTCATGGAAATATACGGTTGACGATGCGGCCATTATGGGTCAGAAATATGTGATTAGTCCGTGGATGGACGAAAGTATGCGCAAAACCTACGATGACTTAATGGTTTACCTCGACGTTTTCGATAAATGCGGTGACTTGTGCAAAAAATTGGGAATGAAATTTGGCTACCATAACCATTGGGCTGAATTCACTGAAGAGCTGAATGGGATGAAACTTTTCGATATCATGATGCAAAAACTTGATGTTAATAAAGTTGTCATGCAGCTTGATATTGGCAATATGTATATTGGTGGTGCAAAAGCAATTGATGTGATTGGCCAGTATCCCGGGAAATTTGAACTGATTCACGTGAAAGACGAAATTGCAGTTGATACAAAGGAAAAATTCGAAAGTGCCATTCTGGGCAAAGGTATTATCCCTGTAAAAGAAGTTATTGATCTTTGCCGAAAATCAGGCGG
The DNA here is from genome assembly GCA_038251165.1 of Bacteroidales bacterium. GTDB lineage: Bacteria > Bacteroidota > Bacteroidia > Bacteroidales > Prolixibacteraceae > Aquipluma. Next base: position 9,577 of record JBBSBP010000063.1, on the reverse strand, counting down.
GACCAAAGTTTACATTATCGAACAGGAATCCTATCAGGGAAAAGCACCTTTGGCATGCATTGAGGAAGACTTGAAAATCATGAAAAGTTGGGGGTATCAATAACAGGATAAAATAAAATCAGGAAAATTTTTACTTTAATATTTCTGACGGGTGGGATTGACCGGATTCAATCCGTCAGATTATGGTGTTTTGAATGAATTATGCTAACCGAAAACAATAACTAAACCGAAATGAAAAACGTCCTTCTGACTGCTTTGCTGATGATTTCTATCACTGCACATTCTCAATCCAACCTGAAAAATCTTTCCGGGGAAATCCTTTATTCGTGGGAAACCCAGCAGGCAAAGGTATTGCCAAATGGGGATCTGCAATGGGCGCCGTTACCTTTCGAATTAGTGAAAGGTACTTCGGTGCGATACATCGATTTTGAAGATGGCAACGATTCCAACGATGGATTAACCCCGGCAACCGCATGGAAACGTCACCCATGGGATGTGCTGGCAACCGCAAATGCAAAAGCTGGTTCAGGAATACAGACCTACCTTTTTAAACGCGGTGTGGTTTATCGTGGTGTTTTAACTGCAAAGGAATCAGGTGCGGCAGGCAACCCGATCAGGCTGACATCTGATCCCGACTGGGGAACAGGAGAAGCTGCCATTTATGGTTCGGTAATGGTAACCGATGGATGGCAGAAAGCCGATGCTGCTATCGCTCCGAATATTCCCAATCCGGAGTTGGTTTGGTACCGAAGTGTTTCAGGAATTGACAATCCGACAAAAGTGGTTGGCGAGGTTACTTCCGAAGGAATTAAACGGGTTTACCTTGCCCGTACTCCCAACTTTGTGAACACTCCTACCGAACCCATGCAAAAGTGGTGGGTTTTTACAGCCAAAACCAAAACCGGGTCGGTGCTGAACCTGACCGACACGAAAAACTTTACATGGACTGATGCGAACGCACTGAAAGGTGGCGACGTTTGGGCAACAGAAGATGTGGTTACGATGGCAACTCTCTGGAAACAAAAAATTTCGGACTACAATCCAACCACCAAAACCATCACTGTTCCTGATCAGAATTTTGGCGGGAAGGATTGCAAATATTACGTTGAAAATACACCCTACATGCTCGATGCTCCAGGCGAATATTACTACGACTGGTCAGCCGGAAGATTGTTTATTAGACTTACGGGCGACAAAGACCCGAATACCGCCACCGTTGAAGTAGCTTCGAAGGCAACCCTGGTTACCATTTCAGGAAGGAATAACATCGAAATCAGTGGATTGACCATCGGGTTCACCACATACGACAATGTCCGATACGGACAAGCCGATGCCATGCCAGCCATTAAACTCGACAACAGTTCGAACATCACCATCAGAAACTGCAAATTTCAATTCCTGAATGGCGCGATTATGGCCAACGGAACAGCGAATAATCTGGTGATTACTGATAATGAAATGAACTACATGGACGATTTTTCAATCCTGCTGAATGGTCCCGATGAGGTTTCCATTCTGCGGAATAAAATAGTTGAAAACGGTACCCGCCATTTGGGGCGCTGGTACAGTTCCATCCCTGCTATTGCCGGAAGCCTTACTATTGGCGAAATTGCCGGTAACATTATCGAGCACACCTGGGGCAGCGGTATTAATTTCAGTTGGGGAAAGGGTGGCAGTTCCAACGCAACCGTTCCGTTTATTCGTGGATTGGTTCATCACAACAGGGTGTCGCATTCGCTTCAGGGCGTGAACGATTATGGCGGCATCGAGAGCTGGCAGGGCGGTCCGGTTTATACCTACAACAACATTTCTGAAGATGCGCAAGGCTGGCACTATAACTGGTGGGTGGGCAACATCATGTCGCTGGGATACCCGTTTTATTTCGACGGAGCTTTCAAACAATACATTTTCAACAACATTGTGAAAGGTACAGGATGGAACCGGAATTCGGCTGCCTACAATCAAGTGCTCGGTTATTACAATATGTACGTGCACAATGTGGCATACAATGTGGCTTCGCTAACCGGATCGGGCGATGGAAACCTGGCCATCGACGGACAAAATTATTATCTGGCCAATGTGAGCGACAGCACCGAGCGCCAGTTCGACCACACTACCCGCGTTTCAGGAATTCCATTCGAATCGTTCTACAATAACTTTTTCCGCGGAAATGTTTTTCAGGGTACTTTCGTGACCAATGCTCCAAATACACGGTTTATATTCTCGTTCAGCCAGTTTGTGAACAAGCTCAATTCGTATTCTCCTGATATCAGTCAGGTTGGTTTTGAAGCCTCCAAACGGGTTTTTGAGAGAGCCAAATCAGGCGATTTCAGGCCAACAGCTGCCAGCGAGCTAATCGACAAGGGTGTGAAATTCTTTGCCCCCTTCCCATTGAGCAGCGTGGTGGGTGAATGGAATTTTTGTAAGCACCGTGTCGATTCAAGCCTTGTCAAAGGCGAAAACTTCTATTTCACCAGTGAGTTTACCAACCGTGAAACCTACAACAATTTTCCGAAGAACCACCTGAAAGCATACGGTTTGTTGGCCGTCAGTTTTGTAAAAGGAAATCTGGAAGATTTTACCGAAGGTGCACTGGTTTTTGACGGACAGAAAACGTATTGCAGCCTGAAAAACGATGTGACCAGCAAAACCATCTGCAACAATGTGGACATGACCACGAACAGTTTTATTCTTGAAATTTACTTCAAAACAGTGGCAGGCCATTCCGGTGGAGTGCTTATATCGAAATTCGGAACCTCAGGATATGGTTACCAGATGGATGTAAATGCTGCGGGAAATGCCCGGTTAAGTATCCTGAATAATGGGAATATAGAATTCAGTCAATCCGGATCGGCAATTGTCAACGACGGAAATTGGCATCATGTTTTGGCTGAAGTGAATCGTACAAACTCTTCAGTGAATCTATACATTGATGGTATTCCTGTAAACGGAGCCGGCAATGGAACGCTGCCCGCAGCAGGAGTTTCGTTTACCAATACAAGTGATTTACTGATCGGGAAAAACAAGGACGGCAATTTCTTCTCCGGAACACTCGACTTTATTCGAATCTCAAAAGGGACGCTGGCTGATGCCAAAACCACCATCGACGAATTGTATAAATGGGAATTCAACGGGCCGTTCCTGCGCGATTTTGCAGGAAATGAACCCATCGGTAAACGAGATGCCGGAGCTCTGGAAAAAGGCGCAAAACTTTGCAACATGACAGTTTCGTCCAATCCGCTGTATTTCGGGCTCGGTGGTGGAACAAAATCCTTCAGTGTTGAGGCAGTAAAAGGGTTTGAAGTGGTCAAAAAAACCGGCACTTTTTATACCAGTACTGTTACCGGAAATACCGTAAATGTGACTCTTCCGGCTTTGACTTCCGGAACAAGGTCAGGTGAAATATATATTTTGGGTTGCAACGAAACACAGGTAGTTAAAATCGTTCAACAACAGGCAACTGTGATCAACCTAATCAGGCAAAACGAAATTAAAGTGATGCCCAACCCGGTTTCGGGACAGCGACTTACTATTTTTATTCCTGATGGGTTAAAAGTCAGAAATGCAAAATTTACCGATTTAAACGGTAAAGTAGTGACCAAAAATTCGCTTACTGAGGGTACGAACACCTTGGATATCCAATTTACCCATGGAATATACCTGTTGAATATTTCAGGGCCGGAAGTGAATTATACGACTAAAATTGTTGTAAACTAAGATGAATTACCAACTTTAAAGTGGGTATTGAATTGAAACGCCCATCTGAAACTAAACCTAAACCAAGAAATGAAACAACTTATTTTTATTTTGTTCCTTATGGTCTCATTGACCATACAGGCACAAAAAGGCACTTATGATTTTGTATTTCCTGAGAATAAATCAGCTGAGAAACCTTTGCTTAACCTTCGGTTTCTGAATGAAGGAACCGCGGGTATGAATGGCTTTATCAAGCTTTCAGCCGATGGTGAGAGTTTTATGGCCGGAGACAAGCCCATTCGGTTTTGGCCGGTGAATTCAGGAGCGGGAGAGATGAATGACGCCGATTTGGCAAGTCATGCAGAATTCCTGGCAAAAATGGGGGTCAACATGGTTCGGTACCATGGGTCAATCAACCCTGAAGGAAAAGGAACTGACATTTATGGAGTTGATCGCAAAGAGATCAACAACATCTGGAGGGTGGTGGCTGCCATGAAAAAACAAGGAATTTATACCACCATTTCACCTTTCTGGCCACACAACGGGCATATGGGTGGCTGGCTCCCCAAAGAATGGGGAATCGAAGGATATTCTGACAATGACGATTTGTGGGGAGTCATGTATTTCAACGACAAACTTCAGGATGCCTATAAGGCCTGGGTGCGTGTACTTTATACCGATAAAAATCCTTATACCGGCGTTGCCCTCAAAGATGAGCCTGCCGTTGGAATCATCCAGATCATGAATGAAGATGGCGTTTTCTTCTGGACCATGCAAACCCAGAACCCAGCCATGAAAAAGATGGTGACTGCAAAGTATTACACCTGGCTGCAGAAAAGATATGGCACATTGGCCAGTGCTTTTGTCGCCTGGGGAGATGCCCGACTTCCGGCAGATAACCTGAACAATCAAACGGTTGATCTCTATCCATTCTATGATATGACCCAGGCTGTATCTGGAAACAAAGCCATCCGCATGAGTGATCAGGTTGAATTTTTTGCCGATACGCAATACGATTTCTACCAGGGAATCCACGATTATTATACCAAAGTGCTTGGCTGTAAACAAATCATCAATGCAGAGAACTGGATCACTGCCAGTCCAGCACGGTTAAATGATCTGGAACGCTGGACCAACACCTCGAATGAAGTGCTGGCTGTGAACCGCTATTACGATCCGGGACATTTTGGCGAAAACAATGGCTGGCGGATTGATCCAGGGCATCATTACATGGGACTTTCAGCGATGAAAAGGCCACAGAAATTACCCATCAATATTAAACAAGTTGCAGGCCATCCGTTTATAATGACCGAAAGCGGATGGAATACGCCGCACAAATATATGGCCGAAGGCCCTTTCCTGATTTCAACCATTCAATCCATTACGGGCTTTAATGCTTATTATTGGTTTGCAGCCGACGGGGTTGATTATACCCGAAATCCGTACTTCGATTTTACAAAAGACGCAGAAGGAAGACGTGCCATGAACCGCTGGACTTGTTCTGTCCCGGGAATCGTGGGTCAGTTTCCTGCCAATTCATTGGTGTACCGCTTGGGCTATCTTAAACCGGGTGAAGTGGTGATTCATGAAGAAAAACCGATGGCTCAACTTTGGAACCGCGACATAAGTCCCATCGTTGAAGAAACTAATTTTGATCCTAACCGGGATACAAAAAATACCCTGAGTACAGGAACTGAATCTAAAATTTCACCCCTTTCATTTTTGACCGGAAAGGTAGAGGTTGTTTATGGCGGCGATGCTTCCAAAACCCTTATCAGTCCAAGTTTAACTCAATGGATTGATACTGAAAAGAAACTTATCAAAAGTTCATCTGGAGAAATGGAATGGGACTATGGCAAGGGCATTTGCCAGGTCATTTCAGATAAGGCTTGTGGCGTTTGTGGCTTTCTGTCGGGAAGCAAAACGTTCCGTTTGGGTGATGTTCAGATTAGCACCAAAAATAACTATGCAGCCATTTGGGTGGTGGCCATGGACAATCAGCCCATTGAGAAATCCGACAAAGTGTTGATTCAGGTTGGTACCATTTATCAGCCCTCAGGATGGGAGGAAGAGGAAGTCGATTTTAAGGCTGACAATCAAAACCTACATGGGTTCAAAATATTGAATACCGGTAGCATGCCTTGGAAAGCGGATGATACACAGGCAACGATAGAAATTAACAATGCCGGGTTGAAAAAAGCAAGTCTTCTGGATGCCGGTGGATATGCAATTGGAAATATACCCTTGCGCAAAAGTAAAGGAAAAGTGAGCCTAACGCTTCCCCGCAATGCCATGTATGTAGTAGTTGAATAAGTGAAACCATTTAATCCTGACTAAAAATGAACAAACGAACTTTTATATCCTTACTGATATTGTGCATCACGATGGTAAGTCAAGCACAAAGGGCTGAAATACTGAAGGATGGCACCCGGTGGCAACTAAAAGTGAACAACCAGCCTTTTTTTGTCAAGGGGGTAGTTGGACATACCTACCTGGAAAAGGTGAAACAATACGGAGGTAATTCAATCCGTATTGGCTGGAAAAAGGAAGAATTGGATCAGGTCAACCGACTTGGTTTAAATGCCTTGGTCAACCTTCCGGCCAATGCCGAACGCTATGGAATGAATTATGATGATGCAGCAGCGGTAAAAAAACAAACTGCCGCAATCATCGAAATCGTAAAAAAAACCAAAGATCATCCGGCAGTGCTGATGTGGGCCATCGGAAACGAACTGGATTATATTCCGGGCACAAAACCATTTAATCCCAAAGTGTGGGATGCCGTGAATCAGGCCGCCAAAGCCATCAAGGCAATTGATCCCAACCATCCGGTAATGACTGTCATCGGGACCAGCATGATGGAAAAAGTTGCCGACATTGTCAAACGTTGTCCCGATATTGATTTGTTGGGAATCAACTCGTACGGCGATATTTATACATTGCCTGAAACATTGCAGAAGTATGGATGGATAAAGCCATACGTAATTTCTGAATGGGGACCAGATGGCTATTGGGAAGTGAAGAAAACCAAATGGGGGGCGCCTTACGAGCAGACAGGCCGTGAAAAATACGATTGCTATGATCAGAAATATAAAACTGCCATCGATAACGGCAATGGTCAATGTCTGGGTTCATACGTGTTTTACTGGTCAGGATTCAAGCAGGAAACCACCCACACCTGGTTCTGCATGTTTAACGTTGACGGGCTGGAATCGCCCCTGGTAGGTCTGATGCACAAAATGTGGAGCGATACTGAGCAGGTAACTCCAAGTGACCCGATGAGTAACTTAGCCCCCATCGTTGATTCTCTGAACATCGGGAAATATGTCCGTTATCAGGATATTGTTCTTAAACCCGGGTCGGTCAATTCATCAAAAGTAAGCGTCACCGATGCAGATAACGATCCTTTGACTTACCAATGGGAACTCAGGCCTGAAGCGGTTTATGCCTCTTATGCCGGACAAGGTGAGAAAGTCCCTGACCCACTCGCAGGATTGATTGATGAGGAAAAGGGTGTGATCCAGTTTACCGCACCAAAAGACAAGGGGGCTTACCGTCTGTTCGTTTATGCCTATGATGGCAAAGGACATTTTTCATCGGCTAACCTGCCTTTTCTTGTAAAATAAATTGTAGTCAGAATTTGATAGATATGAATAAAATATTTCTTCTTTTACTTCTTCTGCTACAGGGTTTTTCGAGCTTTGCACAGTCATGGCCTCTTCCCGAATTGCCTGATACCACCAACTATGGCCGGTACACTTCAAGAACCATGAATTTGCTTCAATCCAGCACGCCTGAAAAGTCAAATACGGTAAAGATTCTGGTTTACGGGCAATCGATCAGTGTTCAGGATTGGTGGCTGGAAGTAAAACGAAACATTCAAAGCCGCTACCCTGATGCCAACTTAATCATGGAAAACAAAGCTATCGGCGGGTTTGCTTCGCAGATTCTTTGCAAAACGGTCGAAATGGATGTCAGTACTTTTTATCCTGATTTAGTTTTGCTGCACATATACGGTAGCAACCAGATGTACGATTCTGTTTTATACACCATCAGAAGCCGCACTGCTGCTGAAGTTGCGATACAGACCGATCATTTCACAGGAGAAAATGCCTGGAGCGATTCCATGTCATACCAGATGCTGCCAGCCATGGCCAAAAAATACAAATGCGACCTGATCAACATCCGTGATCCCTGGAAAAAATACCTGAAAGACCAACAGCTAAAGCCGAAAGACTTGCTTAAAGACGATGTCCACCTGAATAAATACGGCGAATTCCTGATGGCAGAACTCATCAAACCTCTTTTTCAGTACAAGTCGAAATTTGAGACTGATCCTTTTGGATTGTGTACAACTTTGTTTGCAGGAAAGGATTACAAGATCAGAAATGGAAAAGTGGAATTGCCATTTTCAGGAAACCGTGTTGACATTGTCTTTCAGGAAAAAACTGTTCCTGAAACGGCGAAGGTCTTGCTCGACGATCGTCGTCCATCCGAATTTCAGGGAACCTATTTTATGAGCCGGCCTTATTCTGCAAACGGAAAATCATGGCCATGGGATTTGCCTGCTATGATTCATGTTGCACATCAAACTCCTTGGGTTGCTGAAGAATGGACTTGTAAGTTTACCGCAGCAACCGCTCCGTTTGAAGATTTCAGTTTCGAAATAAGCGGTTCCGTTACCGGGAAAGATGGTTCAGGAAAAGCAAGCGAAGATTTTGTTTCCAATTCGAAACGGGTAATCATCGGCAAAGGAGATGCGGAAAACGGTGGCGACTGGCATCTTAACCGTTCGTTTAAGGTACTCAAAACGACCGTCAATTCCGGGGATGAAGTGAAATGGAGAACTTATTCCATTAGTAATGACACCTTAAAGTTGAGCCAAAATCAAAATTCAAAATTCAAAAATTGTGTCACCTTGTTTCAGGGAGTTCCCAATACGAGCCATGTTCTGAAAATTGAAGGAAAAGGGAAGCTACCCATTCAGGAGATAAAAGTTTACCGGCCATTTTACAAACGTTAAAAATCAATCAACTGCTTGTACGTACAAGTAAGTTACTAAATTTGTCAGTCAATAATGAATAGTTTAAATCAACCTCTAAAACCGGATATGAAATGAAAGTTCGTTCAATATTTTTCTTTATTCTCCTTTTCACCTCCGCCAGCATTTTTGCTTCCGATATTGTCGAGGTTCTGCCTTTGACCAACCAGATAATCATGGTTCACTTCGACGATGGTTATGCCGTTTATCACAAAAAAGGTCAATCCAGAACCAACGAAAAAGTGATTGTTGAGTTTTTCAATGCTACTGAAGCGGTAAAGCCAGTAAATTATCTGCTGAAAAGCACTGACGATTCTAATTTTTTGAATGAGAAAAATCCGGTGGATGTAGGCCGCAAATCCAAGGGAGTTGAATTTACCTGGTTGTGCCAGGGATGGGGAGCAAACGGCTGTGTCAATAACATTCCCGATCATGTTGAAGAACACTGGATTTACCTGTTTCTCCCGCAGGCCATGCAGAGCGGGAAAACCTACACGCTCGAAACCGGGTCACTTGCCAAAAACGGAACCAGATGGACATTTACTTTTGATGAAAAGAAGCTGCGTTCAGAAGCAATTCATGTCAACCAGATTGGTTACAATCCTGAGGCTGCCGAAAAATTTGCCTACGTTTATCATTGGGCGGGCGACAAAGGCGGTATCAATCTTACGGCTTTCTCCGGAAAGAATTTTTATTTACTGAATCTTCAAACCGGACAAACTGCTTTTACAGGTCAGGTGACTTTCAGAAAAAGTAAAACAAATGCAGAAACCGGACAGGCAAGCGAAACTCCATCGGCCAATTTTTTGGCTGCCGATGTTTATGAATGTAATTTTTCCT
>JBBSBP010000062.1:0-30641 GCA_038251165.1 Bacteroidales bacterium | reverse complement strand
TTTAGGGATAGGCTACTTCCTTTGTGGGGAGAGCAGGATTCGAACCTACGAAGGCGTACGCCAGCAGAGTTACAGTCTGCCCCAGTTGGCCACTTTGGTATCTCCCCAAAACAATATTAGAACTTTGAATAGTGGAATATTGGAATTTTTAGTTTGAACGTCGATTTCATTCTGAAATTCAGGATTCTAATCTTCCAATCTTCCAATCTTCTTTTTGAGCCGAATCTCAGATTCGAACTGAGGACCCCGAGATTACAAATCACGTGCTCTGGCCAACTGAGCTAATTCGGCAAAAAAAAACAAAAAAAAGTGGGTAAGCTACCTGCATCGCACCGCTCAACCATCTACCCTTGCTGCCTTCCGACCCTGGGGGAATTCGACGGGAGCTAGTCGTACAGGACTTACCCGGCGACAAAAGTAGGAAAAAATGGATTCCCCGCAAATGAATTGGGGGGCTTCCTGTAATTTTTTTTCGATCCGGCAAACTAATCCTTTAGCGCTCAATCAGGTATTGCTTAAAAATAAATGACATTGGATTCATCTTTATTACTATTTGAAGCGGCAGATCACTTGAGAGCGGTTTGAAATACCCCGGATATCGGATTGATGTGCCACTCTAAAGAATTTGAATAGCTAAACGATTGAATGGAACTGAATGGAGCGATTCGTACAAAAAAGGAAAATTAAAATATTTTGAACCATAATTTATCCTGAAAATACCGTGCAGTCAATAAAATCAAATATATTTGTTTAATAAACTAAAATATAAATCATGGAACCTCACAAAACCAACAGTTTCAAGCTAGCTATGACTTATGGCCTTTATTTTGGTCTGATCAGTATTGTTTTATCCGTGATCATTTGGACAACAAATTTAATGGAGTATCTTGGGCTTTTCGGATCTGTCTTTTTAGGAATTTTGCAGTTAATATTATTGGTTTTTCTTCTCGTCTATTTTACAAAGCTTTACAGGAACAATGAGCTTGGTGGGAAAATCACCTTTAAGCAAGCATTCGTTTTTGGCGTACTGATTGTCGTTTTCAGTACAATTATAAGCTCATTGTATTCTTATATTTTCAATAAGTTTATCGATCCTGACTATACACAACGAGTGATGACAATGATGCAGGATAAGACTTACCAATGGATGTCAAGCAAAGGTGTACCGGAAGATCAAATTGATTCAGCAATGAAAAAGTTCGAGGATAAAGGAATTCCCAGCCCGATTGAAACGTTAATTTCAAGTATGGAATTCGGATTAATTGGAGGTTCGATAATGTCATTAATTAGCTCGGCTATTGTCAAAAAGAATGCTAATAATGATGATGATGATTTTGAAGAAGCGATGGAAGATGTAAAAACGGAAGGATAAAAAATAATGGATATTTCCGTAGTTGTACCTCTATTTAATGAAGTTGAATCGCTCCCTGAATTAACAACCTGGATTGACAAAGTAATGTCGACCCATGGTTACTCGTACGAAATTATTTTGATTGATGATGGCAGTACCGATGGTTCGTGGGAACTTATTGAGCAACTTAGTCAGCAAAATCAGAACATTAAAGGGATTAAATTCAGGCGCAATTACGGGAAATCGGCTGGTTTGTATTGCGGTTTCGCGCAGGCCGAAGGCAATGTGGTCATTACCATGGACGCCGATCTGCAGGACAGTCCGGAGGAAATACCGGATTTTTACCGCATGATTACCGAAGAAAACTATGACCTTGTTTCCGGTTGGAAGAAAAAACGCTATGATCCTGTTCTTTCGAAAAACATTCCCAGTAAATTTTACAACTGGACTGCCCGACGGATGACAGGTATTAAAATCCACGATTTTAATTGCGGATTAAAAGCCTACCGGAAACAAGTAATTAAAAGCATTGAAGTGTATGGCGACATGCACCGCTATATTCCTGTACTGGCCAAATGGGCCGGGTTTAAAAAAATTGGCGAAAAAGTGGTGCAGCACCAGGAACGCAAATTCGGAATCACCAAATTCGGGATGGAACGTTTTATCCGCGGACCACTCGATTTACTTTCCGTAATTTTTATTTCGAGGTTCAGCAAACGGCCCATGCATTTCTTCGGCGTGTTTGGAACGCTTACCTTTTTACTGGGATTGGCTTCTGCCATGTGGGTCGGATTTCAGAAAATCATCCATACCCTGAATAACGAACTGGCTCCGCGCGTTACCGAAAGTCCCTATTTTTACCTTTCACTTACTGCCATGATCATCGGAACTCAATTGTTTCTTGCCGGATTCCTTGCGGAGTTAAACTCCCGAAATTCATCCGATCGAAACAGTTACCTGATTGATCGGAAAACGAACATTTGAACCCGATGATTGACGATTTTTCTACCCTTTGGCATCAGGAAAAACTCAACAATCCGAAGGATTAAACGTTTTAGTGTAAACTTTTTCCAGGAAAAATGAATACACAATCATCAAAAACATACCGTCAACTTTCAACAGGGGAAGAAATTGCCAACAGCATTACGCATGGAATCGGGGCATTATTAAGTATTGTTGCCCTGGTTATACTCATCATTGTTGCCGGAAAATATGGTGATATCTGGCATTTGGTCAGCTTTTCAATTTATGGAAGTACTTTAATCCTGTTGTATTTATCTTCCACGCTTTACCATAGTTTTTCGAATCCCCGTGTTAAAAATCGGTTTGCGCGTTTCGATCATATTTCAATTTTTTTGCTCATCGCCGGTACCTACACTCCTATCCTGCTCACATCCATCCGGGGAGTCTGGGGATGGACTTTATTTGGTGTCATCTGGGGTGTGGCGCTGGCTGGAGCTGTTATCCGCTCCATTTACCTGTATCGCTTCCGTAAACTGATGGTGGCTGTTTATCTCCTTATGGGCTGGATGTTTGTGGTGGCAGGCAGGCAGATATACCTTAACCTTTCATCGCTCAGCCTGACTTTCCTGGTATTGGGTGGAATAGCCTATTCTGTTGGAGTTATTTTTTATATGTGGAGAAAACTCCCTTACAGCCACGGCATCTGGCATTTATTTGTATTGGCAGGAAGTATACTCCACTTCTTCGCGATCTACTTCAGTATCAGGTAAAAAAAACTACGGAAAATTAATTTGCTGATCAATAAGTATTTCGGACAGTCATTCAACTGGAATGATTCGCAGGTTAAGGCTGAATGACAGTTAAACAGATATCCGGTTCAGCTTATGCTGAAATCTTTCGGATAAAATCGTTGCTGTTTTTTACCACCACCACGTTTGACGGCAGTTTGGGCTTGAGCAGGACAATTTGCCGGCCGGAAATCAGGATTTTATTTTTCTGAAAAACCAGGGATAAATTTGCCAGGTATTGATCCAGCTCAGGTTTGTCGATCGCCTGTATGAAAGAAGTACATACAAAATCGAATTCCGTGTTCCGTAAAAGATTGGACAAATCGACAAAAGGCAAACTTTGCCCCAGGTACACACAACGAAGTCCGGCCTGAGCTGCCAGGTAATTAAAATAGAGCAAGCCCATCTCATGCCATTCATCTTCACGCAGAAAAAACAAAGCTGTTTTAGCTGATTGGTCACTTTCAAATTTCCCGGTTTCCCTAATCAGACGGTTCCGGACCAAGTTTGACACAAAATGTTCGTGAGCAGCATAGATTGAACCTGTCTGCCACAAAATACCAATCCGTTCGAAAAACGGAAAGATCACCTGCTGTATAGTTTTCGAAAAACTGTATTCGCTGATTATTTTATCGAGTAACCGTTCGAATCCGTAAGTATCCAGATTAACCGTGTGAAACAAAAGCTGCCCGATGTTCTTTTCCGGATCGTTTAAATTACGGTTCATCCGAAGTACTTCCGCCTGAAGTCTGGCTTCATCAAATAATGCCACATTCGATATTTTGTAGCCGTTTTTTACCAGCATGGCTACGTTCAAAATTCTTCGGACATCTTCATCAGAATACGAACGGATGTTGGTGTCAGTCCGGTTCGGATCAAGCAACTGGTATCTTTTTTCCCAGATACGTATCGTATGAGCTTTTATACCCGACAAATGTTCCAGATCTTTGATTGAATAAAGCGTCATAGTTCAGTTTTAAAGAAGGATGATCAATCCGGATTAAAAATAAAAATCATCCGAATTCCTCGTTTTTAAAACAAGCAATCTACTGTTTTGTTTTAAGTTTCTATTCAAAAAGTAAACAAAATAGCATCAGCAGGATCTGAAAATTGAAATACATGCGGTTTTAAGATTATTTTTTTAGCTTTGAATGAAGTTTATTCTCACCTATTTTCAAATAGAGAGGCTGCTTCAAAAGCGCCGGACCTGACGATTTTCGATGCAGCCTCTTTTTGTTGCTACTTCGAATAACTCATATCTTCTGCAGGTAAAATAAGCGCCATTCCCAGGTAGACCAAAATCAGGTATGGATTGAAAAAAGTAATCCAGGCAAAAGCCAGCCTGAAAAATACCGGATCGAGTTCGGGATTGACATAATTTGAGATTCCGCCGATGACACCGGCAACCAGTTTTTCGTTTGAGCGTGTTAATCGTTTCATGACTTTAAGATTTAATTGTTTCTGAATGGTTTCTAAACTGTTTTGTTGTTATTCATTTAATGAAAGTCCATCCGGAGTCATTATCCAGGTTTTGCCTGTCATTTCCCTGTTCCAGATGTTATTGATATTCTCGAAATCAAAATAAAGCTGATCAAGATTTTTATCCAGGTGAACCGATTTTCCGGTTGGAACCTTTAAGGTGATCTGAACTTCCTGATTTCGCCATTGAGACTGATTTCCGATGGTAAAATACGGGTCGAGAACCAATGTTGAATCCGTGCTTTCGACATGGTACTGAATGTTTTCCAGATTTTTTTGAACCTCATCCGTATTTTTGCCTCTGGAGGTCTTTTTAACAGTAACTGAAAATTCAGTAGCATCGGTAGCTTCGATCTGAAGTCTTGGATTTCCGGCCAGTACTTTTTCACCTTCCAATGTAACCAGTGTAAAATCTTCAAACCGGACATTTTTTTCTGTGTCTATCTTTTCAGGAGCATTGCCCAGATCAATAAACAGGGTTTTGCATGTTGGGCAATTGATCAGTTTTCCGGAGGAAACAGTGCTTTTTTGACTAAAATTACTGACTTGTCCGGCAGTTATGGCAATCATCGAAAACAGGGCAACCAGCCAGATACCGAAAGCTCCAAGACCAATGAGCTTAGTGTTTGTTTTATACATGAAAACCAGCTTGGTGCCTATAAAAAGGATCGCCAGCAGCGGAATTCCGATGAGTAATACCAATAACAGAATGGAAACACTAACCAGGCCGGGGCTTACCATAAAACTTAAAAGACCGGACAAATCGACTTCAGGATTTAATCCCAGGGAATTACTTTGAACAACTGAGTTGCCAACTGCCATGGAGACCAGAAAGGTCACAAAGCCGACAAATCCGATCAGTATCAATAAGCTGCCAAAAACAACACCGGCGGCTTTTCCCAATCCTTTAAACACCTGGATTAAATTCTGACCAGTCATATTCACCACCTCTTTCATTTTTTGGGCAGTATCAGATTTGCTGAAATTGGAAAAACTCTTTTGAACTTCCTGTACTTCTTCCTGAATTGTTTTCTGGATGTTCGTTATGGTTGCTTCCTCTCCACGCATCTCCAGTCGCTGGGCGGTAGTTAATGCCTCCGGAACCACTATCCATAAAATCAGATAAACGATTACTGAAATACCTGCACCGATAAAAACCAACAATACAAAGAGAATCCTTATAAACACCGGATCAATGTTTAAATAGGCACCCATTCCGGAACAAACTCCGCCCAAAACACGGTTTTCACAGTCGCGGTACATTCGTTTTTTTGTTTTTTCGCTTTTAATTCCGGCATTGCTGGTCAGGTCATTTTCAGCCTGTTCAGGGTCCATAAAATCTTCGGGTTTTCCCATTCGCTGAATCACTTCATCAACCCAATCGATGGTAACAGCTTCCTGCCCCTGGCTTATTTTTTCCTGAAGCAATTCGGCAATGCGCGATTCAATGTCCTGTAATATTTCCTGACCACCAGCCTGGCCTACAAAGTAACTGTTCAGGCGTTGCAGATAATCTTGCAGTTTTTCAAAGGCATCCTCTTCGAGGTGAAAAACACTGCCGCCAAGGTTTATTGTTAATGTCTTTTTCATGGCTTCTATTGTTTAAATTGTTTCTGTTGTTTCAGCTATTTCTGATCGTTGATTTGAAAAACGGCATTAACCAATTCATTCCAGACCCTCCCAAGTTCATTCAGAAAAAGTCTGCCGGTTTCGGTTAGTTCATAGTACTTGCGGGGTGGTCCCTGGAGAGATTCTTCCCACCGGTATCCCAGATAACCTTCGTTTTTTAGCCGTGTCAACACGGGGAAGAGTATTCCTTCCACAACAATCATTCTCGACTTTTCCAGGTTTTGAACGATGTCGCTTACGTAAAGAGGCTTGTTTTCAAGTACCAGTAGTATACAATATTCGAGTACCCCTTTTCGCATTTGTGATTTTGTGTTTTCCCATTTCATGATAGTGCCTCCTTGATATATTTAATTTGTTCGGCTTTGGTCTGTCCTCATTTCCCTGTAATCTGTTATTTGTCATCCGGTCTTTAGGCTCTGCCTGATTATTCGCCGGTTCTGTTTTGTGTTTGTGTATCTTTTCGGATTCCTGATCAGCTTACTTTGAAGTAAGGATTTCGGATGAACCTGATAGTTCTTCACAGAGCATCCAGTCCTCAATTTCAAGAGCAGGTTCTGAATCAACAACGGTGAAAAAGTTTACATTACTGAAATTAGCAGTATTGATCATCCAGTCTTCCAGGTTCAAAGCTTCAACAGTTTCTTCGGCAACCAGACTGGCATTTGCAGTAAAGTTAGTTTCATCAGTCATCCATGCTTCCACTTCAAGCGCTGGTTCTGCATCAACAGAGATCATTGATTTCACCGTATTGAAATTGACGCTGTTGATCATCCAGTCTTCCAGTTTCGAAGTTTCATCAGTTTCTGCGGCAACCAGACCGGCATTTGCAGTAAAGTAAGTTTCATCAGTCATCCATGTTTCCACTTCAAGCGCTGGTTCTGCCTCAACAGAGATCATTGAGTTCACCGTATTGAAATTGACGCTGTTGATCATCCAGTCTTCCAGTTTCGAAGTTTCATCAGTTTCTGCGGTTTCAGAGGATTGTTCAACCATCAGCATAGTTTTGTTACCGTAACTGCTGTCGGTTAATAATTGTTCCCCGAAATCCTGAGCCTGAAGGGTCAGATTGATTAATCCAATTGAGAAGATAATTGCACTAACATGTATCACCATCATTTTTACCAGACCCTTCACTGTTTCCAAAGTGTTGTTTTTTGTTTTCATGACTTTTTCTCCTATTTTTTGTTTTGATTTTCTGTTTCTAAAATTTATTTTCTATCAGTATGACGCTTGATTTTTGAATTGGTTGCATCTCATATAGTTCTTTTTTAAAAAATCTACCTTTCGTTGCATTGTTATTGGTACTGCAAATATATATCTTTTATATGGTATCATGCAACACATAGTACTATTAATTTTAAATTATTTTTGCACATTATTTACATCTATCTGTTTTACAGTCATTTACTATTTATATTTTTTTTCAGAAAATGAAAAATATTTTCAAACTTTTATCATTTCCTCTTCCGGAATAGTAAAGATCAGTCAATATTTTTTTTCAGAAAATGAAAAAAACTCAAAAAGGAGAGGATAAAAAGTCATTTTTTGTAAAAGGAGAATGATTCGGACTGAATGTTTTATCTTTGTAGAATAAAAAAAGACGAACTGAATGGCATTAATAATCGAGGAGCAGGATCTTGAGAAATTCATATTAATTGGCGACCGGGTATTAATCCGCCCAAAAACACAACAAGGGAAAACGGCTTCAGGATTATATCTTCCTCCAACAGTTCAGGAAAACGAAAAAACCCATAGTGGCTATATTGTTCGTGTTGGGCCGGGATATCCGATTCCTGCTATGACAGATGCCGATGAACCCTGGAAAGAAAAAAAGGATGATGTAAAATATGTTCCGCTTCAGGCCAAAGTTGGTGATCTGGCCGTTTACCTGAATAAAAGCGGTTGGGAGATTGAATTCAACAAGGAAAAATACATTATTTTGCCGCATTCTTCCATCCTGATGCTGATCCGGGAGGAGGGATTGTTTGAATAATCAAATTTTGATCCTGTAGTTTCGGTTCTGAGGAAGGTGTATGGATAATAAAAAATCAGGCAACATCAAAGAAAGCAGATTCCAGCGCCAATTGAGTTTAAGATACAAATTGAAACACAGAGAAACACATAATAAGTTTTTTAACTATCTTGTACCCGAAAATATTTTAAACATTAACCACATCTAAATATCAGTTATGGAGAGAGTTTCAGACAGAGTTGCATGTTTATCGGCATCGGCCACCCTGGCTGTGGCCCAAAAAAGCCGCGAACTAAAAGCACAGGGTATCGACGTCATTAGCCTTGGCGTTGGAGAACCTGATTTTAACACCCCCGATTTCATCAAAGAAGCTGCAAAAAAAGCGATTGATGACAACTACTCAACCTATTCGCCGGTACCTGGTTATCCGGTATTGTTAAAGGCAATTGCTGATAAGTTAAAACGCGATAACGGACTGGATTACACCACCGATCAGATTATCGTTTCGAACGGTGCAAAACATTCCATCGCGAACTTACTTCAGGCATTGATTAATCCGGGAGACGAAGTAATTATTCCGGCACCATACTGGGTTACGTACATCGAACTGGTGAAATTGAATGAAGGTAAAAATGTAATCATTCCAACTACCGTTGACAGTGATTTCAAAATTACTCCTGCACAACTGGAAGCTGCAATAACTCCAAAAACACGTGCATTTCTGTTCAGCAGTCCAAGCAATCCAACCGGAAGTGTTTATTCGGAAGATGAACTAAAAGCATTTGCAGCAATTTTTGCAAAAAATCCAAATATTATCGTGATTTCAGACGAAATCTACGAGCACATTGTATATGGTATTAAACACGTAAGCATCGCACAATTTCCTGAAGTTAAAAATCAGGTTGTAGTCGTAAATGGTGTTTCAAAAGCATTTGCCATGACCGGTTACCGCATTGGCTACATTGCCGCTCCGGTTTGGTTGGCAAAAGCCTGCAACAAATTACAGGGACAATACACCTCCGGACCATGTTCTGTTTCACAGATCGCTTCGGCGGTGGCTATCAATGCCCCACTCGATTCAGTATACGCTATGGTGGAACAATTCGAAAAACGTCGTGATTTAGTTCTTTCCATGCTTGCTGAAATTCCTGGTGTAAAAACAAGTAAACCGGATGGCGCGTTTTATGTGTTTCCTGACATTTCTTCTTTCTTCGGAAAATCGGATGGAACGGTAACCATTAACAATGCCGATGATATGGGCTTATTTATTCTTTCGAATGCCTTTACCGGTGTTGTTTCAGGAGAAGCTTTTGGCGCTCCGGAATGTGTCCGTATTTCTTATGCAGCTTCGGAAGCCGATCTGATCAAATCATTGACACGCATCAAAGATGCTCTGGCAACCTTGAAATAAAAATATCTTTTTATACTTCAGATAAAGAGCCCGGCAGATTAAATTCTACCGGGCTCTTTGATGTCCATGAGTTTGAACCGTACCGAAATAATTTCTGATTATTCCGTTGCCTTTTTAGCTTCCTCCGTAATCTTGTCAATGGATTCTTTCGCTTCTTCAACAATTTCCGAAGCTTTTTCTTCAAGCTGCTCAACTGGTGCTATTTCCAGGTTGGCAACAGGTTCAGGTTTTAAATATTTTTCCTGAAGTTTTGTATTCAGGTTTTCAACAAAATTTTCTGCCTGATCTTCCAGTTTATCCAGCTTTTCTTCCGCTTTCTCAACGACTTCTTCGCTGAAGCTTTTCACCTTCCCGCTGAATGATTGTGTCGATTCTTTCACTTCACCAGCTGCGCTTTCAACGGTATCAGCCACATCTTTCACAAATTCTTTCGCATTTTCAACGACCGGATTTGCTTTTTCCTTTAGTTCTTCAACTTTGGCAGCTCCAATATCTTTTGTAGTGCCAAATAATTTTTTTAATGAATTTAACAAGGTCATGGCATGTTTTTTTTAAAAATTAAACTTCAAATATACATTTGTTTTATCTGAAATCATTCCACTCATCAAAAGATAAATCTGATCTGTTTTGCTGAAAATAAACAGATTCTCTTCCATACTAAAACTTCCTTGCCCGGTCCATTTCTCGGGTATCATCTTTTAATTTCAGGGTTTCGCGCTTATCATAGGTTTTTTTCCCTTTGGCCAGCGAGATCTCCAGTTTTGCCAGTCCGCGATCATTGATAAAAAGCTTAAGCGGAACAATCGTAATTCCGCCTTCCTTGGTTTTCTTCTGTAATTTATCCAGTTCTTTCCGGTTCAGGAGTAATTTCCGGTCACGTTTGGCAACGTGGTTGTTGCAGGTGCCAAAGTCATATTCCGATATATGCATATTCCTGACATACAACTGATTCTCGAAAAATGTGCAAAACGAATCAACCAAACCGGCTTTTCCTCCCCTGATTGATTTTATTTCCGTTCCGGCCAGTTGAATACCGGCATAAAAGGTTTCGATGATTTCGTAATCAAAAAAAGCTTTTTTATTTTTAATACTGATATGTTGTTGTTTTTGTACCATCGATCAAGTGCTTCATAAAATTATCCGGCCGTCAATCTGCTGTCGAAAGCGTTAAAATCGACAAATTATCCTACTTCCTGATTTTGAACTACAAAAATACATTAATTTGCAGAAACAAAAACCACAGATTCCATGCAGGACAAAAAATATAATCTAATCACCATTCTTGGTCCGACAGCTTCAGGAAAAACAAGTGTGGCTGCCAGGACAGCTTCGGTACTCGACGGAGAAGTCATTTCGGCCGATTCGCGGCAGGTTTACCGGGGTATGGACCTCGGAACCGGGAAAGATTATGCCGACTATGTAATTGACGGGAAAACCATTCCTTATCATCTGCTGGACATCGTGGATGCCGGATACGAATACAATGTATATGAATACCAGAAAGATTTTCTGCGTGTTTTTACTGAAATCACGGAAAGAGGAAAACTGCCGGTGATGTGCGGCGGCAGTGGATTATATCTGGAAGCTGTTTTGAAAAATTACAAATTAATACAGGTTCCGGTGAACCAGCCGCTTCGCGAAAGTATAGCCGGGAAAACACTGGAAGAATTGACGGAAATTCTGAAAACCTACAAAAATTACCTGCACAATCAAACCGATATTGAAAACAGTAAACGTGCAGTCCGGGCCATTGAGATCGAAGAATATTACCTTGCTCATCCTGAAATTGATACGGGAATGCCGGACATCCGAAGTTTGGTGGTCGGTGTGAAATTTGACCGGCTTTCACGGAGGAAACGCATCACCAGCCGGTTGAGACAGCGCCTGAAAGAAGGAATGCCTGATGAAGTGCAGCGATTACTCGATAGCGGTTTAACTCCGGAACAACTCACTTATTACGGTCTGGAATACAAATACATGACCCTGCACCTTACCGGCCAGCTTTCGTATCAGGAGATGTTTGAGGGATTAAATGTTGCCATTCACCAGTTTGCCAAACGCCAGATGACCTGGTTCCGGAGAATGGAAAAACAGGGAACTGAAATTCACTGGCTGGATGGTTTTATGCCGCTGGACGAAAAAATTGAGAAGATTCTGGGTTGGTATTCTGAAAAATAAATTTTGTTTTTTGTTTTCGATTACTTACCTTTGACGTTAGTAACGTAAAAAGATACTAGAAGTATGATCAAAGAATTTGGCAATAGTGAAACAGAATTGATTTGGAATGGAATCCGATCAAGAAAATTGCCAAATGAAATTCAGGATGTTGCTCGAAGGAAGCTGCGAATGATCAACAATTCTCAAAGCATTAATGATTTAAGAATCCCTCCGGCAAACCGCCTGGAAAAATTAAAAGGCGAATTATCAAAATACCACAGTATCAGAATCAACGATCAATGGAGAGTTATTTTCATCTGGAAAAATAACGATGCCTTTAGCGTTCAGATAACTGATTATCATTAATATATAATGTCATGGAAAAACTAAAAAACATACACCCAGGAGAGATTTTAAATGAAGAATTTCTGATTCCACTTGGTATCTCAGCCTATCGGCTGGCAAAAGAAACCTTTATCCCGCAAACACGGGTAAGCGAAATATTGAAAGGAAACCGGAAAATAACTGCAGATACGGCTCTCCGGTTATCTAAGTTTTTCGGTAACTCAGCTAAATTTTGGCTCGGCTTACAAAACGATTACGATTTGGAAGAAGAAGGAATTCAAAAAGCAAAAGAATTAAGCGAAATTAAACCAATAGAAGGAAACGCAGCTTAATTATCCTCGTACCCGCCATAAAATCCGCATCACGCATAAATCAGAACCATCCGATTCACGAACCAGGCAGTTCAGGTATTCATTTTCAGAAATCGGAGTGCGGGTGACGGCCAGTGATTCGCCAGCCTGACCTTCTTTCATGTAATTCACTTCCAGCTCAGCCGGTTCAAAACTATTCAGAAAATCAATTCCATAATCATCCAATACACGATCAACAGATTTTACACTGTTAAAATGCTGATTGATATCGAGTTCACTGAATAGTACAGGATAATAATTCAGGTTTTCAGTATGACTGTCGGGTTTTATTCTTTTGGGATTCCGGCAGGCGCTGGCGTCAATCCGTTTGGGAAAAGTAGCCCGGAAATCGCTTAACCT
Organism: Bacteroidales bacterium; assembly: GCA_038251165.1. Taxonomy (GTDB): domain Bacteria; phylum Bacteroidota; class Bacteroidia; order Bacteroidales; family Prolixibacteraceae; genus Aquipluma. Next base: position 17,836 of record JBBSBP010000062.1, on the reverse strand, counting down.
GAAAATCTTATGGGTTTCCATATCCAGAATCAACCAGGCTGAACTGGCGCGTAAGAGGACTTCCCCTTTTTCGTTTTCAACAACATATTCACGGTATGCATAGATACCATCCGTTCCGGCTGACCAGGTATTCAGGTGAATCTGATCCTGCCAGGACGGGTACTTTTCAACTTTGAAAAACATGCGCGAAAGCACCCAGAACAAATTATTGCTTTTTAAACTGTCGTATCCCCAATCCATCACCTGGGCATGAGCCCAGGCAGCTTCAATCAGAATATTAAAAAGGGAAGATATTGATGCCTGACCGTATTGATTCGTGTGATACGATTTTATGGCTAGTTGTTCCTGATATATTTCCATTTGTTAACGGTTATTTTAAACCTTTGTGCAAATCTATTGTTCAGTCTTGGAAAACCAATCGATTTCGCCACTTTTGCACAAATTAAAGATAATTAATGGAAAAAATAATCATAAAAACGCCTGAACAGATTGATGGGATACGGAAAAGCAGCAAACTGGCTGGTCAAACGCTGGAATATATTGCCGGATTTGTAAAAGAAGGTGTTTCAACCGAATATCTGGATCAAAAAATAGAAGCCTACATTCGCGAACACCATGCCATTCCGGCCACGCTTGGATACAGCGGTTTCCCCAAATCCTGCTGCATTTCGCTCAACGAAGTCGTTTGTCATGGAATTCCTTCGGAAAATACGATCCTGAAAAACGGGGATATCCTGAACATTGATGTAACAACCATCCTGGATGGCTATTACGGTGATACCAGTAAAATGTACACCATCGGAGAAGTATCAGCCGTCGCCCTCGATTTAATTCAAGTGACCAGGCACTGTCTGGATCTGGGCATTCAGCAGGTAAAGCCCGGGAATAACTTTGGGAACATCGGTTTTGCAATCAGCAAGTATGTAAAATCACAGGGATACTCTGTAGTTTATGAGTTTTGCGGACATGGTGTAGGTGTAAAGTTTCATGAAGAACCACAGATTGATCATACTTCACGCCGGAATACCGGTCCGGTCATGAAACCGGGGATGACTTTTACCATTGAACCCATGATTAATGAAGGCAGACCCGGAACTTTAGTTGATAAATCGGACAAATGGACAGCCAGAACTGTAGATCAAAAACTTTCGGCCCAGTTTGAGCATACCATCCTGGTTACTGAAACCGGATTTGAAGTGCTGACGGACGTTACCGGAGAATACTAAAGGAGCTCACCGTTCCGGCGCAGAGAGACACGGCTGTACGTTTTCGCTTTATTTTATTCCAACGCCGGAAAAAGAATATGTTTTTCAGATTTTTGACAACCCCAACTCCCCCAGTGCAATAAGATTTCGGCAATTCTGTTCGTTTCGCCTGGTCAGGTCGTCGTCCCAAATCTGCAAATCGGGCAACGAAACGGCAAAATAATCCAGTTTAAATTCATCGTTCAGATGAGTTTTCCCAAAGCTGATCAGCTTAATGAAACGTGCCGAAGCTTCTTCTCTCCGGCCAAGTTTAATCAATGCCAGACCCTGATAGTAGATGTCTTCCGGTTTCTGGTCATTGTAGAAAACGGCAACCGATGGTTCACTCAAACCAGTGGCTGCATTTTCCAGGTATGGTCTTGCCATTTCCGGTTCATTCATACCCGCATAAGCGCAGCCAAGCCAGTAAAAGATTTCGTTTTCCTGTGTGCCGGTCAGCTTCCCTTCTCCCAGGCTTTCAGGATAATACAGCGCTTTGGTCAACAGGTCAATTGCCAGTTGAAATTCTTTTACTTCCATGGCATTTTTCGCCAGTTCGGTTAGACTGAATACATATTGACCGGTAACTTTTCCTTCGCCACCTTCCCAAGGATGAAATTTTCGTGTTTTGATCGACTCATAAGCCTTTTCAAACTTCCCAAGCTGATTGTAAAGAGTTGCCCGTTCGAGATACAAATCATCGCGATCGTCAACCAGTTCCGGATATTTTTCAAGTTTTTGCAGACGCACTTCGGGAGAAGATTTGAGGCGTTTATACAACTGGTCCAGCTCCATCAGGATACGTGAATCGGTTTCATCCAGGGCGAAAGCTTTTTCGAGTTCTGTCCGTGCCTTTTCAGGTTCATCTTGTTTGTTGAAATACGCCAGTGCCAGATTGCGGTGCACCGTCGGGAATCCGTCATCAATCTGGATCGAAAGTTCCCAGTTGGCAGCAGCTTTTTCGTACTGGCGGGCATTATACCAGAAATTGCCCAGGTAATACGGCGCCCTGGCATCAGCCGGATTTTGTTGTATGGCCCATTCCAAAACGACAACTGCTTCTGTTTGATTCGGGAAACAGTAATCAGGATTTGCTTTAGCTGCCTCCTGAAGTGTTTCTCCTGAAGCTGCCGGATCGTTATTCTGATATTCAAACCAGGCTTTGCAATAAAAGGCCATCGGGTATACTGGCCGATCTTTTTGCTCACTGATTCCGATACTGATCAGTTCAATGGCCTCGTCATAGAATCCGGACCAGGCAAAATCCAGGGCAAATTCGATGCAGGTGTGGATATTGCCCCGAAGGAGGGATGTGAGTTCATTACCCCTGACAGGGTTTGAAACCCTGTCAGGGGTACAAAGCTGTTTTTCAAACAAAATACCGAAGTTAAATTTGTCCAGCTTTAGTGATTCTTCAATCAATTTTTGAGCTTCCAGTATCCGTCCGAGTTTTCTCAAAATGCTCACTTTTAATTGCCGGGCTTTATGATTATGCCAGTTCCTGATCAGCGAACGGTCTATCAATTCGAGTGCTTCATCCCAATTGTGTTTTTTCGCTGCGAGTTGTGCAAGCTGGAAATAACCGCTGTCGATCCATGCCGCATTCCAGACCGATTTATAAAATGCATCAAAAGCCTCCTCATCTTTTCCTGAATAGCGCAAAGTTATTCCGAGGTTAAAAAAAGGCTCACCGTCAATCGGGTTTGGATTGCGCTGTGTCAGTGTTTCCAAAGCTTTCCTGAAATAACCTTCAGCTTCGACAAACTGCCCGCGTCGTAAATACCAGAAGCCAAGCGCATTGCTGCACCGGCTGTCGTTCGGGTCGCGACGTAATGCTTCGAGGTAATAATCACGCGGATCGTACGTGGCATGACGGTATTGTTCCAAATGCAAACCGGTGAGATACAATTGCTCATTGCTTTCAGTTTCTTCCGGAAGTTTTGCGGCTTTTGCAGCCTCAGGAATTTCCCTTTTCAAATCCGGTTCCGGTTTCCAGTCCACCAGAATTTTTCCTGATGAAGAAACAATTGAGACAGAAAGGCCTCCCCCCACCCCCTCCCAAAGAGGGGGCTTTTGGTTACCGCTTCTTGACAGTTTTTCATTCTCAATGGCTTTTCCCAATAAAATCGTTTTTTCATACGAAGTTGCCGGTTGGAAATCAAAGGAATCTTCCAGAAGGATTTTATCGCCATACTTCAGAATAATTTTTGAATTGGGATAAACACCTGTAGTGTAAGCCTTAATGATAACTTTTCCGTTTTCAATTTCCAGATTGACCATCGCTTCTTTTGTGGCATTTTTCACCACACCCAAATCGCGGTAAGGCATAAAGTATTGCGAAAAAGTCTTTTCCTCGCCGGGCATGATCCATGAAAAATCGGGCTGGTTATCGGTATAAACACCACACATCAGCTCGATATAGGGGCCATCTTCATCGGTGAGATTTCGGTCCCAGGCGCGGCCAAAATCGCCGTGTCCCCAGGTCCATTGTTTTTTACCCGGTGAAACATGATGGTTTGCCACATGCAGCAATCCTCCCCGACTGTCGTTTTCGTAACCACCCACAAAGTTGTATTTCGAATTGACGGCCATGTAAGATGTGGGAACCGGAATGTTTTTATAGCGCGAAATATCGGTTCCCGGCGAATAATCGACTTTGTAGTAAGTTCCCCTGGCTATCGGAAATTCAGAAACATCCCGTTTCCCATGATCAAAAACGGCATTTACATCCGGCGGAAAAACCGACTGGTAATCGTCGTTAACTTTCACCGCTGGATTGGCCCACCATAAAAATGTTTGCGGATGATTGGTGCGGTTATACAACTTAACCTTAATTTCGAGGTAAGCTTTATCGGGATGTAATGTAAACCCAGCCATTCCGCGGGTACGGAACATTCGCTCCACCTCGCTGCACCAAACGGTTACGCTTCCATCGGCATTTTCTTCGATGCAATGATCTACCGCATCAAAGGTCGACGGGCGGTGATGCTGCGGCCAGTTAAACTCAATTCCTCCTGATATCCAGGGCCCGGTCAGTCCGACCAGCGCCGGTTTTATCACCTGATTGTAATAAACAAAATGGCGCTGTTTGGTTTTATCGTAAGCCATTTGAACCCGTCCTCCCAATTCGGGCAGGATCATGATTTTGAGGTATTGATTTTCGAGGAAAACGGCATTCCATTCCTGATCCACTTTTTCATCGCGGATTTTTTCAATCACCGGATGCGGATATACCACACCGCTGCTTCCCTGGTAAACCCGCTTTTCCAAAAACATCGGGTTTTTCTCCGGTTTCCCAATCCCATAGGTTGGGATGATCACTTTTTCGTGCCAGGCGAGAGCCTCCCCCTTCCCCTCCAAAGGAGGGGAGTTTAGGAAATCACTAATTAATTTGGTCATAGCTTTTATATTTCTTAAGCCGCCCATTGCCCCTTCGAAGATGGGGTTATGGGGTATTCAGTTTTAAACTGGTCCTGTCCTTGTCGTAAAACCGTCCCATTTCCAGACTTCTCCCATGCCATACTGACAAAGATTAAAAACCATGTCACGGTCAAGTGATTTCAGGATAGTTCCCATTTGTCGGTAAGGTTTCTGATAAGCCTCCAGACTTTTGTCTTTCCCCGCAATCTTTCCATACGAACACCAGTCGTATTTCAGAAAGTCAAATCCCCAATCGGCAAATTGCCGGGCATCCTGTTCTTCATGTTGCCATGTTCCCGCGAAACCACCACAGGTCAAAGTCCCGGGCGAAGTGTAGATGCCGGCTTTCAGTCCTTTTTCGTGAATATAACCGGTAAGACCTTTCATATCAGGGAAGTGCTTATTTGGAATAATATTCCCTGGATCACAATCTGGTATTCACCTTTTTTAGGTGTAATTCCCGAAATGATACCTGTCGACGCGTCTAGTTTCAGCCCTTGGGGCAAACCTTTTGCCGAAAAGTGTACCGGCCGTTCACCCTGGCAGGGAATCCGGTAGAGAAACGGATTCCCCGGACGACAGCCGTAAACCAATGGTCCGTTGATTCGAGGCTGAGGTTTCGGACGTGGCGTGCGGATTTCATTGTTTGCATCCATATCCTGACCCTGCACTCGTTTGGCCCCCGAAGACAGGATCAAAATAAACAGCAGGATAAATGAGACGATTGTTCCTTTCATTTCAGTTTAATTTGGAAGTTTTTAAATAGTGCTTTACCGGTAAATCCTGTTATTTTCGGACTCCCGTACTTTTCTTTATCATAGCCAGCCGATCTTGAAAATTCTTTAAAATCCGGGGATGGCTTTCGGCTACATTCACTTTCTCAGAGATATCATTTTGGAGGTTGTACAATTCATTTTTCCCAGTATCCGGATTACTTTCCCGGGGAATAAATTTCCAATTTTCGTTTTATAACTTACCCGGATCGGATCATTTTCCTCCAGCCCAACAACATTCCCGTTTTCGACATAAACACGCGGAACCCGATCGTTGGTGCCCGGGATGATAAATGAATAATCAAAACCTACATCATTGGGCGAAGGTTTTATTTCCTGATTAATATTCGGAGTTTTTAATTTTGTCCCTCCATAACAAACCGGATCACCATAACCAAGGTCATCAGAGAGAATTACAATAATATTGGGTTTATCCCGCACGGGAATATGTGTTTGAGCATTCACCAGCTGGGAGGAAAGCAAAAGGCATATTGAAACACCTTTGGAAACAGAGGTATTCATGGGTTTAATTTTTAATAAGCAGACGATTTATTTGCTCAGTTTCGACATTGACAGATGGATGAAATTGATTTCCAGCCATGTATTTTTTCAGGCTGAAAAGCAATTGCTGCGCTTCAGTCCGATTATTCAGATCAGTTTGAAGATCGATTCCTGAAATGAGAAGATTACCTTTCCCGACTTTGGCTTCAAAAAGCAATGCCAGCGGTCGGTTGGTCACCCAATCGTCGATTACGCGAACGATGGGCTTCATATCAGCCGGGAAACTGCTGATATTGATTGCTCCCGAATGGCTCATGGCATCCCACCACTGCCAGTTGCTGTGGTATTCGGTTGGAAAATCAGCCAGTGCCGGGTGATCCGGATTACACAGAATGCCCAGCGTATGCGGAGCCTGACCCCTGGTCCAGGCAGTATTCCAGAAAATGCCCGAAAAACCGATCTGAACGTCGCCACCCATTTCTTTGGCAAGCGTTCCCTTTTTCAGATTCAGCAAAACCGAACCGCCATTTTTCAGGAACTGAATTGTTTGCGCATCCAGTTTCTGCACCATCCGTATGTTTTCTTCTCCGGAAATAGCTTCCTTATTTGCCGGATAGACCCAGAAATCCCAGCTGTTGGCCAGGCTATCCACAGTCACTTCAAGGATAAGTTTTTCAGGAGCAGAAACTGAAGACAGTGAAAAAGATACATCGCCAAGTTTAAAGGCATTTCCAGGTGGAATATCAGTTTGGGCGAATTTTCCCGATTGGATAAGCTGACCGGTTTTGTCGGTAATTTTCCATTCCGGAGTGCAGGCGACGATCGGTCCATCACCATAATGGGCAACCTCAACTGCAGCTTCAAAGGTTTCGTTATTGGTGAAAATTCGTTTTTTCAGGCGGGCCAGCGGAACTGTCGAATTACAAAACCGTTTGTACTCTGCCGGCGAAATATATCCTTTTTCGCCCCAGAATGCATTCAGAACTCCCACCAAAGCCGTTCCCTGTCCGGGGAAATCATGCAAATCGAGCAACTGGAAACCACCAAAACGGGGAGTCCGAAGTGCTGCTTCAATGTCGGCCTTGTAGCAAAGTGCCTGTAATTTTCCGGAGGCAAGCAAAAAGCTGTCGGCCAGCTGTTCCATGCCATGATCCTTCAGCGTTTCCTGAAACAATTCAAAATTCCGGGCACGCATTACACCGTCGTATTGGACAATTTCTTTAAAATCCGGATAAACGCACCATTGACCGATTTCGTGGCTGACAACCGGTTGCGGAAAATTCCGGTTAAAATAAGACCAGTCGTAATCGGTATTCGGCGCTTTTGAATTAATGATGCTGCCTAAACCTTGTCCCCAATGCTGGATGCGTGGCTCGGAGTCGCTGATGTAATCGTTGACCGGAAGGTTTGGCCATCCGGCTCCGGAAGTGTAAATCCGTCGACTGTCCTTGCTTTTCCAGAAGGTAACAAACTCAGTGAGGAAAGCATTCTGATTGCGGCCACGTGGTTCGTTTCCGTAGGCCATCATGCAAAACGAAGGATGGTTGCCGTATTCGTCAATCATGCGCTGACTCTCATCATACAGGTATTTATCAAACGGTTTTCCATCGCCCAAAGTCGTCGACTGGTTGGCCCATGACGAACATTCCACCTGAAGGTAAAAACCCGTTTGGTCGGCAGCATCGAATGCAGCTTCTGGCGGGCACCAGGAGTGAAAACGCATGTGGTTCAGTCCGTGTGCCCGGCAAACGTTGAAAATCCGGAGCCATTCTTCGGTATCTGTAGCCGGGTAACCGGTTTTCGGGAAGATCGCACATTCCAGTGTTCCGCGCAAAAAAGTCGGCTGTCCGTTGATTGTCAGCTGATTCCCATCAGCCTTAAATTCACGCATCCCAAACGTTGTGGTGCGAACATCAGTTTCTCCGGAAGCCTGATCTTGCAGACGGACTTCCAGCGTATATAGAAATGAATGGAATTCGTTCCAAAGTTTCACCTCCGCTCCCATCAAAAGATACATTTCCAGAATGTTTTCACCTTCATTCAGTTCGAAAATAGTTGATTCTTTTTGTGCTGTTCCGGTAACGGCCAGATTTAGTTTCACCGAAGTCGGTTTCCCGGTTGGATTCTGAACCTTCACTTTTACCCCGACGATTTTATTCCGGATATCAGGATAAACCTGTATCGTACGGATGTTCACTACCGGACGGGCTTCGAGGTACATCTGCCCCACCACCCCATTCCAGTTGGTTTGCGTGTGGTCTGAAATGCTGTGCGAATTCACCCCCGGATCAATATCTTTCGTCCGGTTATCAACGCATAATGTCAGGCGGTGTCTGCCTGGTGTAATCACAGCGCTTAAATCATACTGATGCGGTGTCCCAAGCGAATTTCGCATACCAACTTCTTTATCATCAAACCACAGACGGCTTTCCCAGTGGCAGCGTTCGAGGAATAATCCCACAAATTTCCCGTTCCAGTCTTCCGGAATAGTTACTTCTTTTTGGTACCAAGCCGCACCTTTATAATACTTCAGCGGTTGCAGCCAAAACGGGATTTTAATGTTCCCCGGTTCACGGAATTTGGCGTATTCCGGGTTTTTATAAAACGAACTGTCCACGATTTGTCCGGTCCATGGCGTAGTCAATGTGATCTCCTCTCCTTTTCCGTTTGAGGTCATCGATCCGGGCAAAATCAAGCTGTCATCCAAAGTTTGGTTGAACCAGGCCTCAGAAATTCCCTTGTCTTCCGGATCAGCGGCAAATTGCCAGGTTCCGGACAGGTCGATTTTTTGTTGGTGTGGTGGTTGATTACATGCAAGGATCAGAATTGCAATCAGGCCGATTAGAATGTTTCTGTGTTTCATTGGGTATAAAATTAGTTTGTTCCTATTTTTAAAATGAAAATAATTCATAATGAGTGACTCTATCAATCTACCGCGAAGCGATTTAAGTATTGTAAAAATATCAGGAAGCAGACCTTCCTTACCGCGAAGCGGTTAAACTTCAATACTTATTTTGATTTTCTCATGCGACGCATAGATCATTTATTTTCAATCATTTCGTTCTGATGCGCCTTAAATCGAATACTTTTATCGGTACTACAAAACTGCAACCTCAATAATCAGTCTAAATTTTTGTTTCATGATATTAGGTAAGTAATAAGAATGATATAATGTCGTTTTATTTATTGTTCAAAAATTTGACTCATCCCCTTGCATCTGCGATGCTTGTCCCCTCTTTCGGATGGGGTTTGGGGGAGGCTTTTACATTTTCTCAATTTCTTCCAGACTTTTCCCTTTCGTTTCCGGAAGTTTGAACAGGATAAACAGAAATCCTGACAGGCAGATAAAGCCGTACAACCAGAATGTTCCGCTGGCATTCAGCAGTTTATTCAGAATTGGAAACGTATAGGTTAATACAAAGCAGGCGCTCCATAAGGCTGTAGTTGCGACAGCCATTGCTGCTCCACGAATTTTGTTCGGGAATATTTCGGAAAGTACCACCCAGGTGATCGGAGCCAGAGTCATGGCATAGGTCGCAATAGCGATCAGGACCAACACCAGAATCGCGAGGCCTTTCAGTTCAAAAAAGTAACTGGTTCCCAGCATAAAATAGATGACTGCCAGACCGATTGACCCAAGCAACATCAGCTTCCGGCGTCCCCAGCTATCGACCATCCGCATAGCCAGCAGTGTAAAAACGAGATTAACCGTTCCTGTAATTACAATATTAAACAACATATCGCCAACGGAATAACCGGCGGAGGTGAAAATTTCCTCGGCATAATTAAAAATGACATTGATGCCACACCATTGCTGGAAGACTGCCAGCACAACTCCAAGAATGAGCATCGGACGGACTTTCCGTGCGGTCAATGCTTTCCATTCAACTTTGGCATGTGATTCTTTTAATGTACCGGCTATGTTTTGTTGTTCCTGAACAGCATATTCATGTCCCCCAATCCGTTCCAGAATTTTCAGGGAACCGTCCCATTTCCCGGATTTTGCGAGGAAACGGGGACTTTCAGGAATAAAAAATGCAAGTATGAAAAAGGAGAATGCAGGAACAGTTTCAGCCCAAAACATCCAGCGCCAACCGGTCTGACCGTTCCACGACTTCAGGATTTCCGTATCGGTAGCGCCTCCGGCTACCTTTTCGGCAATAAGGAAATTAATGAGTTGGGCTGCCAGAATACCGATCACAATGGTTAACTGGTTGACTGAAACCAACCTGCCACGCATCTTTGCCGGGGATATTTCGGCTATATACATCGGTGAAATGGCTGATGCCAGGCCAATCCCCAAACCTCCAATGAGTCGGTAAATGATGAATGGGGTAAACTGGCTGGCTGCACCCGTTCCGATTGCCGAAATGGTAAAAAGGGCTGCAGCGGCAATTAGGGGAAATTTTCTTCCGTAACGGTCGGTGAACCAGCCGGAAAACATGGCTCCGAACAGGCAGCCAATCAGCGCGCTGCTCATGGCCCAACCTTGCATATATGGTGAAGTGGTAATGGCGAAAAAACGCTCGTAAAACGGTTTGGCACCACCGATAACCACCCAGTCGTAACCGAACAACAGTCCGCCCAAGGCAGACACGAGCGTAATGCCCAGAATAAATTGTTTGTTGAATTTAGGTTTGTCCACCTGAGTTGAATTTAGTTTAAACAAAAATACATTTCCGGCCAATCAGTCAAAATGAACGATCCGATGAATTTATGGATTATTTAATCATTTACCCCTGTTTTGCCCACACATTTCCGGAAGATCGGACAAACCCCGTTTATTGCTGTATTTTAACTGATATTGTGTTTGATTATCCCATCACAAAAAATAAAAAATGTCTTTCCATATTGACGGTCCGATTTTATTATCGAATTTTAAACTCCGGAAATGCAGTTGGAGGCAAAATAGATTTTATCTTAACCAAAGAAATAGCGTTTGAAGTAAAACAGAAAGCACTGAAATCCTTGATCAACCATAAAAACAGACCTATTATGAACAGGAAATTCATCATTTCAATCCTCTTAACGATTTTTACAGCTGGAATTACCCAATGGATTAGTTGCCTGCCTGGCAGAAGCTGAAATGGTTAACTATTCACGTACAAAATTTAAACTTACGCCGGATAAAGCCAATTCCATTCAATCTTCAATGTTTGGTGAAGTCAACGGAATTACACCGCTCCATTCGCCCTGGCGGGTCATCATGGTTGCCGAAAAAGCCGGACAGTTGCTTGAAAACAATAACCTGATTCTGAATCTGAATCCTCCATGCGCAATTGGAAACACCTCGTGGATAAAGCCTGGAAAAGTAATGCGTGAAGTTACGCTTTCGACTTCAGGAGCTAAAAAACTGGTTGATTTTACCGTTGCCCGAAACATCAGCTACATTCATTTTGATGCCGGCTGGTACGGATACGAAAATGATCCGGCATCGGACGCGACGACAGTGACAGTCGATCCGCGCAGGAATCCGAAAGGGGATCTTGATCTTCAGGCGGCTATCCGATATGCCCATTCAAAAGGGATCGGCGTTTTTGTATATGTCAACCAGAAGGCCCTGGCTGCCCAGCTCGATTCGTTGTTACCGCTTTACAAATCATGGGGTGTTTCGGGAATCAAATTCGGCTTTGTCGAGGTTGGTCCTCAACGCTGGAGTAGCTGGCTGCATGAGGCCGTAAAAAAATGCGCCAAATACCGGATGATGGTCGACATTCACGATGAATACCGGCCTACCGGCTTTAGCCGGACGTATCCAAACCTGATGACCCAGGAAGGCATCCGGGGCAATGAAGAAATGCCCGACGCGGTCAACAATACGGTTTTGCCCTTTACCCGATTTGTGGCCGGCGCTGCCGATTATACCTTCTGCTATTATTACCGGAAAGAACTGGGACATCCGACCCGGTTTATTCAGAATACTTCAGCTCATCAGCTGGCCTTGCCGGTTATTTATTTTAGTCCGTTACAATGGATGTATTGGTACGATAAGCCTGAGGATTATCAAAACGAACCTGAACTGGCCTTCTGGGACGTTTTACCAACGACATGGAATGATACCAAAGTGATCAGCGGAGAAATTGGTAAATACATCACGGTGGCCCGCCGAAGCAAGGACAGCTGGTTTATTGGTTCCATAACCAATACGGAAGAGCGTGAACTGAAAATTCCCTTGTCGTTTCTTGATCCGGCAAAAAAGTACGAAGCCACCCTATATGCCGATGATCCGAAAATCGAAACCAGAACGCATGTTGGAATCACCCGTCAAAAGGTGAATTCAACCACCGTATTGAATGTAAAGCTGAAGGCTTCGGGGGGACAGGCCATTCTGGTCCAGCCAATCCATTAGCATTGGCTCAGTTCCGGTTGAACCTGAACTGTTAATTAATAACTGAGGATTATAGATTTATGATCCGGCCGACGGACAGTTACATCGTAAATCTATAATCCTCAGTCGTTTTCAGGCTACTTTTCAGAAATACAATACAGATATCTAAAACCTCTTAAAAACAAATCATTGCCAACAATTACCGGAGATGCATGAAAGGTATCCTCCAGGGTGTTTTTGGCCAACAATGAAAATTCGCCGCCAGCTTTCACCACATCGACAACTCCGGTGGCGGCAATATAAATTTTATCCTTGTTTCCGGTTGGCGACGAAAAAATATTGGTAATTCCATCCAGTTTTTGATTGCTGTATATCACTTTTCCGCTTTTGGCATCCAGACAGGTCATCACACCGTTATTGGTCTTCAGAAAATATAACTTTCCATCCATCAGCAAGGGACCTGGAGTGTAAGGTGTATCCTGGTTATACTCCCAGAGTATAGCTGCAGTCCCGGTGATGTCGCCTTTCGCGTTGGCAAGGTCAACTGCCTTGAGGGCAGTCCCTCGGAATCCGCTCATCAGGTAAAGAATACCATCTGCATATACGGGACTTGGAATTACATTTTTGGTCATTCCGGTACATTCCCAGATTATATCTCCGGTTTCAGCATCATAACTTCTGACTTTATTTGTAGCGCTTGTAATCACCTGCGCTTTTCCGTTCACTTCAACGACCAGTGGAGTTGCCCATGAGGTGATTTCATCGCGATCGGCAGTCCATGCTTCTTTTCCGGTTTTTTTATCCAAAGCGTACAGGTAGGATTTTCCCTGATGGTCCCACTGCACAAAAATTTTGTCTTTGTATATGGCAGGAGAACTTCCTTCTCCAAAACTGGCCACAATTTCCATTTGCCCGAAATTGCGTTCCCATTTTACTTTTCCTGAAAAATCAAGGCAATAAAGTCCGCGGGAACCAAAAAATGCATAAATATTTTCACCATCGGTCACCGGTGAATTCGATGCCCAGCTTCCCAGTTCATGGGTCCGTTCAATGGGCTGTTCTTCTTTAACTACCGTTTCCCAGTTTATTTTTCCTGAATTTTTATCGACTGAAACAACCGTAAACTGATGAATTAAATCAGTTTGACTGGGAGACATCCGATTGGCAGCAGCAGCAGCATCATCGGGTTTTTCGACTTTTTTATCCGTTGCCACAGCAGTTTGTACAATAATCTGGGAACCCCAGATAATAGGCGTCGCGTGTCCTTTCCCCGGGATTTCAATTTTCCATTTGATGTTTTTGGTTTCGCTGAATTCAACCGGTGTGTTGCCTCCGGAAGTAGATCCGGAATTGTATAATCCACGCCATTCAGGCCAGTTGGTGGTGAATGCAGATTTATCTTGTGCCTGAGTTTCGGCCAACGCGAATGAAAAGAAGAGCAAGAAACATAAAGATTGGGCGACTAATCGGGTGATTGTATTTGTCATGGATAGTTAATTTAGTTGGTTCATAAAATTCGATACAGTTCCTTTAAGACTTCAGATTGGGCAAAACGTTTAATCAATGAGAAATTAGTTGTGAAAATATTAATCATTCCTCGTCCTCCTCAAAATCATCATAGGATTCATATTGCTCAGGTGCATCACCAATTATCTCAATTACTTCCGGTGTTTCAGGTAGAAGTTCATCTTCCTCGATTTTCATAAGTTGTATTGCAAATTGCCAGGAATCACCATAATCAAAAAGGTAAAGGATTTTCTGGCCAAGATATAACTCAAGTTCGCCTATGATCGCATCATAAGCATAAGGCCCTTCATCGGAGAAAGGCGAGTGGTAAGCATTTTTTGAATACCTCTTGCCATCCATAAAAAATGAGTACAAGTGATCGTTATCAAATTCAAATGCATCCTGAATTGCCAAATGCAGATCCCCAAGAGAATGTTTCGAGGAAAGCCTGATTTTTCGCCATACCTTACTCTCAAGTGACACCTTGAAAGTAAATCTGCCTATTGCAAGCTTTTTCGTTTCATCATTAACCGTGTTGGATAAAACCCCTTCCGGGAACATCGGCACAAAGTACTTGAATAACGGAACAATCTCAGGTTCATTTTCCTTCTCTTCTTCATCATTATAATACCCATGAATTTCCAACCACGGAATGTTCCAATCCGTTATTTTTTGTTCCGTCAGGATTTTACAAATGTTCACTCCAAATTCGGTAGGAATCACCTCTTCAATGATATCATCATAGGTTTTCCGCTTATTGAATTCGTAAAGTATCGGTATAAAAGTACAAATACCTAAATAACTGAAATACTGAATAATGATAGAATTATATGAATAAGCAGGGTCATAGTTTGCCCTACCTGAAAAAGAACCTTTTTTCAATTGCTGTCCATACGGGGACTTGGCTAATGTCTCAACGATTTCCTGGATTGGATTATTTCCCCATCTAATGATTTCCATGAAATCGTATTGAGTCCAAAATGTTTCTAAAAGAAAACAGTACTTTTCAAAACTGTTTAATGCATCAAATTCAGTCTTTCCGGTTGTTGTTTCCAAATAAACATTCCCTTTGGGATCACCAACTTTCCGGTACAATTTTCCTGAAACTGCAAGTTTGAACATTAAATCAATGATGGGATAAGATTCCTGCTGATAATTTGGAGCAGAAAAATCTTTTCTGAAATTTAGTTTCGCATTTAATTCAAAAAGGTCATTTTTCCCCAATGAAACTTTTCGCTTGGATAATACAGGTTTTTTTTTATCAATAAAATTGCAGAACTTGATAAAATCATTTAAAGTAACGGTTATATCCTGTTCATCAGCTTTGTAATTAATTTTCCTGGTCATTTTTATTTGTTGTATTTATCAGTTCATACGCAATATTTGGGTTTTCAAGCCGCATCTGACTTTCATCGAAATTGCCGAAATTTAATAATTTTATTGTTGCCTCTTTGGGCATTAGTTGTTATATTTCCCATTCCGAAGAAAAGACAGGTCATGATCTGAATGCACATTTTCCCGGTTTCATCAGATATACTTTCAGGTAAATATTTTTTGATCCATGCTATAATTATTCTGCCAATGTTATACTCCAATATTTCCAAATCTACCTCGTTTTAGTTTCAGCCGAAGTGATGAGTTGATTTTTTTAACATCATTGAAATTGTTAAAATAAGCTTTATCAGATGGTTTTTCGAGGTTTAATAAAATGCTGTGTTTGTAACAAAGTCAAGGGTGTTTCTTTAAATATTTGTAACAAAGTCAGGGGTGATGTGTGTTGAGTTTGTCTTTCATTTACAGTTGATATTATTTTTCTCAGCTATCCCTCGTTTGAGTGCAATGGTTACAGTATTTGCTTCCAATTTGCCCTGGATCCCCCGGGTTTGCCATCGGGGGTTTAATGAATGGAACTCACCTGACTTAATCAATGGTTCTGGTTGAAAGCTTATTGAGGTGATTAATAACATCCTGAAGGACGGCCTGTACTTTTTTGTATTCAATTTGCTGCCAGGCTTTCAACAGTGGAATAAATCCGGGATTGCCTGTCTTTATGACTTTCTCAATTAACAACAAAATCATTCCCCTGTTCCTGTCTTTCAATTCCAAAACAAAGTTGAAATCCGCACCATTAATCAGGTTTTGAAGTTTTTGAAAGAGTTCATCCGCATAGGTTTCACGCTCAATTTCCCAACCTGTTTCTGAAAAAACAATCACAGGTAACCTATCAAAGTATTCAATTACAAGGTAGCCATTTTCACACGAGTGTCAAGCGAATAGCTAACTTTAGGTCTTCTTTTGCTCATTTTCTCCACTTTTAATCAATTCATAAGCGATATTCGGGCTTAAAAGCCGCATCATACTTTCTTCGGCAGAACCAAAACTCAATAAGTTGATGCTTCCATACCAAACAAGTTTTTGATCTATGACAGCAAATTTCTGGTGTATCTTTGATTTCAAAACAATGTTTACTCCTGCATTCCGTAAAACTTCAATGGTATCCTGCCACGTGGACAAATCCTTCTCTTTGTATTCCTCTGAAGGTCTTGTCACAACGATTACTCTCACGTTATTCGAAATTGCAACCTTCAGGTTTTGTGCCATCTGCAATGTACGTTTTCTGGTAACAAACGGACTTACTATCAGTATTTCCCTGCTTGCATTCAGGATATCATTGGAATAAACCGGTAAAAAATTGTTTTTGTCAAAGATAATATCCACACTTTCAGTAACAAAACTTTCTCCTTTCGCTTTATAGCCAATGGAAGCATATCCTGAAAGTCGTTTATTGTACATTTTTTCAAACATTCGTACATGAATGTCCGCATAATCGTAAATCAGGACTTCGCTTTTGCCTTCGAAAAGCCGATGCAGCCTTCCGGCATATTGTTGCAAGGTTCCTTTCCACGAGATGGGCATGGCTAAAAAAAGGGTGTCAAGCCGGGGTTCATCAAATCCCTCCCCAATATACCTGCCGGTGGAAACTAAAATCAACGGTTTATCTTTTGGCGCATTTGTTATCCGGGCCATGGTTTCCCTTGTTTCCTTCGCGCCCATTGTCCCCATGACCGAAATCACATCAGGAATTCGTTTGCCAAGTTCCATTGTAAGTAATTCTACATGTGCTGTTCTCTCCGTTAAAACAAGACAGTTTCTGTCCATTTCATAACATTGAACCACATCATCAATAATGAGTTGATTTCTTATTTGATTCCCTACAATCTCAGCATACAATTCAGTGATTGACAAATCTTTATCTTCTTTTTCCCACCATGGCGGGACTTTGAAAGAGGTAAACCTTGGTATGATATAATGGTCGAAAGGTCTTTTTTCTGCCTGTTTTTTTGCATCATCCCTGTATCTGATTGGACCACACTGCATGTTGATAATCGGATGATGGCCATCCTTTCTTGAAGGTGTCGCGGTTAATCCATAAACATACTTTGCATTCACACTTTTAAGAATCATTTCAAAGCTGAATGCTGAAACATGATGGCACTCGTCAACAATCACCATTCCGTAATCTTTAACGCACTCTTTGACTTCGCCCTCCCGGTTTAAGGATTGCATTACAGCGATATCAATAATTCCATTCAAGTTGTGTTTTCCACCGCCCAGTTGTCCAATAATACTATCATTTTTCTTCCTTTTTTCCTGATTTGCATTTGGCAAAGCTTCATTTATGATCAGGAATTCAGAAAGTTTATCTTTCCATTGGGATACCAAACTGATTTTATTGACTAATATCAGTGTATTCACCTTTCTTTCGGCAATCAGTTTAATTGCTGCTATCGTTTTGCCAAAAGCAGTTGTACCACATAGAATACCATTATCATGTTCCAATAAATTATCCACAGCCAGCGGTTGTTCATCCCTCAATTTTCCGTTAAACTCAACGTCAATTGCTCTGCCAATGTTGGTTTTATCGGTCCAGCTAACTTCCAAACCTAATTCTTTGGATAAGGCATTCAAATCAGCTTCACATCCCCTTGGCAGACATAAATATTCGGCTGTTTCATCAGCACAGGAAATAATCCGCGGTTTGTTAAAAGTTGACATACGCATGG
>JBBSBP010000061.1:0-31899 GCA_038251165.1 Bacteroidales bacterium | reverse complement strand
CTTACCTTTTCAAACGACAAACAGGCTTCGGGGTATGCCTCAATTTTGTATAGTTCATCGGCTTCATCCCAATAATAATAGGCGTTGTATTGGTTTTTGGTGGTGGTGGTTAAGAAAAAGGCAAGAGTGAAGAAGGCAAGGGCAAGGAACTTTTGCGGCCAAGTAACCAATAAATGCCAATTACCCGATTTTAAAGGACCAATAAACGCCGAACCCAAGCCCAACAATACAAAGAACAATATGAATGTAGGCAAGGAGAAAAGCGGTAGGGAGATGAACATGGGAATGAGTAAGGCGATGATGGACGAAGAAACCAAGAGTGATTGACCAATTGCCAATTGAGATAAAGATTTACTATTAGACAATTTACGATTTACGGCGTTGTCAACTTTAGATTTACTATTAGACAATTTACTATTTACGGTGTTGTCATCTAACCATTTACGATTAGACAATTTACGATTTACAGCGTTGTCAGTATGGTTATATATGGGAAATATGGTTGCGATAAGGATAAGAAACAACACCAAGCCAACAACTCCGGTTTCAGAGGTTATTTCCAGGAATTCGTTAAAGGCGTATTTGGTGTTTCCGGCTACCCATGCTTTCGGACCTTCCATTTCGTCGGGGCGCTGCCGAAAAAACTCGGCTTGCCAGTTGTTGTACTCGGCTTCAAAGCGGCCTACGCCATGGCCAAACAAAGGTTTTTCGGCAATTTTGCCAAGGGTAACTTCCCAGATAAACAGTTTGCCGTTGGCCGAATCTTTTTTAATGTGGTACAATCCTGCTCCAAGCGCTGCAATAACAGTTAATGTTAGTGCCAAGGCGGTTATTCTTCTGGCTCGTGTGTTTAGGAATTGTTGAATTGATTGAATGAATTGATATTTGTATTGCAGCACAAGCACACTTCCGGCTATTGCGCCCAACCATGCAGCGCGTATCATAGTGGCAGGAAGAACAAGTAGAATGGCGATTACGGTTAATAAAGACAAGCATTTTACAAAAACATCTAAAATAAAACCCCTCTGTGAAACTCCGTGTTGACTCTGTGTACCTCTGTGTAATAATTTTAATTTTAACACAGATTTCCACAGATTTCCACAGATTTTTAAAGTTTCACCATCAGTAACAGAGCTAAATAAGTATGCTCCCAACGCCATCGGGAATATCGCTGCCAGGTACAGTGCATAAGGTGCAGGGTTGTAGAAAGTCCCGGTAATTTTAAAGTTGCTGTTAAAGCTCGGCAGAAAGCCGTACAACTGTAGCAAACCCCATATTGCTTGTGCCAATCCGGTAAGGACCAAAAAGGCAATGACCCAATATAAAATAGAACACGAAGCCACGAAGCCGCTAAAATTGAATTCACTCCGAAAAGTTGTTTCGTCATTGCGAAGGAGCGAAGCGGATGAAGCAATCTGCTTGTTATCAATAGATTGCTTATCTTCGTTCGCAATGACGTTCTCCGATTTTTTGCTTTCCGGAGTGGACTCAAGGTTAATCTTTTCTACAAATTCTTCGTGTCTTTGCGCCTTCGCGTTTAATTGGAGTTCTTCTTCGTGTTTCTGTGACTCCGTGTTTAAAACATCTTTTTCTCCGTGTCTTCGTGTCACCGTGTTTATAATATCCCTGCCGAAGACACTTTTCACAACAAAGTACAACGCCACGCACAAACCGTAATTGATAAACCGAACGTTGTGCAGCATTGGAATATAAGGAGTGGTTGCAGCACGAATGGCCAAGTAGCCGTAGAAAAAGAGCAATGCTACATCCACCCTGTTCAAGGCTATTTGCATTGGCCGTTTTTGGAAGAGCGGTTGCAAGCCAGAACCTGCCAATAACAAAGCCATGGCTGCGTAGAACCAAATTTGCTTGGCGCTTATTACCCCATTGAACAGTTCATCATAGTAAATAAATGGTGTCTGCAATATCGGTAAGAGCAGAAGAAAGGAGAAAAGGTTCTTTCTTATTGGCATGACAACTATGTTTATTAATAGAATTGTATATCCTTTAATACTATCAGTTACCAACGTTTAATCCTGCAATATTTCTTCGTATTTTTTTGTAGGTGATAAAGTCAAAAAATTTAGATTACTCCTATCTGTTTTCTCCAACTAATCCTATTACTTTATTTTCCCGAGTTTTCTAATCCTGACCCAGTGCGTGTTCCTTTAGTTTGGAAATATTACTTAACAAACTATCGATTTGAAAAGTCCTGGTAAGTGGTTCCGCATTGGAGTACCAGGTTGAGAAGATGTCGTGTTGTCCTTCAAAAAGATATTGTTGGGCACGGGACGCTTCAGTATAGGCCAAATCAAGATTTTTAACCAGAACATCTTTATTATTCTGGTTTTTATAGGCATAAACAAAATGGTAAAGTGTCTTGCTGAGGTGAGTCATGTAAAAGCTGTATAACCTTAGATTATCATTAAAATAAGTTTGTTTATCAGCATCAAGCTGAACCATCATTTTCGTGCAACGATCAGCAACTGACTCAAACTTTGGTATGGTTTTTTTCATCCCGTAAAGAATTGCATCTACCTGGTTTTTGCTTTGGTTGTAATCCGGATCAATGCGAAAAGTACGTCCTGGTTCACTTTCATAGCCAATTTTATGCAATGGATTCATATTAATCTCTTTTCCGGAGGAATAAAACACATCGTATATATGATCAAAGGCTCTTGCATATCTTAAATCCTGAAAGATAAACTGACGCTTCATATCCTTAAAAACAGTCTCTTTTGGTTCCCAATAAGAATTATAAAAGTCTTTATAAAGTTGCGTTATCTCATTCGCATGTTCTACTCCAAAATACTGTTTGCAATAATCGATCATGAACTGATCAGTATCATAACTGTCATAGTCCCATAACATTTTCGCATTGGCGGATAGTTCCAATACAAATTCCCTGACATTTCCAACATTAACGACAGAAAAATAAAGTGGTGATTTATTGTTAATGTACCGGTAATTGAATTCCATTTTCCATGGGCCTTCGGCTGGAGCAACATGTGCACCGGTTGAAGCAAATCCAAAATTCATGTAATAACCTAATTTTACTGGTTTGTCGGAACTAAAATTCACAAGATCTTCATAAGGGTAAGGATCACGACGCGCCGCAACGTATGTCCAGATCATATTTTCACCTGCGGGTGGTTTTAAATACCCTTTTGCCATTAATGTGGCCATCTCGTCGTAAAATGTTATTCTTACATAAGGATTGGAATTTCCGGTTGCTTCCTTAATTATATCCAATTGAATCTGGAGCATTTTGTTAATTACTTCAGCCCTGTCTTTATCATCCTCCGGAGCATCTTCAAAAACACTCCAAAAAGGCTGATCAACTTTTCCCCTGAATGCTATAGTCCAAAGGTTTTCTATTCCATTCTTCACAACAGTTTCTGCATTGTACCTGAAAAAGTCTAAAATTTCCTTTTCATTGGAAAGAAGTAATTCCGGTGGATCCATTTTTCGCTGTTCCTTCCAATATTCATCCCATGTCGAAAAAGAAGTATTTAGTGCAGCTATATGATGGGAGGTAATTACCAATCCGTATTTATCGATTAAATAGGCGTAATCGCTCAATTTGTAGCCCGGTTTAATTGTTGAATAACATTCAACCGTGTTAAACTTTAATCGTAGGGTTGTCTCAAGCCAAATACCATCATTTTCTTCGGATTCCTTTTTCCAGGGATTGAAAAAATCCTGGTCACCAGGCAAAATACTACGATACCTTACTTGCGGTGATTTGAAGAAAATATCGTAGTCGCCGGCAACCAATATTTCCTCTTTTTTATCCGGAACCCAGGAACTCCAGTAGAGTAGTGGAGGTACACCCAGAATTTTTTCCGAGAAAGTATATATTGCAAATATGGTACCTCTTAAATCATACCCTTCCAAATATATCCTGTTGTTCTCAACATCAGCATAAATCCGGTGAGACTCAAACCCATCGAGCTCCTTATTTATACGATTAGGTATTTTCAATGCACCAGAAGCACGATTAATGATGACGATCTCTGGAATTGCCTTGTCCTTGTCTGTTTCACCAACCATGTCAGGGACGAAGCCCATTACATGATCGAAATCTTTTTTGAGCGCTTCCAGTGCAATTTTAAGCGCCCCTGGTTCTTTGTCAGAAGAAACTATCTTAAAATTATTTTTTTCAAGCTTAATAAAACCTGTATCGGAATTCCCTGCAAAAACGGGAATAGCAGTTATCATGGTTAACAATAAGAATAGGATTCTTGTTAACCTTATTTTCCTTTTTAAACTTAATAAAGAGCTCATGATAGTATATTTTATTTCCTTATTGGCATTTCCTTCGAAAAAGGAATCTCGCCGCGAAGCATTTTGCCCGCCTTACCAGTTAACCACAAAAGATGGTCGCTTTCTATTTCTTCATCGACAGGTACAAAAATGCTTTCTCCCACCGGAACTGTTTTAGCGCATTTCATTATGGCGGTTCCTTCATCTATTTCATCGAACATGGCTACATAAATCATTTCAGCTCCACTTTCGATTGCCCCGGCCAGTTGTTTCCAATAAAACTGTCCTTTGTTTCGTGGAATTTTATTGGATACATCACCCTTCATGTTGTGCCATGAAAAACCAGGAAAGACAGTTGGAGCATAAGATTTTCCGTTTTCTTTGCACCATTTTATATCTTCAGAAAAAGTGGTTTCTTTAAACTTTTCGTAGCTATTTTCATTATAACGCCCAACAAACCATGGGTGAATTACATCGGCTTGTTTTGCAACTTCAAGTATTCTGTGATCGCCGTTGGTATCTCTGCCAACTGTTCTCCAATAGGTTGAAAAACCAATATGCGTGGAACAACCTCCATAAACAGGATCTGTTTTTAGAAAATTCATGATGTCCAGAAATTCGGAAATATGACCAGAATCTCTGTCGTTAAGACCAACCCCCCAAAGTGCAACCAACGGCTTATTATTGTGAAACAAATACGTTGTATTTGAGCCTTGATTGGTTATTTTAAGATCATCTACCAAGTGCTTCCAATCTTCCATAACCAATTTATATTTACTGTCGTCCATTCCGCCAAGATCGTACATAACCGCTATGGCTACACCATATTTTGAAGCAGCTTTTATTGCTGATTTTAACACTTTGTCGGAATGCTCCAATCGATTGGCACTGGCAAGAACACCAAAAAAGCGTTGCATAAAAACGCCGTCAACGCCATATTCCTTCATCCATTTAAAATGGAGGTCAACCGTACTTTCATCAAACGAGCTAAAAACGTATGCAGGTGATCCGTCGGCGAATTTGAATGGTGTTTTGTATTTCACTTTATACTCATCCATTTCAGGCCAAAAATCTATGGTGCAACTTCCATCTTCAAACTTATTACCTTTATTGTAGTGTGTCCAGCCTCTGTCAGCTCCATCACCTTCGCAATTGAACCAGCCTTGGTAACCTGCCATAATCAATCCCTTATAACTCATGTATTTGCTTTTTTCAGCATGTTTGCTTTGTGCAAAAGAGCCGGATGCGAAAAAGCAAAAAATAAGTCCGGATAATAAAATTTTGTTTTTCATTGATCTGATATTTTAAGTAGATATATGCTTTGATATTGTTTTTATTGCTTGTTACTTGTTTTATTACTGATTAATTGATTTTAACTGAATATTGCGAAAATGAATTTTAGTTTTTTTATAAGCTGCAACCGTACCCCATACACTTAGTAAATAAACAACTAAACTTGACATAAAAGGTGCTGCTGCCTGCATACAGGGATAAAAAGCACGTTGAGGCTTTGGAATTACGCGCAACAAGAACCAAACTGTACTTGTTATTCCAAGAAAAATGAAAAGCAATCTTCTGAGTTAATCTATTTTTACTTACTCCATTTAAATAGCCCATCATTGTCTTCATTATTGTTTTCATCATCACAGAATTCATTCTATTACCAAATTAAATCTTTCAAAATTTGCTTTTCAGCAACAACTGTTGAATTCTATTTATTGCGACCATTCGGTGGGTTCACGATCCCAGCGATGTTGCTCCAGTACTTTCATTAACGAAGGGTTCAAAGGACCCGCATCACTGCATGCGATATTCATTTCTGCATGCCGGAATTTTCTCATCCCCGGAATAATTGTGCTTATGGTTGGTTCTCCAAGTATAAAACGTAAAGCCATTTCGGGCATGGTCATTCCGTCGGGAACCAATGGCTTAAGCGCATCGGCATGTTCAACGCTCGAAATCAAATTTTCAGGAACGAAATAGGAATTTCTCCAATCACCATCAGGCCAAGTTGTTTCTTTGGTCAACAGACCTGTTAAAGAACCTTCGTCTAAAGGAACGCGGGCAATAACTCCAACATTATGTTCCCGGCATGCTGGGAAAAGTTCATCTTTAGGATTTTGGTCAAAAATGTTATAAATCAGTTGCACGGTATCAATTATCCCACTTTTTACGGCTTTTACTCCGTTCCAAGGCTCCCAGCGGTTCATGCTAATTCCAATAGCATGAAAAAGCCCCTGCGATTTTAAATCCATCATTTTTGTCACCCATCTTTCATCCTGTAACCACAAATCTTCCCATGTATGAAATTGCATGAGATCGAACGAATCAAGGCCGGCATTTTCAAGGCTCTTTTCAACATACTCCTGAATATGGTCTGGAGGAAAACAATCTTCCATAGAATATTCCCGTTTGCTGGGCCACTTCCAATTTTTGGGAGGCATTTTGGTTGCAGTATAAATTTTCTTGTCTTTGTTCGACCGTACCAACTCACCAAGTAAGCTTTCACTTTTTCCTGCTCCGTAACCCCATGCGGTATCAAAAAAGTTACAGCCTAAATCGACGGCATGTTGCAGTGATTCCATCGATTGTTTATCATCTGAGCCGGTCCATCCGCCCATTCCCCACATTCCATACCCAATTTCACTAACATCCCAGTTAGTTCTTCCTAATTTTCTATATTTCATATACTTAATTTTCTGTTGGTATTTTTCCGATTCAGGAATCTGTCAATTCCATATGCCTTACTACCTGGAAACAATAATAAAACCCACAATGCAAAAAGTTCAATCAAATTTTTATTTACAATCAGGTAATTGCCCTCTACCATTGATGCATCTACCAAACCGATAAATGGAGGATTGGCAAAATAGTACAACGCTAAAAGTGCGATTCCCCCCAGGCAGGCCCAACGGGTTAATAATCCAAGCATCAACCCAAGTCCAACCAATACTAATCCCCATTGGTTAAGGATATTAATAATCTCAAGAATATTTGGATTTGAGGCTAAGCTTTTAAACAATGAAGCAAAAGGACCTACAGCTCCATTCAAATAGGAATAGGCTGACCAACCAGGGTTCATAACTTTGACTAATCCTTCATTCAGGAAATGCCACCCAATAGCTATCCTTAATGTGGTTAATGCTACGATCTGCCAGGGTGTTTGATTAGATTGTGTGATATTCATAGTATTAGAAATTTAGTTTTTAAATAATTTTTTCATTTTCAGCATCCCACTCCACCACACGTTTTTCAAGATAGGCAAGATTCGACATGTAAAAAGTCACAGTTTCTTCAAATCCGCGGTCGACGCTACAACTTGGCTGTTTCCCATTTCGAAGACAGTATAGCCATTCTCTTAAATGTAAATAACTGCAATCGATTTGCTGCCCGTTATTATAAGTATATCCAAATCCATTTTCCAGATAACTTTTTGTTGTTGCAGATGTTACGGCATCAATACCATCATTTCTGGGATTGTATGCAAAAATTGGTTCATCAGGATTATCCTTGAATTCTTCAAAATTTTTGGTATTCGTGTCGGGAAATATTTCAAGCCCAATACTCACCTTCATGGTGCCTTCCATCCCCATGATTGTCGTCGGTCTCGTATTGCTATTTCGTAATGTACAATCGTAAGTTAACGACAATCCTTTATCGGGGTATTGAAAGACAACATTAAACACATCCGGAATATCGCGGGGATCTTTAAAATAGAAATTCCCTCCGGTAGCAACAACGGTTTTAGGAATTCCCAGATTCATGATTTGATTGACCCCATCGAAAGCGTGGGTGAACTGATTTCCTGCAGGACCGGTGCCATATTCGAACCATTTTTGCCAGTTGAAATAACGGTCCAGATCAAGTTCAATCCAGGGTTTATCGCCCAAAAACTCTTTCCAGTTTACATTTGAAGCGTTTGCACCCTTGTCTATTCCCCTTATCCATGCGCCTCCGTCTGTATTCCGGTTTGTGAAAGTTTCTATCAGCGATACAGGACCAAGCACATTTTTCCGAACCATTTCATTCCCTTTAATGAAACTTGCCTGCTGACGATTTTGATGTCCTACCTGTAAGGTAATTCCTGTTTCCCTAATCACATCACGAAGCAGTTTAGCCTCCTGTGCGTTTTGGCACATTGGCTTTTCAAGGTAAACATGTTTTCCTGCCCGTGCTGCATCAATGGCCATTTTTGCGTGCCAAAAATCGGGTGTCGTAATAATTATTGCATCGATATTATCGTCCTCAAGCATGTCCCGGTATGTGGGATAAATTTTCGGGGATTTAGCCTGACTGGAATTAGCTGAACGAACTGGTGAAGCGACAATTTCAGCAGCTGATTCTACACGTAAAGAGAACGTATCGCACACACCGGTGATTTCAATATTTAAATCTTCCTGATCCAGAAAATTTTTAAAAATCGCATTTGGCGACCCATTTTTCGTATTTTTTTCCGCCCATTCATTTGAAACATAGCCCAGCGCTTTTAATAACTGCACCCCGCGACCTCCGGTACCTACCAGACCAAGGCGTATCTTCTTCCCTTCGGTTGTATAGCCGGCTGCCGGAATAATATTTGAGTTATCACTTGAAATACCAAAATCAGTCCAATTAACTTCCGGTTTTTGAATTGATCTTTCATGGTTTACATAAAACCTATTTGAGAAATACCCAAGAAATGGCAAACTGGCCAACCCTTTTAATGTATCCCGTCTTGAAATTGAATTCTTTTTCTTGTTCTCCATAGTACTTAAAATATGATTTTGACTTTGGCATTGATTCTATTACATCCAGACCCTGTTTTATTCGTTACAACCAACTCAAAAAAAATGTATTGAATATCAGTCAGAACATAAGCAATAGTAACTTCATTCAGATTTAACAACTCATGGCCACCTCTGACCCCGGTGACCCCGGTACGCAAATGATACCTGCCCGTTAATAAACCGGCACGTGTTGGTGAGCATAATGGTGACACATAAAACCGATCCAATTGAACCCCTTGTTCTGCCAGCCGATCTATGTTTGGAGTTTCGATATTTATATTTCCATGAATACTTAAATCGCCCCAACCCTGATCATCTGACATTATCAGAACAACATTAGGATTGCTCAATCTCTTCTGTTTCTGTTTTTCTTCTTTTTTAAAGGAGGAGAATAAACCGACAACAATTACAAATGCAATAAAAAAGTCTAATCTGGTTAGTTGATACATTGTTAGTTGATTACAAAATTCGTTGAATTACCTTACCGATAATGACATTCCAAATGTCAAATATTGTTTTTATCTTTTGGGTATGTCTTTTGAAAATGGGATTTCTCCCCGCAGCATTTTTCCTGCCATGCCAGTCAGCCACAAATAATGGTCCGTAGGTATTTCTTTTTCAGTAGGCACAAAAATGCTTTTGCCAACGGGAACCTGATGTGAAATTTTGATGATAGCCGTTCCTTCATCGATCTCATCGAACATGGCTACATAAAGCATTTCTGCTCCGCTTTCAATAGCGCCGGCTATTTGTTTCCAGTAAAATTCACCTTTATTTCTGGGTATTTTGTCCGATTTGTCATCTTTCATGTTGTGCCACGAAAAGCCTGGGAATACGGTTGGAGCATACGATTTTCCATTCGCTTTGCACCATTTTACATCATCGATAATATTATCCTGTCTGTATTTTTCATAGGTTTCCCCGTTATAGCGCCCGACAAGCCATGGATGAATTACATCAGCCTGTTTAAGTACTTCGTGTAACCTTGGGTCACCTTTGGTATCTGAACCAAGGGTTCTCCATCGCGAAGGAATGCCCAGGTGAATGGAACAACCACCATAAACCGGATCGTTTTTAAAAAAGTCCATGATATCAAATATCTCAGGAATATGCCCTGATTCTCTTGTTCCGGCGCTGATTCCCCAAAATGCCACCAACGGTTTACCGTTATGAAAGAGGTAAGTGGTTTTGTCTCCCTGGTTTGTAAGCTTTAAGTCGTCAACCAGATGTTTCCAGTCGTCTATAACCAGTTTGTATTTGCTGTCGTCCATACTTCCAATGTCATACATCAGGGAAATTGCAATCCCATATTTATTGGCAGCTTTTATGGCTGAAGCCAGAACTTTATCATTGTGATTTATTCTATTTGCACTGGTAAGGACTGAAAAGAACCGCTGCATAAATACACCGTCAATACCATACTCTTTCATCCATTTAAAATGCAGGTCAACGGTACTTTCATCGTATGAACTAAAAACGTAAGCCGCCGAACCATCGGCAAATTTGAATGGCGTTTTATATTTCACTTTATATTCGTCCATTTCAGGCCAGAAGTCAATGGTACAGCTCCCGTCCTCAAACTTGCCCCCTTTATCGTAGTGTGTCCAACCCCTGTCAGCCCCATCGTCTTCACAATTAAACCATCCCTGGTAACCAGCCATTACCAGTCCTTTGTAACTCATAAACTTGCTTTTAGCGGCATGTTTGCTTTGGGCTGAAATACTAATACAGATTATTGTTAAAAACAATACTGTAACGAATAATTTGTTTTTCATGGTTAACCTCTCCAATCTGTTCAAAAAAATTTAATTCGCATCTTCTTTTCTATACAAGCGTTCAATTTTCACATCGGTCATTTTACGGGGCTCATCCGGATTTTTATCTATCGGATAGTCCTTTTGCAGTCTATCTGGTTGAACTTTATCACCTATAATCCTCCCCTAATTTTCACATTAACTTATTATACGTTCCAGCTAATTTTCCGGGGTCCTTGTGTCCAAGTTATTAGTCTTTGGTAGTTTTCCCCGCCACCATGTTGCGAGCGAAGACCCGGTTATATTCATCATTGGCCCAAAAATAGCGGGTGCAAGCCCAACCGTAGCTACCTTACCCATCTGCAATGCCAGGCCTGAAGCTAAACCGCCATTTTGCATACCAACCTCCAGGGCGATGGTGCGACAGTCTTGTTCATTCATTCGTAGCAACTTGCTTACGGCATAGCCTAACGAATAACCAAAAACATTGTGAATAAAACATGCCAGAATGAGTAGAAGTCCCACATCAAGCAGACTGTCACGACCAGCCGCTGTAATAATTGTGATGATAATCCCGATACCCAACATTGAAATGAACGACAAGATTTTGTCTAATAAATCTTTATCACCTTTCGCAAAATAATTAAACATATAGGCCCCAAGAATCGGGAGCAGGACAAATATCAGGACATCAGTTAATAGGTTCGAAAAAAAGGCTGAAGCCTCCATTGGTGTTGTTTCAAATGCAAGAAAGTTTTTAATAAGCAGAATGAATAAATAGGACACAATTTGAATTGCTGCATTTTTTTTAGATTTTAACCCGTTTGAAAATAAATTAAAAATAAGGCCTGCACAAATGGGAAGAATAACCATATCGAAAATTCCTATCATCATGTTCCAGAAATTAATTTCGACGAGCTGACCCGCAAAAACCTTCATTAGGAGGGGCGTTATTAAGGGCGAAAGCAATGTAGCAAAAGCGGTAAGCGTAACCGACAATGCTAGATTGGCTTTGGCGATGAACGACATCACATTCGAAGCCATTCCGCTGGGAGAGGAACCAACCAAAACAATACCTGCCGCAATTTCAGGAGGAAAATTAAACAGGCTGGCTATTGTGATAGCCAAAACTGGCATAATAGTAAACTGGCAAATTATTCCGACAATAACCCCCTTTGGCATTTTTACAACCCCGGCAAAATCCTTGAGGCTCATTTGCGAACCCATTCCAAACATAATTATTTGAAGAAGTGGGACAATTAGTAGTTTGAATTGAAAATCACCAACTCCTAAAAAATAGCGGGGGTAATACATTGAAGCCGAAACTGCAGTTAATATCATTAACGAATATGAAAATCCTTTAAACGCCGGAAATCCTCTAACTGCAATGGCTAATCCAATAAGTCCAATTATTAAAGGTGAACCAGTTAATTCTGCTTTACCCATGAAATATAAAACGGTAAAAATCCCGAGTGATATTAATGCAATCACAAGAATGACTTTATAGAACGATTTACTTTTCTTCATAGTTAAAATTGAATAATTGTATCATTTTTTTTACTTGTGTTCTATTGCAATCTTCTCCACAAATTGCATCAGGCCAAAATGTTTGCTTTGGTGAACCCCTTTTGAAAAATTTGATATTGGGAACAAGGTGGAGGTTGAAATCCGATCGCCTTCGAGTTCATTTCGATCTTGCCTGACAGCCGTAAATGCCCACTGAGTGCCATTTTTAACGGGTGGAAGAGTCTTCATGGATTCGAATGTGGAAAACGGTATTGCCATTTCCAAGGACCAACCTTTATCCTCATCTGAATTGTCATTTATTGTCCCGTCATAAAAAGTTTCCACTTCGAATGTTGGATTAAATGCTTTTAACACGTAATCCTTCCCGTTGTAATAGTTATTGAAATAGATAAAATCATTTGAGGCTTTATACAGATTTAATTCAAAACCAAAATGAGTATCCAGACTGTCAGGTGCAGGTATAATGAAGATTTCGCCACAGTCATCATGATAAGGCTGACCATCGCGATTTTTTTCACGTGCAGTAATAAACTTGTCTTCAAAATGAAAAAAGACATAGATATTCCTGTCATCCCATACCATTCTGAAAGTTGTTTGCTGTTTATCAGAAGGGATAGTAATATTGTAGAAATTGTTTAGAGTCCATGCGTCTGCTTTTTGCCAAATTGCTTCAGTCATTTTACCATCAATAACAATTGGACTATTCGTTTTTGTAACAAAATAAACAGATTGTTCGCCCAACACGATTTTTTCTTTTGATTGAGCTACTGAAATCATGCTTATCAGAAAAAACAACAAAAACGATGCACTCCATTTCATAAAATTAATTTATGTGATTGATATTAAGGACGAATAATCGTTCCGTCATTTTTACGTAATTGCGTCCAGTTATTGAGTTGAACGTCGGGAAGAGGGTATTTAGCTGCTAATTTTTCATTGATATCCACTCCTAAACCCGGGGCTTCATTTACATACATAAATCCATTTTTGAGATAAGGTGCACCGGGAAAAATCTCTCTTAGTTTATCCGAAAAAAACACGCTCTCCTGAATTCCAAAATTCCAAATCGCTAAGTCAATGTGTGCATTGGCCGCATGACCTACAGGAGATACATCACCCGGTCCGTGCCAGGCGGTGCGTACGTTGAATGCTTCACCCAACCTTGCCACTTTCATCGCCGGAGTAATTCCACCAATTTGAGAAATGTGTATCCTTATAAAATCAAATAACTGATCTTTCATGGGATCTACCCATTCATGCGGGCTGTTAAACAATTCGCCCATTGCGATAAGTACCGATGTTTGTTCCCTTAACCGTTTGAAATACCTGTTATTTTCAGGAGAAAAAGGGTCTTCGATAAAAAACGGACGGTATTGCTCCAGCGATTTTATTAGGTTTATGGCCTCCATAGGCTGAAGCCGCTCATGCATATCATGCAATAATTCAACTTTTTCGCCGCATTTTTTTCTTACAATTTCGAAAATATCTCTGGTCCCCTTGGTATAGACCCAGGAATCCATATAATCATCGGTCTTTTTTCCAAAACCTGCATCTTTATAGTCTGGATTATTAGCGAGAGCAGTAGTTCCATAACCTCCCAGCTGGATTCGAACATGCCTGAAGCCTTGTTCCATGTATTTTGTCACATCATCAGCAACTTGCTCAGGCGACTTGCCACTTGCGTGAGCATAACAATCAACGGCAAAGCGGCATTTTCCTCCCAGCAACTGATAGACAGGCATGTTAGCACGCTTTCCTTTAATATCCCAAAGAGCCTGATCCAAACCACTTAAGGCATTATTCAGAACCGGGCCATTCCGCCAATAGGAACTCTGATAAGTCGACTGCCAGAGGTCTTCAATGTTATCAACATCTTTACCGACACAAAAGTCATTCAGGTATTTGTCGATAGCGGCTACAACGGCGTGTGCCCTTTGCCGAAAGGTGGCACATCCAATACCATATAAACCCGGCTCACTGGTCTCTACTTTAACAATCACTAACTCGGTTCCTTCCGGACAGGTTGCAATGGCTTTAACTTTGGTGATTTTTAATGGAGGAAGTCCCATCGTATTTTTACTTTCATTTATTTGTGCTGATAGTGGATTTGACATCCCTATACCAGTTGCGGCTGCAACAACTCCCATACTTTTAATCGCATCTCGTCGGTTTATTTCAGTTTTCATTTTTAGTTACTTTTAAGTTTGTTCAAATAAAAATACCGGATACTTCTGGATTCGCTGCTTCGTTTGTTTTTCTAATTGAAAGTTCGTACGGATTATTTTGAACTGTTCTTTCCTTTTTTTGCTTATTATCATCTTTATAATCTCTTGTTCCGGAAAAAGAAAGATGACAGGACACAACCACAAAAAGAATAAATGAAACTATTCCTTTCATGTCTGACTATTTGAACACTCTTTTATAATTCTCTACAACTAATCCGGCATACGGCTCAGCATATTCTTCCATCTTTTGCATTTCATTTTTCGAAAGATGTTTGAAATTTCTAAGAACCTCGATATTCTGCTCCAATTCATAAATATGCCTGCAACCACTAATCAAAGATGAAACCGGAAGGGAGTAGACATATTGATGAAGATTAGCCAGAGAAAGATCAGTACAGGTAACAACATCAGGTATATCCTTAGTTTTGATATCTTCGGGTGTAGTATCAATTCTTCCGCCCATCATGCTGCCGCCAGCCATCGTTTTCATTGCCAGAACACCATATCCTTTCTTAATCAAGACAGGCAATACTTTGTATTGAAACGATTCAAAAGAAGGATCACAAACATTTAAAGGCATTTGACAGGTATCCAGTTCAATACCTAAGTCATCCAGTCTTTTCAGAAAATGCAAATGGGTTTTTGGGTTTTGATGCCCCGTAAAACCAATATATCGGGCTTTCCCTTTTTGTTTGGCTTCAAGAAACGCATCGAGAACACCGGCTTCCATGCGTTTGTCAACATCTTCGGGGGTATTTAACGCGTGAATTTGCCACAAATCGACATAATCTGTTTTTAGCGCTTTTAACGACTCATCCAACATCTGACGAACTTCGGCTCCTGTTTTACCGGGTGCTTTGGTCATTAGAAAAATCTGATCGCGGTATTTGGGAGTTAAAAATTTACCCATGTATTCTTCCGAGCGTCCATTGTTGTACTTTCGGGCATTATCGAAAAAACGGACACCCAGTTCTATGGATCTCTCAATGGTTCTTTCGGCTTCTTTTGGATTCTCTGTAAATCCCAAATGATAGCCGCCCAAACAGAATGCAGTCACTTTCTCACCATTTCTTGTCAATTGTCGCTGAGGCAAGATTTCACCCGATTTATCCTTAACCGGACTTGCAGAAACCCAATCAGCAACAAGACCAAATGCCGCTGCGGCACTTACTTTCCTGATAAATTCTCTTCTTTTTTCCATAACTTACACTATTTAAATTGTATTTATTTCAACTAAATTAAACTGAACCAGACGAGCCAAAATATTAAATATGAACAAATTATAAATCAAATTTGTTTTACAACTTCACTTTAAATTTTTAATTAAACTTAGCTAATTTGCCTCCTCCACTTTATACAATCTTTTACATCCTTTCGGTTCATGTGGCCATCAATACGCATCCAGGCTGCTTTGGCGGCATCACGCCCCAGGTAATTGTCGTCGAATGTTTCAGGATGTGGAATCGTAACATCAGACAGATAATTTTCATATCCGGGACCCGGTTCCCAGGGGCGATGCGGCGCTTGGTACATCAGCATAAAAGGTTTGTTCTTATCTTTCCTGTTTTTCAACCATGATAAAGCATCTTCTTTTATTACGGTTGTTGAGTAACGGCCGGTTTCTGTCACTAATTTTCCACCGGTTACTTCAAATTCCGGATCGAAATATGAGCCCTGCCCTTCTTTATTGAACAGGACTTTGTAATAGTCGAATCCTGTTGGCGAGGTTCCCAGGTGCCATTTTCCAATAACTGCGGTTTCATAGCCGGCTTTTTGCAGCAGCTTTGGAAATGTTTGTTGAGTCCCGTCAAAGTCTCCTCCTCCTTCATTTTTATAAAACCCATTAATATGGCTGTATTTTCCGGTCAGGATACTAGCCCTCGATGGACCACAAATAGAATTGGTGCAAAACATATTATTCATGCGTACCCCCTCGTTCGCAATGCGATCGATGTTTGGAGTCGGAGCCACATTGGCCAGGAAACCTTTGTAGGCACTAATTGCTGCCAATGCATGATCATCGGGCATTATAAAAATTATATTCGGTTTTTTTAATACAGTTTTATCATTCTGGCAACCTACCATTGCTAAAATGGGAAGAAGGACTGGTATTAACTTTTTTATCTTCATAAATAATAGATTTAGATCAATATTAATTCACTGTAGCACATTAAAAAAACTATTTTATTTCCTATTCGATTTTCATTTGAATGTGGAATTTTATGTCTGATTAATAATTGTTATGACAGTAAATATAGAGTTGGAAGTAAAATATTTTCTTAATAAAGAATTAATAGGATTAACAATCTCTGGGAAACCCTATAAAGCAGCATTATAACATCAGGTGAAATCCTGGTCGTATTTTTCTCTTTTTCCGGGCGGTCAACACTTGCTTTTTCGTCGTGAACGTAAAGTTGTACCACCTCATCGCCATCAACATTTCCGGTATTCTCAATATCCCCATTTTATTCCTGAGCCATTAAATTCCTTTTGAATATTGATATGCCAGATTATTTCACCTGTTGTGGCATCCAAACAAACAGCATCGCTCATTGCTGCAGCATAATACACACGATTACCTTCTTAAATTATAATGCTACTATAATTTTCGATTTTTAACACCATCAACTTTGTTGGGTTCATGTTCTTCCAACCATTTAACCAATCGTGCCTTCATCATTTCGGCTTGTTCACGATTTTTTTCAGGTGAAACAGGAGAGGTGATAAGGTTTCGCATTTCCAAAGGATCGGCCTTTAAGTCATAAAGTCCATTAAGACGGATTTTGGAATAGACATACCCAGATAGTCGAGGATTGTTGAGGATACATCCATTGTTGAAACTGGTTCTTCCACAACTGTTCCAGCTTTAATTCTTCCAGGGAAACGCATCAGTAAAGGCACATGTGCGCCACCTTCGTAAAAGATACTCTTCGAATGCATTCCATGATCTCCCAGCATTTCGCCGTGGTCGGATGTAAAAACAACAAGCGTATTTTCAGCAAGACCGAGTTCATCCAGTTTGTTGAGTATTTCACCAACCTTGTCATCAATTTCGCGCACCATTCCATAATAAATGGAGCTCATGTGCTGGATATTCTCCCCGTCCTTATAACGTAATTCATCTTTGTCGTTGCCCCTGTCTTTGCATGGTGAATCGGTCATTGGATCGTTGATGCTTTCAGGAATTGGAATAGACTCGGGAGGATACATGCTGTAATTTGGATCGTAACAATCGGTGAACTGATAAGGTGTGTGCCATTTCCCATAATATTCTGCCGCATAACCATTCTTCTTAAGTATTCTGTCAAAAGTTGGTACTTCAGGCACATCCTTACTGCTATAATCACCATTCCCTCTAACATTAACATTTTCCGAAGAGCGACCTGTAAGCAATATTGCGCGCGAGGGCACACAAACTGGATTTGCAGAATAATTACTTTTAAAAATTACCCCTTCGCGGGCAATGCGATCCAAATTCGGTGTTTTCAATACGGTGTTGCCGGCACAACTCATGGCATCGAATCGTTGCTGGTCGGTCATGATAAACAACAAATTTGGTTTGTCATTCTTCTTATCAATCTTAACCGAACTTTTAGCAACCACAGCGTTTGTAAACGTGATGATCATCAGCATTATCGCCAAAGCAGCGAAAATGCCATATTTCAAATTGGTTCTCATTTGTTTTATGTTTATTTAATATAGTGCTTTCCTTTGTATGATTTCCTAAGGAGTACACCAACTCTCCGGGAGCTACCGGATAAAATCCCATAGCGCTGAATACATACCATGAAGACATGCTACCAACATCATCATTTCCGACCATCCCATCTGGTCCGGTTCCATAAGATTTCTCCATAATAGCCCTGACCCATTTTTGAGTCTTCCAGGGAGCGCCTGCATTATCAAATAAATATACAGCATGCATTACAGGTTGATTTGACTGATTATAGTAAGGATTCCACTGGCCAAAATTATAGGGTTCCCCTTTGGTCAATGCATAGTCTAACTCTTCGATGAATTTTTCTTTTCCACCGAGCAATTTTATCAATCCCTGAGGGTCATGCATAACATGCCATGTCCAGTGCATAGGAGTACCTTCGGTTATATAGGGGTAATTTTGCCTGGGCCTGAAATCTGGTCCCTTGGTTCCAGAATGGTTAATAGAGAATGTTTATTTCTGTAGGTGTCCCAAAGTGAGAAATCGTTGTAAAACTCAGATCCCGGAGCAGTTTCATGTATTTTTTCATCAAATACACTATAATAACGGTTACCACTGGACGAAATCCTTGGTTCAAAATGGACTAAATAAAGTGAAGTATAGAATTTAACCTTATCGTCTTCGCTTCCTCCTTCCACTTCAATCTGGCTTAGTTTTTCATTCCATTCATTCCTGGCTTCACTCCTTATCGTTGCAAACTTCTTATCTCCAATTTCTTTATCCAGGTTGGCCGCGGCAGTTTCAATGTCGATAAATGAGGTGCCTATTTTTACCTCGATCGTTTCTTCTCCTTTCGTATTAAAACTTACATAAGCCTTCACATGCTCACCGGCTTCTCTGTCGTGACTCATTTTTGATGCTCTTTCCGCTGCTGTATACTTCAAGTCGCCTACAATTGGCATAAAATCATAGCTTCCATAATCCCGCATATGCGAACCATTTGGATAATGTGATCCTCGGAAACCAAATATTTCTTCCCTAATAATTTCGGTATAAAGACGCATTCTTGCGCTATCTTTCACATATTTGTACGGATCGCTTTGATTGTCAATATTCGCAGGGATCCATTTGGTCATGCCATAAGGAACGCATGCACCCGGATGGGTTCTTCCGTCGGTACTTGCTCTTTCACCCGATTGTTGGGTTCCTATAAATGGATTTACGTAGTCAACAGGTTGCTTTTTTTCAGAAACACATCCTGAAAAGATAACTATGATAATTAAAATACATCCGTAAAAACAGGAAATAACCGATTTCAAATTTTTGCAATTTCTATTCATATCAAGTTTTCTTATAAATGTTTAAATTATATTGTCCAACGTAAAAATTTATT
Source organism: Bacteroidales bacterium (assembly GCA_038251165.1). Classification (GTDB taxonomy): domain Bacteria; phylum Bacteroidota; class Bacteroidia; order Bacteroidales; family Prolixibacteraceae; genus Aquipluma. The sequence continues at coordinate 12,310 of JBBSBP010000061.1, read as the reverse complement.
GATTTCCGGATTCTAAAAACGTTAGAAACGAGTACCTTCAGTTGCCAATTTATCGTGTTGACAATTCATTTCGGATCTTGGTCAACTCAACTTGTAACTGCTTTACCTTATCAGGATACTTTTCATATACATTCACTTTTTCGCCAGGGTCTTCTGCAAGGTTGTACAATTGTGGTTTTTCATTTTTGTATTGATTCAATATCTTTTCCGGTAATTGTGAAGAAGGCGTATTCTCAATAAATTTCCAACCACCCATTTGAATTGCCTGCATACCTTTTGCGTCGGCAGTGACCATTGAGGTTCGCGGATGATCATTATTCTTCTTCAGTAACGATGGGAAAAAACTGAAACTGTCGGGTGCTACATCTTTATTGTTTGGCAGACCAACACCGGTCATATCAGCTACAGTGGCAAAAATATCAGTCAAATTAACCAAATCATCAGAAACAGAATTCTGCGCCACCTTACCAGGCCAGGATACAATCAAAGGAACATTAGTTCCACCTTCCCAAATCGTATGCTTTCTACCCCTGAGGTCGCCATTGATTTTCAAACCGTATTTAATGGCCTGGCTTTCCTCCTCATCGGGTTTATTTTCCGGTATTACGCCGCCATTGTCGCTTGAAAAGATAAAAATTGTGTTATCGTAGAGATTTAAATACTTTAATGTTTCAACTATCCTTCCAACACTTAAATCCATATCCTGGATAAAGTCGCCGTAAGGACCACAATCACTAAGCCCCCTCATATAATCCGATGGTGTAATGGGACGATGAACAGCTACTGCCGCAAAATATAAAAAGAAAGGAGTATCAGCTGATTGCTTTTTAAGCCATTCAACCGATTTGCCTGTCAGAACCTCCATAGCGTCTTTGTTTACGCGCTGAGGTGCATCAAAGCCTTTATATTGAGTACCATAAAATGTTCTTGAATAAGGCTGTATTTTTTTACTTCTTAAACCATAAATCTGATCATTCTCGATATACACTCCCCAATAATCACCATGATTTTGAGGTACTGCAAAATGATAATCAAAGCCCAAATCGAGTGGTCCCGGAGTTAATTTACCGGTAAAATCGCAAGGTTTTTTATTTCCGTATCCCAAATGCCACTTGCCAATAGCTGCCGTATTGTACCCCTGATTTTTTAATATATCTGCAACGGTTACCCTGTCAGGACTTGGTAACAAAGCTCCATCCGGGTCAACAACTCCATATTTTAATGAAGACCTCCATGGATATTCTCCCATTAAAAGCCCGTAACGTGTTGGCGAACATACTGAAACCGGGGTATGTGCATGAGTAAAACGTATGCCTGCTTCGGCCAAATCGTCAATATGAGGAGTGCGTACAAGATTTTTATTGGCGCCGTAAGAGTTAAGGCTTCCGTAGCCAAAATCGTCGGCAAGAATAAATATGATGTTAGGTTTTTTAACTGGTTGCTGTGCAACAGTTATGGAGATATTAAATGCGATTAAAAGCGCTGTAAAAATTGAGTAAATTGAATTTTTCATTTCGTGCTGTATTTATTTAATTGTTTTAGTTGTATTAATCTCGCTTATTCTGCCAATTCCCCGTATGGTCGTCCCGGAAATGATTTTAAACTTTTAATCAGTAAGGTTTCCATCTCTTTTACTTTCCCCGGATGGACTGCTGCTATGTTATTATTTTCCTTTGAATCATTTTTCATGTCGAACAGCTGGTTTTGCTCAAAGTAGTGCACGTTTAATAATGCTGCATGATACCCCAAATGACTGTTACGGATATAATATGGAAGCTTATGATCATGTCCGCTCCAGCCTTTAAAAATAACGCCATTTTTCACCTGTTCTTCTGTTTCTTCATCGTAGCGAACGGTGATGTATTTCCAGTCTTTATTCATTACCCCACGCGCAAATCCCAGTTCAAAAAACAAATAATCGTGTACGGGCTTTTGGCTGCCTTTTAAGGTCTCTTTCAAACTAACCCCATCCAATTCTTTTAATGAATTCAGATTCACTCCTGCCAAATCCAGAAAAGTTGGAGTATAATCAATGTTCTGTACCAGCTCGTTGTACTTTGAACCTGCTTTAATACCTGCAGGCCAATACATCATTAGTGGAATTTTTACGCCACCTTCATAAATGGTAGATTTCCCAAAATTGTAATTGCCGTGGTCTGAAGTAATAATGATAAGCGTATTTTCCAGTTTACCTGTTTCTTTTAATTTCTCAACTACGGCACCTACTGCTTTATCAAACCAGGTCAGCCATGCATGGTCGGGATTTTTACCGGCTGCGATTACTTCCTTTTTAATTAGCTCTCGGTTAGGCATGTTTTCAAAATCATCTTCAACATAACCTTTGCTGGTAAAATGCGGATTGGCATCGAGACCGTAAATGTATTTTCCGTTCTTTTCAATCCAGGGTGCAGGGCCGTGAGGAACCATTTCGCTGTAATACAGGAAGAATGGTTCATCACCAGATTGCCCGATAAATTCGAGTGCAGCCTTATTTTTCCAATCCACATTGTGCACATTCAATGAATCGTTTCTTAGTTCCAGTAAATTAGCTGCATAAACACCATTGGCATAATCGAAACCAAACTCTTTAATCCTCTTTGCCCAAAAAACGTGGTTGAAAGCCATTGCTTTTGTAACTTCCGGATCATGTGGATCAGCATTTTGTTCATATGTCATCAAGCCATTTTTTTGCCAATTATTTTTGTTGAGTAAGTAATGGTCAATCACATGGCTTTTCCCCACAAACCCAGTTCGGTATCCTGCTTTTTGTAATAGCCGGGGTAGGTTTTCTTTGTTTTCTTCCAGCTCTGTATTGTTTTCTACCCTTGTCATTTTTCCTTTAGGAAACTCATTGCTAAAGCTTTTTCCCTCGCAACGGCCGGCATATCGTCCTGTTAAAGTAGTATATCGGCTAGGTGAACAAACAGAACTGGAAACATAAGCATTTGTGAAGATCATTCCATTTTTTGCCAAACCATCAATAATTGGTGTGTAAACCTTTGTGTCACCATTAAATCCAAATGGATGAGACTGAACACCTCTGCCATTACCATCCGAGAACATAAATTCAGCATCGTCCACAGTAGGCACAATGGCACTTTGGTCGTCGGTCATAATAAAGATAATGTTAGGTCTATTTTGTGCAAACAAGCTCATACCCAAGAGAATTTGAGCTGAAACCAAGGTTAATTCTGCAATTTTTAAACTAACTTTTCTCATCATTTACTTTTTTATTTCATTTACTTTTTCTTCACTTCTTTATGCCAATTTCTCAGGTCTCTTTCCATTACTGATGCAACAGCCGGAAAGTCTGATTTTAGGTTTTGTAATTCTGATGGGTCTTTTACAATATCATATAATTGAAATTCACCATCTTCGTTAATCACGCATTTCCAATTGTCTTTTAAAGAAGCAATTGAGTGTCCCTGCGACCAATAAACAGCTTTATCACGGTTCAATTCTTTACCTTGGAATGCTGAAGTAACATCCATCCCATCGTATTTACCATCAGGAAGTTTGGCATTACATATTGCTGCCACTGTGGGTAGCCAGTCTGTCCCATGAATAACAGAATGCGTATCGACTATCCCTTGAGGTGTATTTTCAGGCCAATACACAATAAAAGGAGTTCTGATACCGCCATCGTGAAGACTGATTTTCCGCTCCTTGTAGATCTTGGCTGAACCTACACTGTTTAATAAATCAGGCATTTCTTTATAGCGTTTAGCAATACTTCCGTCCTTCGTTTGTGGTGTTAAAGGGCCGGGACCATTGTCGCTGGTAAATACAATAAGGGTATTTTTATCTAGGCCTTCTTTCTTTAGATAGTCAAATAAATGCCCCAATGCCTTGTCCATGGCAGTGATATCGGCACAATACGCTTGCATCGATTTATCAATATCGCCATGTTTTGCTACTAGTTTTAAAAACTCTTGCTGATGAGGACTGAAGTCTCTATAATCAACCTTTAACCCTTCGTACACTTTCAATTGTTCGGGTGTAGGGTGAATATATGAATGTGTAGGATAAACCCAAAGATTCATATAAAAAGGCTTCGGCAATTTCTGTGAATTATTTTCCTTGATAAAATCGATGGCCTTATCAACAAAATAGTCGGTGGATTTGGCCCTTAAAAACTCATCATCACGTTGCTTTTTAGTCCAGGTCTCACCCCAATCAGGGCCATTTGAAATAAAATAAGAATCGATACCGAAATCTTTAGGAGAAACAGTTTGGTTTTTTCGTTCAGTTAGATGCCATTTCCCTATGTGAGCAGTATTGTAACCTGCATCCTTTAAAACTTTTGTAACCGATGGCTCATCAGCTCGCAAGTTATGTGTTTCATCAAACTCTCGGGCAGGATATTGACCGCTCATAATTCCAAACCGACTAGGGGCGCACCATGCTCCGGCCATATATGACCGTTCAAAGCGAATTCCTTTTTCAGCTAATTTGTCCAGGTTTGGTGATTTTGCATATGGATGTCCGGTGCAATGTAAATCGCCGGCACCAAGATCATCGGCAAGAATGAAAATGATATTTGGGCGGGAATTGTCTGTAGCTTGCAATTGGAAACAGAATCCCAACAGCAAAATAATTGTTACAACTAAGTAGTTTCTCATTTCTTTTCTTTTTAAGTTTTTTCAATAAACACAGGACTCGACCAGGCCAAATGCTCGTCGGTTTGGGTTACCCTAACATAGTAGTAAAGTACATCCTTTTCTTTCCCGTAGTGCTCGTCGGTATACTCAACCATGAATGTTTCATTACCGTTTTCAGGTTTCCAGGTTTTTACCACCCGGCTGTTTCGAAGCAAATCAATTCGTTCAATTTCTTTTTGACCCTGGGTTTTAATCTGAATTATGGGAGGACCCTTAAGCTGGGCTACTTCACCCATCAAGGCATTATTCACTTTCACATCCATAAATATTTTGTCGCCTGTGGTTCCAAAACATCTTCGGGCCCGTAAGGCTTCAATAATTCCTTTGCGGCTCACTTCCTTCACCCAAAGGGCAGCCAAACCAACCCCCATGTTGTTGTGCTCACCACTCCCGATGAAACCAATTTTGTAACCTTTCCCGCGCAAGGCATAATCCATGAAAGCTTCGTCGCAGTGGGTAGTTTGATGCCTGTCCAAATTATTTTCTCTCGGGCATCCGCGGTATTCGGCATTTCCCCTACATTGAAACAGCTCCACAATAGGTTCAATTTCCTCATCCCGTACATTCCAATCGCAGGGATGCGCTTCGTCGGTAACATGGTGTGGAATAGCCACACAATCGATATTTTTATCACGAATGAGTTGCCATAATTTCGGTGAAGAATCACATTCAGGAGAGAACTCCGAGTAAATTTCTTTCCCATTCCTGATAAACTTCTCAGCCTCCCTGGTTGAAGAAAAAATGACATTCCGATGCCCAACACCTTCAGGAATTGTTTTATATCCTCTTGCCGGAGAAAGTGTCCATTCGGCCGAAGGAATAGCAATATAATAGTCCTCTTCATTATAAAAATCAGCTGTACGTAAGTTTTTTCTCCAGAAGCATTCATCCATTGAATTGGTATGGTCGGTCATGCCTACAAAATCAAATCCTTCGGAATACAAGCCAAAACGATAATCGTCGTGTAAAGTCCCATCGGTTCCGGCGGGCCAGCAATACGAACCTTCGGAATGCTCGTGCAAATCGCCCGTAAGCAGGGTGTATTCTTCGCCATTGTATACCATTTTTTGGCGTTCGATACGATGACGTCCCCCGTTTCGTGTTACAATTGATTTGGGATGATGTTCCTCAACTACAGTTGGAACAAAGCGGATTTCTTCTGTTCCGGTTTTGATTTCAGGAGAAGAAAAACAGGAGACGTTAACTTTTGTTTCTTTATTTTTTTGACCTTCAGCATTTTTCACAAACTGTTCAATTCGCCAAGCCAGCCAAAATTTATTTTCACCATTAAAAATTACAGATGGGGCAGAAGTTTGACCTTTCTGTTTCAACGTCAAAATTGTTTCAGGTTGTGTCCAGCCATTGGCAATTAAATAGCTTACCCGGAATTTCCAGTTAGGATCCTCTTCGAAATCGCCACCACAGCGTGTAAATGCAAACAAATTTTCATTTTTGTCTTTTACAAAAGTTGGGAGGTGGTCGTTTTTACCATCAAAAAGCCAACGGCCACTACTTTTAGGTTCCATAATTTTCCCTTCGGAATAACAAACCATGCTGCAACAACGGTCACCTGAATAGTTATCTCCATCCTCGAGACGGCATGTGTTTCGGTTATTTTCCCAGCTAATCCACAAACGGTTGTTTTTATCGAAAGCCAGTGCAGGTTTTGTATTTAAATTTACCCTGTTTTCCAAACCGCCGCCTATGGCAACCGGCACATGATTTAACAATTTGAGTGTAGAACTATCAAAAATACGCATCTCAATATTTTGATGAAAGCCATCGGTAGTGCCATAAACCATGTACAATTTCCCATCTTTCCCTTCTGCGACAGAAGGATCGAAACAAACTTCGTTTTTGGGAGTTAACTGCACAGGTTCTGACCATTTCCCTTGATGGAATTTGCAAACGTAAATGGAGAACTTGCTTTTGAAATAGTTTTCCCAGGTCAACCACACATTTCCATTCTTGCCAGCAACCAATTTAGGATGAATCGCTCTTCCTTTGGGCGCAGCAAATGAAATTGGCTTTGATGGCTTCCCGTTTTTGTATTTGGCAAGTTGCAATTCCCACTTGCCATCAACAATCCGGTTCCAGGCAACCAGTGGTTCACCACCCGGTAAACAAAGCGCGGTTGGATTTTCGTACTGTCCAGCGCTGAACGATGCGGTTCCTGTCTCCTGCCATTTTCCATTTAGAAATGAATAGCAGGCAATTTCTTCCTGATTTTGCGGGTAAGGCAAACGCCTCAATGAAAACATCCAGCTTTCACCCTTACCATTTGTAACTAATCTGGGATATTCTTCCAGCTCATCATCGAACCCATTTAACGAAAATGTATCGAGTAAAGAAATCAGAGAGGTATTTGTGTTTGCACCATAACTCCGAACAGCCCCTGTTGAAAGGACAACAGAAGCTATTGATATATTTCGTATAAATTCCCTTCTTTTCATAACAATTACGATTAAGTCGTATTACTGATTGTTGTTTTTATAATTCTCCCATAAACGAACCGCTGTTTTCGTTGGAAGATTTTCAGGAACTGCCTGAGTAACTTTCCCGGATGCGGCCCATTCTGCACCACGCAAGCTGGTTACGATAAATCCCGCACATTTCATGGCCTGATTTTTTTCACTTGCATGCCCCAATGCGGTATGAAAGATTCTCCCTTTTCCGTAGGTTATCGTCATCAGCATCGGCTCATGCCTGCCGGTAGGTGTGTTTTTACTATTTCCCTTTGATGAAGGATCAGCATAAGCTGTGGCCAATACAGTGAGGTTTTTGGCAGGTCCGCGCAACCCGTTATACAATTCATCCTGTGCATGTAACCATTCTTTGGGCAAACCTTTCATTATGGGATTTTCCGGTTCCCGGGTGGTTACAACAAATTCGTTCTGTTGCCCATGCCAGCCACCTTTTCCGGGTGAATTACCGCGAACAATTTTTCCATCTTCCCAATACACATAAGGGCCATCTTTTTCGTCGCGTCCGCCCCAGCCTCCTATACCTATAATTTCGTTGTATTCTTTCCATTTCGAAAAGGCGTTATCAGCAGCATGCATAATAAATACTCCGCCTCCATTTTCTACATAGCTTAAAAACGATGATTTGGTTTCCTCGCACCATTCATCTCCATTATAGTCCAATACAATCAAATCGTAAGCTGAAAAATCAGGTTTAAAATTAGTCATATCTGAACCCTTTTCAGGTGCAGTTGCAACGTCAACCGTAAACAGTTCCGAGCCTTCGAACATTTGTTTTAAGGTTGCACTACCAATTTCCCAGTTATGGTTGTTCTGCCCGTTTACAATTAATGATTTGTACTTTGGCGCTTCAGCTTTTTTTGATAAACTTTTAGAAGTACTACATGCTGCAAAATGAATTGCAAGCAGAGACAACAGCAAAATTATTTTGTTCTTCATCTAATTTTATTTTTAGTGATTTACATTAATATATCCACGCGGTTAACTGATACTTATCTAGTTTCCTAAATAAGATCTTCTCCATACTCCCAGCCTTTTCTTACGGGCTCCTTTATGTAGGCATTCAAAGAGCTATCCGAAAAAGTCATCGTTTTGGGATTATAGATTACCTTTTTATTGGAGCGGATAGCAATAGTTCCCAACAGGATAGTTTCAGTTAATGGCACAGCATAATCAAAATTAGATCCACATTTGGGGATGTTCCCACGGATTGCAGCCATAATTTCCTGAACAGGATTTCCTACTGCCCGTGGGGTCGTCTTTTCGGGTAGGTTACGACTTATATCCTCCCAGTTGTTCAACAACCTTGGTGCACCAGGCCGCATCCCCGGAGTAAGTATTGTATTTTTATCTCCCACTATCATGCAACCTCCTGTTGTCAATTCCTTTTTCAACTCAGGAGTTGCAGAATGAATGGCGTCAGGAAATTCAGGCATTCGCCCTCCTTCATACCAATACACTTTTAGGGCAGGCCTGTTACCCTCAGCGGGATATTCATAGACATAGGTTGCGGCCTCACTTTTCGGCTCCTTATTATCAAATTCATGACGAAAATCCAGGGATTCATGCATGTAAACCGCGGATGGATATCCGAGTCCCATGGTGTACACCGGAATATCCAGCGTGTGACATCCGATGTCTCCCAGTCCTCCCGATCCGTATTCCCAATGCCAGCGCCACCCTTGTGGACAAAACGTCTTATTGTATGCGCGCTTGCTACCAGGACCTAACCACAAATCCCAATCGAGTGTTTCCGGAATAGGTTGAGCCGGAAATTCCAGCCTGGCATTAGCATTGTTGTTTGTAGTTCGGCCTGTCCATGCATGCACTTCACGAACCTCTCCGACCAAACCGGCATCATACCAGTCTTTAATCTTACGCATTCCTTCATAATTGTGTCCCTGATTTCCCATCACGGTTTGAACTTTAAACTTTTTTGCGGCTTCCTGTAAAGTGCGGGCCTGCCAAATGTTGTGGGTCAGTGGTTTCTGGGTATGTACGGCGATACCGCGCTCCATTGCCGCATAAGTTGCTGCAAAATGAGTATGATCCGGCGTGCTCACAATAACTAAATCCAACTCTTTATAATGTGCATCCAACATCTTGCGGAAATCCTTGTACCGTTTCGCCTTAGGAAAAGCTTTGTAACCGTCTGCTCCCTTAACATCATCCACATCAACGATTGCCACCACATTTTCAAGTTGACAATCCTTATAGGCTGTATGAGCGATTCCGCCACCACCTATCAGTGCCACATTTAGTTTAGACTTAGAAAAAATACCTGTTTGCCTAATAGCAAATCCTCCTAATACCAGAGCTCCGGTACCCAGTACACTTATCTTAATATAATCCCTGCGTGATAATTTTGAATTCAGTTTGTCCATAATATTTATTCCTTTTTAAGATTTAGTTCTATTTCACGGTGATGCTGAAGTTTATTTTTCATCTTCTTCCAAAGGACGGTTTCCTTCAAAGGGTCCCCACTGAAGACGCTCTTTGTTCTTTTTATCCTTCATGTATTCGTCAGGATCATAATTCGGGTTTACCTTCGGAAATCGAGCCCCGACCTCTTTTAGATAGCTCATCATCTCATCGTAGAGTTTCTTTTGTATTTCTGGGTTCTGCTTTGCAATGTTTTTTACCTCTCCAGGATCTGTGGAAAGGTCGAACAACATTTTAATATCCGGTTTTTCGTAAAAATTGAGCACCTTGTACCTACCGGAAATAACGGCCGAATGGGGAACGGAGGTGCGGTAATGGGGATAATGGAAATAAAGGTTGCGGTTTAGAAAAGCTTTGTCCGGCTCTTTTCCTGCCATATAACCGGCAAGGCTGACACCGTCAATGTTCTGCAATTTTTTCGGGTCGCCACCAGCCAAATCAACGAAGGTGGGTAGGAAATCATAGTTAACCACATTACCCTTAAAAACTGAGCCTGGCTTGATCCCCGGGCCCTTCACAATCATGGGCACCCTGAGGCCTCCATCCCACGCCCACCACTTTGCGGCATGCAATGGTTGGGTTAAACCGGGGGTGATTTGGAGCTCTTCATGTCGGTAACCATTGTCGGATACCATGATGACATAGGTGTTATCCTCGATCCCCAGTTCTTTGATTTTGTCGAGAACTGCACCGATCCTGCCATCCAGGTCTTCGCCCATGCCTAACCATACTGCGGGGTCTTCCTTTCGGTTGATGGTTCCCGCATCTTTTTTATTCTTCTTATACCAGGCTTGCACAAGAGGATTTTTTGCATACTTTTCACGGGTTTTATCCAGACATTCAGCGCCTGCATGCATGGCATAATGAGATATCTGAAGGTAAAATGGATTGCCCTTTTTTACCTGTTCTTCCATGAATCCAATTGCTTTATTGGTAACGCTGAACATTAACTTTGGATCGGTCATATCCCTGGGTATCCGTTTGGGAGCTAGCTCGCCCGGCTTCAGGTTTGCCGTCAGCGTATTGCCAGGATTATTATCAGTAGCGCCATCATTTAATACATAGCCTTCCTCTCCGGGATCGCCCCTCATGTGCCATTTGCCAATATGTGCGCTGACATAACCAAGCGGCTTAAGAGCTTTGGCAATGGTGACCGCGTCCTTTTCAATTTCTAAATCGGACATGTTGGGAACAAGCGGAAAATGCTGATATTCCTTGCTCGTGTCGTAGTAGGGATCTTTCGTTAGCCCCAGATACACCGTAAAACCGCTGCGAGGAGCAGACTGACCAGTCTGTATGCACACACGGGCAGGTGCACACATAGGCGAACCGTAGGCATTGCTAAACTTCATCCCCGCTTCAGCCAGCTTTTGGACGTTCGGCATTTGCAAAACAGGCATATGGGAATTCTCCATCAAATCATTCATAAGAACCGGTGTTCCGCTCCAGGACCAGTCATCAATGTACAACAGCACGATGTTTGGTTTTTTTTCCTGAGCGATGAGGCTGCCAGAGGCAAAGACCATAACTGAAATCCACAAGGTGAGATTTATAAATACATTTATCAGTTTCATTTCTATTATTAATTAGTGGTCATTTTTAATCTTCAATTATCGATATTTTTTTACTCTTCCAAACAGTTTTTCTTTTCGTTCCTTCATCTTCCTTAAAAATCTACGTCTATAGTTTCCGGTAATCATTCCGACGGCTTTTATACCTGTTGTTTTCTACAATCAGTTCATAGATCGTCTTATCATTCTTTCTCAGGTAGAAAACTCGTTCATTTTTCTCGCCTTCCACCGAAACAGAAAACCACGAATCCTTATTTTGATAGGTAAGCGATTTTGTTTCCTTTCCTTTTGGACCAATGTATTGACCTTTTCCATTTTCGTAAAATACAAAAGTGCCGTTTGTGTTGCTTCCCCGGTTGTATCCATGTCCAATACGTTGTACATCCCTTCTCTACCGGTGTAAACGATGCAATTAGGAGAACGATTGGCTAAAACAGCAGAAAGTGTAGTCCCTGCCGAGGCACCGCTAAAACCAATACGAGACATATCTGCATTGAATTTATCAGCCCTTTCCTCAAACCATTTTATAGATGCCTCCAAATCCTGAAGTGCCAAATGAAAAGTTCCATTATTCCCTTTGCATCGATAGGCAAGGCCCACGTAAATAATTCCCATCCGATCGCACAGGAAGTCGCAATCAGCCGGAATTTGTGCTCCGGGTACTTCCTTGTCGTCTCCACCGTTCCAGCCACCGCCATGAACAAAAAACATTACCGGCATCTTTTCTGTTGACTTTTCAGGAAGACCAATTTTAATCGGGATGTCATATCCACCGGCTTTTGTTGCTACATCTTCAATAACTTTATAAGCGAAAAGTTTTATGCTTAAAAAGATAAGGAGAATTGATAGTATGCTTGTTTTAAAGACCATGTTGATAAATTATTTATGCAAAATAACTTAATCTTCGCTTCGATTTCCCTTTTCACCTTTTTCGTATGATGTTGGAAGCGTTGAAACCCACTGTTCCATTTTCCTGCTCAATTCTTTTACTTTATCGGGATACTGTTGGGCAACATCGTGCATCTCTTTCTCATCAACAGAAAGATCATATAAGACATATTCATTGTTCTCTTTGTGCATCTTCCATTTACCATCAAGCATCGAAGGGTTTGCTCTGGCAGAACTTACTTTCCAGAATAACGGTGTAGTTCGT
>JBBSBP010000060.1:0-32130 GCA_038251165.1 Bacteroidales bacterium | reverse complement strand
TAGTTATCAATAGCCAATATTGAATATCAAATAGTTAGATTAGATAATAATGGAAAGACTTTTGATTACCTGCAGGTATTGATAACGACGGTTATCAAAAGCTTTTGATAACCGGCGTTATTTTGAAGAAGCATTGAAAGAAGACGAAGTCAGGGCATCGTATGCTCTGGAACAAATAGGCCTGCTTTATGACGTGGAAAGGCAAGCCGACCGGGAAAACCTTTCGTTCGAACAGCGTGCTGAGCTTCGTTCCCGCTTGTCTTACCCCATTATGGTAGCCTTCGAAAAATGGTTATTAAATGAGTATCCCAAAGTTTTGCCCAAAGGACGCATCGGAAAAGCCATCCGATACACCTATAACATTTACCACAAGTTGACCCGCTACCATTTGGATGGCCGGTTGAAAATAGACAATAACCTGGGCGAAAATGCTATCCGTCCAATTGCCCTTGGCCGGAAAAACTGGCTGTTTTGTGGAAACGACGATGCTGCCGAAAATGCAGCCATCATGTATTCCATGCTAGGTTGTTGCAAGGCGCATGAAGTAAACTTCCGTGACTGGCTGGTCTTCTTCCTGAATAATGTCCACAAGTACGATCTAGATTACAGTAAAGACCTGGCCGAACTGCTTCCTCATAACTTCAAACTGCAAAGCCAAAATTGTAACAGTGCCGTTTCTTAAGTCTCTCAAAGTTCTCCGAACATTTTAGAGAAACTTTGAAAGTGGGTGGTGCATTTTATATGAAAACAAGACGGACTTTACCGAATGCTTACGGTATTGTTGTCAAAAGTATAGCTTCCGCCATTTTCGTCTGTGTAAGATGTTTTATCAACCGCCACATTGTTTAACTGTCCCTTTAAATCCATATTGAAAATACTTACTTTATGGACGAAAGAAATGTCGGTTGAAAATAATTTGGAACCAACATTTTCATATTCAGAGCCTTTGTCACCAACAACTGATGTTTGTCCTGAAACGCCAACTTCCAGAGACGAATTGGAGAAAGGTAAAAATCCGATACGTCCTCCTACGGCCTTATTGTTGTTATTATCGCTTAGATTTTCATACATTAACTGGCCGGCAGCATCCGGGGCGTCAGTAACCAATGTTGGGCCATTGGTTACATATCCCACATAATTAATTTTAGAATTTCCTAATTGGGCGCCTCCTCTAAGTTCAACTCCAAATTCACCCATTGGGCCAACCATAGTACCTTCGTCACTAAATCCAAGAGGTTTATCCGAAAATTTATTAATCCAGGCCGGATGAAGTCTTTCAGCAAAAGTTCCGAATGGCGATAAAAATTTACCTGCACCAAGAGTCATATATTTATTCAATACATAATGCAAAGTAGCATACTCTAAACCTAAATGGATCTCACCATCTTCAATTCCAAATTCCATTTCAGCTTCAACGAAAAGCTTATCAGATTTTTTCCACAAGAAAATTGGAGAAAACCCTAGAGGACCAAATGATCCCTGATTACTGCCTTCCTTTGCAAATCCTGAATAAGCATATCCGGTTAACAAAAAATTTGTATCTCCTGTACTCGGAGCATTCGAAATGGTACTAAGATTTTGGTCGGTTTGAGATGCTACATCCTGAGCAAAGGAATTAGATCCACAAAAGATTAATCCCAAAGATACTACTGTGAAAAGTTTTAGTTTTTGCATTTGTTTTATTTATAAAAGTTTTAAAAGATTGATTTTTTAAATTCATGATTTTTTGATCCTGAAGTTGAAACAATAGGAAAAATTGTCTTCATGATCCTATTTCTTTAGAGTTCTGATATAATTCACCACCTGCCAGCGTTGATCATCAGATAATGTAAGTTTCGATGACGGCATGGGCTTCTTCCCTTCTGTAATTTTCCAAAATAATTCGCCGTCAGTCTGATCCTGTGTTTTTGCTTTTGTAAGATCGCCCGGAATTACATCGAGGGTTATGCTGCTTGGTCCGTCGCCTTTGCCTTTACGACCGTGACAGGAAAGACACTCTTTTTCATACGATTTTTTACCTGCAGCAAGACTTGCGGCATCAGCTTCAATCGGATTTTTCTTTTTCTGAGCTGATTCAGGTGCTTTCCAATCTTCTTTCTGAGGTACAAATGCGAATGATAGAAATAGTACCATTGCAGAAAAACTTATTTTCAACAATAAAGCATTGTGTTTGCTTTTAAAAATAGTTACCATACTTGTTGTTTTAATGATTAATAATTAATTTGTTCATTGATTTATAAAGAGCTTTCTTTTTTGATTTTATATAATTGGTAAATCAGGTAAGAAACAGTTGTTAAAATAGCCGTCAGAGCCAGAAAGAAAGAAAATGACATCCAAAGTGGAGCCTGACTTTTCCATAATGCTGACGAGGTATCCGGTTCCGGATTAACAGCTTCTCCGAATTGTGCCTGTGTGCTTGCGGAAACTGTTCCGTAAGTTTCATCATTCTCAACTTTTGCTACCAGAATAACATTGCCTGTTTTATCTCCCTTGATGTTTTGTGGGAAAACCAGACTGGCTATCCCGTTTTCGTCGGTAGTCACGGTGGCATCGTCGCCCAGAGGTTGCACACCAAACAAACGTTGGGCATAAAAAGTCAGATCAACATCGGCGATCGGAGTTGGATTTCCATCTTCTCCGAATCCAGACAATGTAGCTGTAACCGTTTTTATTGAATCTGCCTCTGTAGTTGCAATTATTATCCTGCCTTTTTTGGCACTGCCTTCAATTTCTGCATCTTCATAGTCAGGATTGTTTTCAACTTTTGCGATCAGATGAATCGTTCCCTGAACATCTTCCTCTATTTTGCGGGTAAGCAAGATTGTTCCTACACCTTTTTCATTGGTAATTATTTCCCGGAATAATTCAGGAGTACCATTACTTACGGAATAAATATTGATTTTTAAATTTTCAGCTAAAGCCGGTTTCCCATTTTCATCGCGTTCTATAGCACTCACGACCGCAGTCCTTTCCGAATCTGATTTAGTGTAGAAATTTAACCTCAGTGCAACTTGTTTTCTATTGACTGAAGTTGATGGATCACTTTGCGCAAACGCAATAAATTGAGTAAAAATGAGGGCCAGAAAGAATAAGCTTATTCTTTTTGCCACATATTGGGTTAATATCCTGTTTTTCATCTCTCTTTTCTTTAGCGTTTAATTGATTTTCATGTGCAAGGGTTGATCTCCAATTTGGTCCTCAGTCGATTTACCGCGTTGTAATTCAATTTCTTTTTCTTTCCCTTCAATTACATCGGCAATTGAAATGATGGGGAAAAGCCTTGAGAAAATTGTTACAAACAATAATGAAAAGGATATAAAACCCAGAACAATTGCTATTTCTATCCACGATGGAAAGTATGAAGTCCACGAGGTTGGCACATTCTGAATGGGTAGATAAGGATGTAGTAAGATGGGGATTACAATCAGGTATCGTTTCAACCAGGCACCGATTACGATAAATACTGCGATTATGGTCATCGGTAAAGGCCTGCGCATTTTCTTGAACAGAAGTAAGATTACCGGAAGTATCATTCCAATGGCCTGGGTAAACCAGAATAAAGTTGCTGATGATCCAAGTAACATGTCGTTTAAAAGCAAGGCTTCCGAACTTTTAGACGAATAAGCCGGAATCAAAAACTCATTGATGTTAAAATAGGTATAAACTATGCCTAAGAAAACCAACAGTTTTCCCATGTTATCGAAATGATAATCGGTGATGTATTTTTCGAGATGATAGACTTTTCGGAAAACGAACATTCCAATAATAACGGCTCCGGTTCCGGCCAGAAAGGCGCCAGCAACAAAGTAGGGTCCGAAGTTTGAACTATTCCATCCCGGTCGAACAGTCGTAGCAAATAACCAGGCAGTGACCGTATGAATCGAAACCGCCAGCGGAATAATTAAAATACAGATTACACGGATTGACTTTTTTAATCTTGCCCATTGTTTTTCATTTCCTTCCCATCCAAGAGCTAAAAATTTATACATTTTCATCTGCCAGCGGGGCCTGTCTTTTAACTGATCTCTCAAAATACCTATGGAAGGCAAAAGCGAGAAATACAAGAAAAGGAGACTGGTGATCAGGTAAGACGATACAACCATTACATCCCAAAGGATTGGAGATTGAACACGACCATGTAGAAACAGATTGAAAATCCGGTCAGGCCGGCCCATATCGACAACAATAATAAGCCCTGCACAAATTATATTCGCCACGGCTATAGTCTCAGCAATTCTAGCAATAGGTCTGTACCAATCAAAATTTAATAATTTGAGAATGGATGAAATTAGGGCTCCCACCAGACTGATTGCCACGAAATAAACAAACGAAGAAATGTAAATTCCCCAGGAGGCAAACTCGTGCATATCGGTAACTTCAAGCCCGTTTTTTAATTGTAAATAATAGGCATAAGCGGCAATAAGACATATCAATAATAAGAATGCTATCCAGATTTTACCAGCAATACCAATTTTTTGTATCGGTCTAAGCAAGTCATCTTTTATTTGTTCAACATCTATCTCTACTATCGAGTTGTTTTCCTCTTTATGTTTCATAGTATCTTTCATAAGATTCATTATAAATTCTGCTAACAATTTTATTCTTCATGCTCTTTTTTATCTTCAATCTTATTCATATCGGGTTTAGGGAATCTGCGATTTTTGGGAGGCAGATAGAAAACTCTTGGTTTGGTACCCAGATCTTCGAGGAATACATACCCTGCATTGTCGTCAATAAGTTTTTTGAACGAAACCGTTGTGCCTGAATGGTTGGTAACTGCATCCTCATTTTCATCACCAAAATAGATTGCATCCATCGGACATCCGGATACACAAGCTGGTAATTCTCCCTTATGTGCGGCATGAGGACAAAAATCACATTTTTCAACCGTGCCAATTTTAGCTGGAAATCCTTGCTCAGGCGAATACGGCATTGCGGCTACTTCAGCGGGTTGATTTGGTGGCCCCCAGTTGAAAAAGCGCGCCGAATACGGACAGGCTGCCATGCAGAACCTACAACCAATGCACCTTTCATTATCAATTAAAACAATCCCGTCTTCCCGTTTGAATGTTGCATCCACAGGACAAACTTTAGTGCATGGAGGGTTATCGCAATGGAAACAAGGCTTTGGAAACCAATAAGGTGCTGTTGTTTCAGTATCCTGCATTTTATAAACTTTGATCCATTCGCGTTCAGGTGGAATAAAGTGCATTTTTTGACAAGCTTTTGTACAATCACCACACCCATCGCATTTGGCCAGGTCAATAACCATTACAAACTTTTTTCCCTCAATTCCTTTTCTGATTTCGGTATTGGATACTACTTGAAGGCTAGCCGGGGTCATTGATTTTTTATCGACCTCTACCAGCTTGCCGTCCATGGTTAAAACCTTTACTTTTGTTCCATCTCCCTCACTGGTATCATTCGCAAAGGCGGAGCTAAATCCAGCAAGTGCCGCTCCCCCTGTCAGTAATCCTAATCTCAGAATATCTCTTCGATTTTTGTTAAAACCAGTTTTTTTCATCATTTCATCATTTAAGTGAATATCTTCCTTTTTTTAACCCTATCTAAACATGCCAGTCATTTTCGATGCAATTCAGTTTGCAACATACATGTATCGTGAAAATAAATTCATATTAAATTTATCCCTCGTCGTTATTTTAGACCGAATAATTATGTTTTAAAAGTGAGCATCAATTCAGAGAAAGTTCTTTGAATGTTTCTGATGATCTTGAATTCAAGTGAATAAGAAACCATACAGATTCATTTCTATACCATGTATAGAACAAGCCACTAAATTATTGGACATACCTATAACCAGTACAGAGAAATTACCCTGAAAAGAATGAAAAAGAAAAAATCAAATACGGAAAACTTCAAGAAATTCCGGAGAATTGGAATTTATAAGTGGTGGTGCATTCTTAAACGAATAATCTATTGGAGAAATCTCTGGTGAGATTAGATTTTGAGCAATTAAGCAGGTTGTATTTAAGTTTAGAAGATCCGTAATTTTTACGGAATCAATTTTAAAACTTGAACTATCAAAATTATTTTTGACTTTTTGGACAAATGTACTGTTATGACAAGATTTACATCCATGACCACAGCAGTCATGAGCTTTTCCGAAAAACGAGAAAGAAATAAGCTGACCAGAACAATAATGCTCTGAAATTGTAACTCCCGTTGTTCCAAGGAGAAATACCAAAAGAAGTAATATATGAAATATTTTTTTCAATATCCTGATTGAATTTTGTCAAATTTATATAATATTTTTTTGAACGGATAAGTTTCTTTTTGCAATTTACAAACATTAACAACTTCTCTCTAAATAATTCATTTTTATTATATTATTAATTGATTAATGTCAATTAAGGAAGAACTGGCATTCATTTTTATCATCATTCTTCTATAACCAGATTGAAATCTATTTCGGGACATTTTGTCGTAGCGTCAAAAATAATTGATTCAATAATCTAGAATACTACCTTCAGGAATAAAACCGGAGTGAATGAAACAGCAGGGGAATAAATACGAAAATTGCCAAGTTCTTTTGATAACTGGATATTTTTGAGATTTTCGTATTTGAGATTTTGACTGTTGAATACATTTAAAAGTGATAGACCAAGCTCTGCTGAAAATCTTTTGGGAGCGAATTTATAAGTCACTGCTGCATCAACCCGATTATAAGAAACATCACCAGGTTTTGCGTTAAATACTTCTTTTAGAATTTGCAATCCTGACCCGTAAATGTAATTAGCCGACAAATGAAAATGTTTGATGTTGAACAATGCGGCCACCTTAAATTCATGTAATTGATGTTGTGGAGCGAATGAATATGCGGGCAAAGGGGAATTTTCAGGGGCAAATCGTTCGAGTGTTTTGCTAAGGGTGTAAGATGCCCAAATCGAATGTTTCCCGATGTCTTTTTTTGCATAAAAGTCAATTCCATAAGCCTTGGCATCGCCATAGTAAGAGAAATAGTCATCGACTTCCAAACCATTTACTATACGGTGTTCAAATATTCGTTCGGTCAGGTTGCGGGTAGGTTTATAATAGGCCTGCAAATTGATGGTCAAATCATTTCTAAAATAATATACTTCTGCAACCCAATGTGTAGCATTTAGAACCTTCATCTTTTCGATACCCGATACCCATAAATAAGTGTAGTTTTTATTTTGGTCGATGTTCGCGACTTTATACATGAACTGGTTATAAAGCCCCCAGGAAGCATTGAACTTAATCTGGTCTGTAAGTTGATAACTAGCACTTAGCCTAGGTTCAAAAAATACAGTATTCATATTTAACACCTTGTTTATTCGAACTCCAGTTTTCAGTATAAGCCGATTCCCAATTGGCAAATTGTCATGTATAAAAGCAAAAAACCGGGTGTTATGATACCGATCTGTTCCATCAATAGAGATCGAATCTGCCAGTTTAGATTTGATGTAAATTTTAGTTTCATTATTAAAAATACCCCCACCAAATTCCAGATCATGGCCATTTAAAAGACTGAGACGATTTTCTATTCTGAATGAATTCTCCAGAGCAGTATTTCTTGTATTTACCATATCACTGTTATAAAACTGCTGGGTATTGGTGTTTTTCGAATTCACTTCTTCATTGTGAGATTTATTAAAACTTGAATTCGAAACAATAAATTTTGTGTTCAATTTATCAGACCACTTTTTATGATAGAATACAGACATACCATATTGCCTGTTTTCCTCTTTTTCCGATAAATAAAAATTTAAAGGCACATTATTGCTTTGACCCATATTCATGCCCATATTCATGTTTCTTGTCATATTTGCATCTGCATTCAGACTAAAATTGTCGCCACCACCATACATACTCAGATAAAACTGATCGCCATTGTTGAAATTAAAACTATACTTAATATTCATGTCCCTAAACTGGTAATCTTTGGGAACAACATCCATATCAAATGAAATATTTCGATGCATTGTCGAAGTTGTTTGATCGGATATAGTAGTATGAGTAGGGGCAAAAATATTGAAATCACTGGAGTTATATAAATTGTAGTATGTTTGGCGGTATGCCAATATCAACGATGATTTTTTAAACAACGGAATTTCGGCCATACTATTAATCGTAGTCGGATTAATATTTATGCTGAAAACTCGTTTCTGAAGGTTTCCATTTTTGGCTGTAATATTCACTATTCCACCAACACGATCTCCATATTTAGCTCCGTAACCTCCTTTTAGTATTTCAATATTCTTCACCACGAACGGATTTATTACACTGATGTTATCGTTGTAATTTTTTAATCCGAAAAGTGTAAACTCATCAAAAGAAAACAAACTGTGTCCTTCATAACTACCCCATATGAGTGGATCTCCTGATTGTTCGCTGGCAGCCTGAATTCCTGGCATTAACCTGATCATATTGAATACCGAGTTATCTCCCTGACCGGGTAGAAAACGAGCAATGTTGTGGTTAATGGTTATTTTTCCCGCATTTTCACCTACTATGGTTGCCTTCTCGATCTGGTTGTTTTGAATAATCACTTCAGGAAGATTTATCGAGGAAGGAAATAATTTGAAACGCTGATTAATGCTGGCAAAAAGCAATGTATCATACACATAATATCCCAGATGAGAGATTCGAACCCGAAAAAGGCTATCTGTAGTTGCGGTATAATTAAAATTTCCGGTAACATCGGCAATCATTGGATGGTTGTTGATCAGAATTTGAGAAAAGGGCAAAGGCTCATATGATCCGGCTTCAACAATTTGTCCGGTAATCTGAGTCTGTTCTTTTTTCTTCTCCTCCAATAACATCTTTTTATCAGGTATAATAACGAAGACTTCACCTGTTTTTTGGAGTTGAAAAGGAAGGCCATTAAGCAAAGATAATAATGCTTCCTCCTTGGACGAAAATGTTTTTGAGACTGTTACCTTATATTGCGAAAGCTGATTGTTGCTATATGAAAGCTGGAAATCATATTGATCGCGTAATTGCAGAAGCACTTGAACGATTGGCATGTTGCTTACCGATATGTTTATCTCCCGGTTCTGAGTAAATCCCGGGACCAGACTGAATACAACTAAGTAACCTGTTATAATTAGTTTTCTGATCATTCATCTTTCTGAATTATGATGTACTCTCCGGTTGATTTCCGGATATATTTAAATCCTAATGCCGGACAAACATATTGCAGTACATCTTCAACATTCTGTTCTCTGGAAAAGTTTCCGGTATAGAGCGATTCTTCGTTTATATTAGAATCTATTGTTACTCCGTACTGACGTTCTATTTCTTTAAATACAGCATGCACAGGAGTTGCTGTAAACAAAAAAATGTTTTTTCTCCACGAAATTTCCGGAAAAGTTTCAATGTTTGTAGAAACCTTAATTTCGCCATTTCTGATTATTTCGGCCTTGCTGTTTGGTTTAATAATTGCCTCATATCCCAAAAGAGACCTGACTTTCACCGTTCCGGTAATACAAGTCACTTTATAAATTTCTTCACGGGCAAAAATATTGAAACTTGTTCCTAAAACTTGTGTGATTCCTATGGGAGAAACCACTGTGAATTTTTTTCCTTTTTGAACTTCAAAAAATGCTTCGCCTTCGAGTTTCACCTTCCTGTTCATTTTCCACCAGTAGGGATTATAGCTGATTGAACTTTTTGCATTCAGATTGACTTTTGATTGGTCTGGTAAAAAAGCTTCAAGATGTTGTCCGGCAGGAGATTCAATTGTAACTGAATAAAAACGAAGAAAGCTTCCGAGTGAAAATAAAATAACAATACTGGCTGCTGCCACTAATTTGGTTATTCTGAAATTAATTGACAACAAACGACCTTTAGGCTGATCTGTAATTTTAGCCTCCATATTTGTCCAGACTTCAGTTTTACTTTTCTTCCAATGGAATTCTCCACCGGTAAAAAAAGCTTTGCTTTGTCGGTCAATAGTCGCCAGATCAATATGTTCATCGTTTTGTTTCACTTTTGATTTTCAGTTTTAACCCGTGGAATTCGCCACCCCAGTATAAATAATATTAACCCCGATATTTTATCTTTTAAATGTAATTTTAAATGTTCAAGAGCCTGGCTCATCCTTTTTTCAATGGCTTTCACACTTAAATCAAGTTGTTCAGCAATCTCTTTATATTTTAATTCGTCAATCCGGTTCATTAGGAATACAGTTCGTTGTTTTTCAGGCATGGACTTCAAAGCATTTTCATATGCCTTTTGTAATTCCTGAAAGTTCAGTTCATCTTCTGGCGTTGTACTATTATTGTTTGGCTGAAATGTGTTGAAAAAATTGAAGACTACCTGTTCATGTCGATATTGCGAAATAAAAATGTCGCTGGCAATTTTAAAAAGCAGGCTTTTTACAGTTCTTGAGTCCACGATAATTTGTTTTTCCCAGAGGCGCATAAAAGTATCTTGTGCAATATCATTGGCCATTTCTTCATTGCCCGAACGGTACAAAATAAATCTCCTCACGTCTTCAAAGTAGGAATTAAACAGAATTTTGAATTCTTCTTTTTTCAACTTCTTTCAATTTTCATCTGTCGTAAAGATAGATGAAAATAGATGGACTTTTATTTCCATTACGTTTACAAAAATCTTAATACCATTAGCGTCATCATCCCCACCATCATGACTCCTCCACCAAGGTACATTCCTATATGTGATTTTTTATTGTTCGGTTGCATCATACCCATACAATTCATATTGGCATGATCGTTTGAATTTGATACTGAATTCTGAACAACTAGCTCCATACCGCACTTTGGACAATTGCCTGGATTCTCGGAATGTATTTCAGGGTGCATCGGGCAAGTATATAAAACTTGATTTGCAATAAATGTATTTTGATCCATCTGATTGGATTGAATATTTTCATTTGTTGCCATTACTCCATTGTTGTTGTTTGAAGAATGAACAAGATGGGAGACGCCCATACATCCGGTAAATCCTGTAAATGATATTATCATTAGAGCTAATATTGTGATTCTATTTTTCATGACAGATTCTATTTTTATTATTCGTTTGATCGGCGGATTTTTCATTCAGTCAACTTGAAATTTAAATCTATCTCTTTTAGACTGATAGCTGAATTATTATGTTTTCTTTTGGTTGAAATAAGAGAATTGCCCTGAGGCAACTCTCTTATTTTTAATTGTAAACAAAATATTCTTAATGTCCACCTCCACCCATCATTCCATTTCCACTTGTGGTACCATTATTACCGTTTCCTGTCATAGTTCCGGTTCCGTTTGAACTACCAGTAACATTTCCGTTCATCATACCATTATCGTTTGATGTTCCTGTACTGCCATTTCCAGTCATTGTTCCAGTCCCATTGGTGCTTCCTGAATCATTTCCGTTCATCATACCATTTCCACCAATTGATCCGTTTCCACCCATGTTGTTGTGATGTTGGCCATCAGTCATCGCTTCTGGCATAGCATGATCTTTAAGTACTATTTCAACTGTTTTTCCACCCGAGGTAAGCTCGGCCAGGTTATCGCAAATGCCTGTACCATAATCCAATGAGGCAATTTCATTTCCGTTTTGGTTATACTTTACAATTCCCTGTACCGGATAGTTGCAATCTCCCAGACGGATCAGCGGATCAGAAATTACCCGTGAATAATTTTCACCTGTTGAACTTTTCACGTTGATAGTTCCTGTAATCTGCATCATGTCGTCGTCACGTTCGAGCTGGGTATCCATACCTTTTAACCATTCCTTTACATTATTTCCAACTCGGCTGATAACTGTTCCATTAACTAAAGTGAAGTTTACATCACTCAAGGTGGTCATCTTGGCAGTTGTTAAATTATCTCCGTTGAATGTTTCAATGTTTTTTCCATTTATTCCAATTGAGTCGATAACACAGTTAATGAATGAAATGGTGCGAGTGCTTCCATCCACATTTTTTGCTCCTGAAATTTCAATCACAACCTTTCCACTAATCATTTTCCCGTGATGGGTTTCAGTGCCTGTACCATAATCAACAGTAATGGTTATTGGATATCCTGCAGCAGCATTATCAATAGAGACATTTGGTGCCGACCCATTCATATAATGCATACCAGTTTGTCCGGCCATTAAATTGCCCATTCTACCTTTTGTCTGAGCAAGTTGGCGAAGCAGGTGTTCATATTCTCCATAAAAGTAAGTTTCGTAATTCGCTTCATCTGAAACGCTTTCAACAGCGACATCATTTACAGCAATAGTTGCGGATTTCAACTGGACTGAATTTAAATCAGTTGAAGGAGAAGGTTCGATAACATCATTTTTCTGACATGAAAAAAATGCGAAAGTTAAAATTACCAGTAAAGCTTTAATTGTTGTTTTCATGATTTTGAGATATTTTAAAAAAGTTAAAAATTTATATTTTACTCTATATCCGTGTATCATGGTTTTTACCCTACTTTTTATTTGAAATTTATTTTCAACTTCAAAATGCCTTAGTCGGGTCGTTCAGATTTATGCATAATTCAATTATTCAAAAACTTCTTAAATGAGATTTAATTGTCAATTCAGTTTTCAGAATTGGTACAGTATTTAATCTGGGGTACTTCAATTTCCTACTGAGTCGATTTTCCTGTAATCCCAAAAAAAATCATTATTTAAGTGGTTTGTTTCATAACTTTGAAATCAAATTATTCAAAAATGATCTAATCCAGAGAAATTATTTCTAGGTCTATCAAGTAATTTCTATTATAAGTATCGCAGACTGCGAAAGTTAATGTTGAAAGACTCTTTAATCTAATTTCAAATTTCTACTTTACTCAATTTAGCTTGAAGCAAATCCATATCTTCAGATATTTTTTTGTCCAGTATCTTTGAATAGATTTGAGTTGTTTTTAATGATTTATGTTAAAGCATTTTAGAAACAGTTTCAATGGGAACTCCATTACCCAAAGTTACTGAAGTGGCAAAGATATGGCGGGCAATATGCTTTGTTATGTCTTTATTGATGTCACAAATATCACCTAATTCTTTAAGATAACTGTTCATTTTCTGATTGGTTAAAACAGTCAGCAGAACATTTTTATTGGAAATCTTCGGATAACCTTTATACTTTTTCAATATCTCTCCGGCTTTCGGTAGAATTGGAATCCGGCATGGATTGTTTGTTTTTGAGCGGTCGATGATAATCCATTCTTTCCCGTCTGCACCAGTTTGAAGATGAATCTGGCTTTAAATTTTGAGTAAGGATTTTTATCGATATAATTCATTGAAAAAGAAAGATTTAAAACACGACGAAAGTGTTTTTGATAATTCCATGTTGTATTCAATAATCTGTTTTTGATTGGGAAAACATCAATTTCTTCAACGGAAGACCTCATTTGGTTAAAAATACCCCATCCAGACCTATAAAAAGCATCAAAATGAGTCAAAGTGAATCAAAGAAAATGTTTGTTTTCAAATCATTGCAGAGTTTGCCACAACCTAATCAGACTTGTGAACCGAAACGGGTGACACAAGTTCGACAGAAACAAAATCTTAAATGCTACATTTTATTGGCACAACTTGAACCGAAATGGGTGGCACAACTTCGACCGTTTTATCTGCAATGTGGGGTAAAGTATCATTTGCAACATTCGATCAGGGAACTTGATAAAAAAAGAGAAGAGCAGCATTCCTTCAGTACGGTGGATGGAAGAAAATCCTTTTCAATTCCGGTTAAGGATTATACTCCGGAATTTGCAGGATTTTCGATGGAAGACATTTCATTGCAGCTGTAATTTTTTCTGATTTGTTAAGTAGAAGTTGAATCTACATTATTTTTTTCTGATTACTTAGTTGAAAATTCTTATTGAAAAATAAAGAAATCCATGTAACTTACAACCCGTTTGAAAATCCGAATAAAAGGTTTTGTAATATACCCGAACTATCAAATTACTAAACTAAATAAACCTATCATGATGAAAAGAAGACAATTCATTAAAAATCTGAGTTCCTCCGGATTAGCTTTAACAATTGTACCAAGTATTACTGTATCAGGGCTGGGACACATCGCTCCAAGTGACAAATTAAATATCGCCGGAATAGGTATTGGTGGCAAGGGAAATGTAAACCTGAAGAACATGGTTGGACAAAATATTGTTGCACTGTGTGATTGTGATTTTGACTATGCTAACAAAGTTTTTCAAACATATCCCAAGGCAAAGAAATATCAGGATTTCCGCCGAATGCTCGAAAAGCAAAAGGATATAGATGCAGTTGTAGTCGCCACACCAGATCATACACACACCATTACTGCAGCATCGGCGATGCAACTCGGGAAACATGTATATGTCCAAAAACCACTCACTCATTCTGTATGGGAATCCCGACATCTGACCCAATTGGCTAAAAGTACCGGAGTCGTTACCCAAATGGGCAACGAAGGTCACTCAAGTGATACCGTTTATGAAGTTGCCGAAGTGGTTCAAAGTGGTTGTTTAGGACCGATAAAAGATGTTCATGTATGGACGAACCGCCCAATATGGCGGCAGGGAATGCCCAAACCGCTTGAAAAAGTGGAAGTGCCCAAAACACTGGATTGGGATTTGTTTATTGGGCCTGCAAAAATGCGTGATTACAATCCTGAATATCATCCCTGGATTTGGCGCGGATGGTGGGATTTTGGTACCGGGGCTCTGGGTGATATGGGTTGTCACTTGCTCGACGTCCCGAATTATGCCTTAAAACTTGGCCAACCAATTGCATTTCAAGCTACATCTTCCCTGGTAAATACCGAAAGTGCACCGGTTTCAGCAAAAGGAAGCTATAAATTTCCGGCCAGAAAAAATTTACCATACTGTGCATTGCCTGAATTGGAACTAACCTGGTACGATGGCGGACTGATGCCTGCCCGTCCATACGATTTACCCAATAACGCTCCGATGAATCCTGGAGGTGGCTTCATGTTTATTGGCTCCGAAGCAACACTTATTGCTGAAGCGTATGGAGCAAAATGGAAAGTTTATAAAAACGGTGCAGAATTCACGCCTGAAATAAAAGTGACTCTGGAAAGAATTCCAGATAACCCGCTTGGTGGTGGAAGGCACGAAATGCATTTTGTTGACTGTTGCAAAAATGGTGGCACACCAGCCTCAAATTTCGCTTACGCCGGGCCATTTAGCGAAATGGTTGTCATGGGCAATCTGGCAGTAAGGTTGCAATCGCTTGAAAAAACATTAGTATGGGACAGCGAAAACATGAAAGTGACAAATATCGCCGGTGACGAAAAAATTAAGACATTAAATCTTCTTCCTTTTTCCAGTCCGGTCGTTACCAGAAAAGTGGAACAGGATTCGAAAAAACGGGTAGAATGGAACGCACTGGAAAAATGTACGGAATGGATCAAACATGAATATCAAAATGGTTGGAGCTTATAAATGTGATTAAATGACTTATAAAAATATGAAAACAATAATTTTAATTCTAATGATTTCGATTTTCGCTCTTTCGGTAAAATCCCAGGAAAAAGATAACACACTGAACCCGGAGGAGTTTGCACAAGGGTGGGAATTGCTCTTTGACGGCCTAACACTAAATGGATGGAAAGCTTATAATGGAGATGTCCCTCAAACCTGGTCTGTCGATGAAAATTCAATTTTCTGCAATGGCGCTATAGAGGGTGATGATATTATGACTGTAGAAAAATTCTATGATTTCGATCTGAAGTTTGATTGGAAAATTCCTGAAAATGGCAATAGTGGTGTGATTTATAGAACAAGGGAAGGGAAACAATGGGGAAAACCATACCAGACCGGTGCAGAATATCAGGTATTTGGTGAAAAAGAAAATTTCAACAAAAACTCGGTTGGATCTCTTTACGATGTTTATGCCCCTTCTACAGGTAAAAAAGTTAATCCTGCGATGCAATGGAACTCGGGCAGAATAAGAGTTTCCAAAGGATTAATAACTCAGTGGGTAAACGGGCTAATTGTTTTGAAATGTCAGCTCAATTCCGATGAGTGGAACCAAAAAGTAGCTGAATCAAAATGGAAAGACAATAAATTCTACATGAAATCACCTTTCGGACACATTGATCTGCAGAATCACGGCTCCAAAGTCTGGTATAAAAACATAAAAATATTAAGACTCTGAAGTAATGGACGATTGAAGGAGAACAGTCGCAAATATCACCTAATTCTTTAAGATAGCTGTTCATTTTCTGATTTGTTAAAAACACCCCATTCCAGACCTATAAAAAGCGCCAAAATGAGTCAAAGTGAATCGAATAATATATTCGTTTCCAAATCATTGCAGAGTTTGCAGAGAGCATAAACAAATGGGTGAACCGAAGTCTCGATTTTGTCCCGAAAAATATGACCAGATATGAAGATTTTTGAATTTTTAGCCAAAAAAAGCACTTAAATCGTTGAATTTAAGCGCTTTTGATGTAATTTGACTTCTAATTAAGTGCCCAGAACAAGACTCGAACTTGCACACCGGAACCGGCACCAGCCCCTCAAGCTGGCGTGTCTACCAATTTCACCATCTGGGCTTTCAATTTTGTGTGTGCAAAACTATAAAAAATCTTAATATATGCCCACTGTTCAGCAGAATTTATTTGAAAGTTATTCTAACTTTGACTGATCGAATTTGTAAATTCTCTAAAACCGGACCAATGAAGACAACTGTATTTAAACACCGATTATTTTTATCATTAATCTTTAGCCTTATAATTTCGTTTGGATTTGCTCAGTCGGTAAGAGTTAAAGAAGTAACTCACTATATATTTCCGGAGTTTAGAAAAGGTATTGTTTTAATGAAATCAGGTGTAAAGAATGAGACCATGCTAAATTATAATTCGTTAACCGAAGAAATGATTTTTGATAACAAAGGTTCAAAACTGGCCATTGGACAGTTGGATCAGGTTGATACAGTTTATATTGACGACCGGAAATTCTTTCTCCTGAACAACAAATTTGTTGAACTTATCTGCAATTCGAAATATGCGTTGTATGCAGAGCATAAATGCAGCGTAGTAGATCCCGGTAAACCGGCTGCCTATGGTGGTACTTCCCAAACATCATCTACTACCAGTTATTCTTCCTATTTTTCCGGAGGCCAGGTTTATGAATTGAAATTGCCTGAAGGTTTTGAAACAAAACCATTTGTGGAATATTGGCTGAAGAAAGATGGTGAAGTATCTAAATTTTTGAATATAAGGCAATTATCGCGTTTGTTCAGTGATAATGAAGATTTATTTAAGGAATATGTCAAAAAGTATGATGTGAAATTCACCGATCAGAACAGCTTGGTTGAATTAATCAGGTTCATGGAAGCAAACTAATTTCATGACTTTTATTGCAGATACATATCAGCCAGATCTTCAAATGCGTTCCGGTTGGGCCACTGCTGATCCCATGCATCTCCGGCGATTTTCTCAATTCGTCCCCTGAATTCTGTAAGTATGCCTTTTTCCGAAATAAATCGCAAAGCTTCGTCAAAGGATTTGTATAAACTGATAAAATAAGATTCCTGCCGTATAAAATGTTCTCCTGAAAAAGTCTGGGCAATCTCAATATTAAAAAACATTACATCCGCAAGTAATGAGGGATCGGCGTCCAGTAAAATGAGTTTTTTGATCCACTTTTGTGCCACCGACCGTCGTAATTTTGCTTTGCGACTTCCAACCGGATAATATTCTTTACTGATCTGAAAACGGCATTGTTCAATCAGGGCGCTTTCATTGGGATTAAATGCAAAATCGTAATATTCCTTCACGTTTTTAAATCGCATGTATAAATCAACGACATGATCTTCCAATTGCTCTTTGGTTAATTCTTTCAGATATTTGCGTAGTTCACGTTTACTCATCTGGTTTCATTTAAAAACATTTTCAAATCATGCGATATTGGTGAAAATGGATTGAATGTCATCGTCATCTTCAATTTTATCCAGTAGTTTTTCGATGTCAACCAATTGTTCTTCGGTGAATTCAACCGGAGTATTCGGGATTCGCTGTAAACTGGCTTTGGTAACTTCAATTTTTAAATTATCCAGGGCCTGCGATAGGATTCCAAAATTGGTATAATCTGTATTTTATTTTTAGTTGCAGCTTGAAATAGCTTTTTAATACGGTCCAAAAATACAAATTGCTGTGCTTTTTCCTGAAAAATTAGTTAAAATAATCACTTTTTCCCCGGAATGCTTTTTTGAACTTAAAATATTCAGATAATCTGGTCAGTAGCAGTGATTCTAAAGTTATTGTTGGTAAAGTTTTTGTACTTTTGTCAATCCTGTCAAAAATGCAAGTCAATATGTGTAAAATTAGTGCAACTGAAAACGCAGTTGTTGAAGTAATCAGGAACAGAATTGATGAACAAAAATTGTTTTCTCAAAGTTGTATAAACAAATTGACAGAGAATTAATACAGAAAGATACCTATGAGATTTGATGAACTTGGTTTAAACGATAAAATACTGGAAGCTATTTCGTATATGGATTACGAAAAAGTTTCTGAAATTCAGGAACTTACGATTCCGCCAATATTGGAAGGTAAAGATATTTTGGCATGTGCACAGACGGGAACCGGAAAAACAGCAGCATTTATGTTGCCGATTCTTGACCATCTGTCGACAGAAGATAATCACGATTTAAGTACACTGATCATTGTGCCGACCCGTGAATTGGCCATCCAGATTAACCAGCAAATACAAGGTTTTTCCTATTTTCTGAATATTAATTCAATAACTGTGTATGGCGGACGTGATGGGTCGGATTGGGATGCTGAAAGTAAAGCCCTGACCAAAGGTACCAACATTATTGTCGCAACACCCGGAAAACTGATTTCTCACCTGAACCTGGGATACGTCAAATTCGATAAAATTAAACATTTGGTGTTGGATGAAGCCGACCGGATGCTTGATATTGGATTTTATGATGATATTTTGCGAATTCTGAGTTACGTTCCTGAAGAACGGCAAACCTTAATGTTTTCAGCAACAATGCCGCAAAAAATCAGGGAATTGGCTGCACGGATTTTGAAAGATCCTGTCGAGTTCAGTACGGCAATTTCCAAACCTGCTGAAGGTGTATTACAGGCAGCATATGTTGTTCATGAAAACCAAAAGATTCCGGTAATCAACAGCTTGATCTCCGATAAACCTGATTTGGATAGTATCCTGGTTTTCAGTTCGACCAAAAGAAAGGTAACTGAGATCGTTAAAAGTCTGCGAAGAGCAGGAAATTCGGTTGAAGGGATTTCTTCGGATCTGGAACAAAAAGAACGTGAAGATGTATTGATGCGTTTTCGCTCCAGACGAACCCGGGTATTGGTTGCCACCGATGTCTTAAGCCGTGGCATTGACATCAAGGATATTAATCTGATCATTAATTTTGATGTTCCGGGATCAGCGGAAGATTATGTGCACCGTGTAGGCCGAACTGCCCGTGCAGATAAAACAGGTATAGCAATCAGCCTGATTAATGAGCACGATATGGATAAATTTGATCGGATTGAAAAGCTTATTGAAATGGAGGTTCTGAAAATCCCTTTGCCGCCCGAACTGGGAGATGGACCGGTTTATAAAGTTCGTCCGCAACGGAAAGTTGGCCGTCCTCAGGGAAAACGAAATTTTTCATCGGACAGGAAACCCAGACAGGGATAATCAAATTCGGTTGATTACGATTGATATCATTTTCAGGAGAAATCTAAGTTTTAGTTTTCAGTTTGATTGGTTAAGCTGATTCATTTTCAGATGTTTGATAATTAGGTTTTACAATAGCGTAAGTTGTCATAAAATGATCCTTGCAAAAACCTGCTTAGTTATATTCAACGTTTTCAACCTTAAAAATCGGATATCATGAACATTTATCGTTTGGTAATAACTTTATGGTTACTGTCCCTATCCTTGTTTTTGCTGGCACAACAGAATCATGAAGAGCCTGCTACGCTTGCAATTGGCCGGCTTGCCCCGGATTTTAACCTGAAAGGGACTGATGGCAGGATGTATTCACTGGATTCATTTTCGAAAGCAAAAATTTTGGTTGTTATTTTCAGTGCAAATCATTGTCCTACGGCACAGGCCTATGAAGACCGGATCATTGCGATCACCCGCGAATACAAACCTCAGGGAGTAGAAGTCGTAATGATTTCTTCCAATGATATTCAGGCCCTGAATCTTTCTGAATTGGGCTATACTGATCTGGGTGATACTTATCCGGAAATGATCATCAGGTACAAGGATGAAAAATTCAACTTTACTTATTTGTATGATGGTGATGATCAAAAGACTGCGTTGGCATACGGGCCCGTGGCTACTCCACATGTTTTTGTTTTTGATGCCGGCCGCGTATTAAAATATACCGGGCGAATTGATCGTTCGGAGAAACCGGGTACAGCAAATGGCGAAGACCTGCGAAATGCAATTGATGCTGTTTTAGCTGGTAAAAACCCGGAGCCTGCAACCACCAAAGTGTTTGGATGTTCGATGAAATGGTCATGGAAACAAGAATATACGGAACAACTGTATAAAAAATGGGCTGCGTTACCAGTAACATTAAACGATATTTCAACGGATGGAATCAACGAATTAATTCAGAATAATAGTCAGAAACTTCGGTTGATTAACGTATGGGCTACCTGGTGTGGTCCTTGCACCATGGAGTTTCCTGATTTTATTACCATAGACCGCATGTATCGCGGACGTGATTTTGAGTTTGTCTCCCTCAGTACCGATAAGCCTGAACGAAAGGAAAAAGTACTGACATTTTTAAAAGAGCAGGAAGCATCCAATAAAAACTATATTTACGCCGGAAGCGATATTTATCAGCTTATTGAAGCTGTTGATCCTGAATGGAAGGGTGCACTTCCCTATACTTTACTGGTTGAACCCGGAGGTAAAATTGTTTATCGTCAACAGGGAACTATTAACCCTCAGCAGATGAAAAAGATCATTGTGGAGAATCCCTTGATAGGCCGGTATTTTTAAACTTGAAACCAATTGTTTTATATCCAAAATAAATAGCTTGTCATAAAGAGTCAACAATTTGATAACCTCGATTGTCTATATTTACATTTAAAGTTTTAAGTACAGCCCAAAATATGTTATCCTTCTTTAAAAATATTGACAATAAGGACCACAAACCCACCTTTGGTGCCTTAAAAATACTGAAATACATCGGTCCCGGCTTGCTGGTAACTGTTGGCTTTATTGATCCGGGGAATTGGGCATCGAATATAGCTGCCGGCGCTGATTTTGGGTTCACCCTGTTGTGGATGGTTACCTTATCAACCATTATGCTAATTATTCTTCAGCATAATGTGGCACACCTGGGTATTGCAACCGGTTTGTGTTTATCCGAAGCAGCTACCATGCATACTCCGCCATGGGTTTCCCGATCGATATTGGGAACGGCTATGTTTGCATCAGTTTCTACATCGCTGGCCGAAATTCTCGGTGGAGCAATTGCACTCCAGATGCTTTTTGGAATTCCGATTTCGGCAGGGGCGATTATTGTGGTTATCTTTGTTGGTATAATGTTATTTACGAACTCGTATGCCCTTATCGAAAAAATTATTATTGCGTTTGTATCAATTATCGGTCTTTCTTTTTTATATGAACTGAGTCTGGTCGAAATTGATTGGATGCAGGCTGGAATTTCGTGGGTTGTACCGTCTATTCCTGAAGGTTCTATTCTTATCATTATGAGTGTATTGGGTGCTGTGGTTATGCCACATAATCTTTTCCTGCATTCCGAGATCATTCAGAGCCGGCAATGGAACCTTGAAAATGATGAAGTCATTAAGAAACAGCTTGACTACGAGTTTGTTGATACCCTGGTTTCCATGCTTATCGGATGGGCTATTAATAGTTCAATGATCATTCTGGCGGCTGCAACATTCTTTAAAAGTGGGGCGAAAGTTGATGAATTACAGCAGGCACAGTCGATGTTGGGTCCCTTGCTTGGGAATAATGCCGGTGTGGTGTTTGCCATTGCCTTGCTTTTTGCCGGAATTGCCAGTTCAATCACTTCAGGAATGGCGGGAGGAAGTATTTTTGCCGGTTTATTCAGTGAACCTTATGATATTAAAGATAATCACAGCCGGTTGGGAATTGCAATTTCGTTGATTGTAGCCCTTTTACTCATTTTTATTATCGGAAATCCATTCTATGCATTAATCATTTCGCAAATGATTCTGAGTATTCAACTTCCGTTTACAATATTTCTCCAGATATACCTGACTTCTTCAACCAAAGTAATGGGTAAGTATGCTAATTCTAAATATACGACCTCCATTATGCTCCTTGTTGGTTTGATCGTAACATTTCTGAATGTATTGCTTTTTATCAGTTTCTTCTGAGGAACATAAAACCTGATGTATGAACATTCTTTAGCGATTAAACCCGGCGAGGATTTTACACCCATTGGACATGAAATGTTGAATAAGTATGATTTTTTCTGGTCGTTATTTTTGTTCATATCTCCGTAAATAATATGTTTATGATTATGAAAGTCCTTGTTGGTGGCTCTAAACAGATGCAATTGGCTTATAAACAATTGTTGATAAGCCTGGATGATAACCGGTTGATTTTAACCTGTTAAAAGGCTTGCACGGTATACCTCATTAGTTGTATTTTTAGTTCATCAGACGAGCGATAAAAAACTGCTCCGAACGGATGGAAAAGGGATAGTGTTTTTAACCGGACCCTAAACCTGATCAGCCGGATCTTCGGATCTGCATCCGGAAAGAGTTGAAGTTGGAACGGAAAGCTTGCTTTCCGGCTTCATCAACCAAAAATCGGGCTGTCAAAGGTTCATTCAAAAGTTGATTCAGGAAGGTGAAAGATTGGAAGAAACTTCGGTTTTGGAAAATCCTCAGAAGTGAAAGATTGTCTTCGGACGATTGGAAACTTTTCATCGGCAGACTGATCGCAGGATCGGTTTCAGGTGATCGGACTGAGACTTCGTCCGTGAAGATCTATTCGAAAGAAGAAAATCGAACGGACAACCGGAAGAGGTTGCTGTAACAGGTGATTTCGGAAGGTTCCGGGCTGAGAGAAAAAGCTGAGAAGCCGGATCAAACAGCCAGTTGTAATAACCGTAGTCTGGCGCTAAGGAAAAACCTTCGGGTGATCTGAAAGTGAATGGGAACTTTCCTCGCGGATTGTTCCCATTCGTGTTTTTATACGATCGCCAAAAGTTCCTGAGAATAAACACCGGTCAAATGATATTCTTGTGGGGAAGGAGAAAAAACATGTCAAAAATGATGATTTTAAAAACCTTATTTCCCTTTCATTAACTTAGTAACTGATCAGGCACCACCAACCCAAACCTTATCTACCTTATTTCACCTTTTCCTGATAATACTTCAGGAAGTGTTCAGGGTTAGCATAAATGGCATATAGTTTTGATGCATTCTTACTGACAATGCCGGTAATGTATTTTTCAATCCTGATGCGGCTTTTCTCTGGAATCATAAATTGCCTTCCCAGAGTACTGAAAACAAAATGGGTGTATAGGTTATTGAATTCTATTTTCATGCGAGAAGGTAAATAAGGTTGGGGGTTAAGGAGTTGATTAAAGTTACTAAGGTTTTTTGAAAATTTAAGGTTACAGTAAAAAAAAACTGCGGGTTTTGTATTGGAAAAATTCTTTCCCTCAACTATTTTAATTGATCCATAATAATGGGTTATGTTGATGCCAGCAGTGGTAATTATACCGAAGATCCGGCATGTACAAAATTCTGTAAGAACAGGACACTTGTGGAAAGGAGTATGGTTATATTTGAATGAGCTGACTTTCAGTCTTATGAATGTGTAAACTTTGTGCTTGTTTCTCAGGAAACTAACGAATAAACTAACTAACTAAATAGCATATGAAAAGGAATTTTTTATTCTCAGTATTTATTATTCTACTGGCCGGAGCTTGCCAGACAAAAAAACTGCCCCTTATCGAAACTGGTTCAATCTCTCCAATGCCTGACGAATGGATCGATCAGGATACCCACCATAAAGTTGTAAAGTTGACTTCTAAAATGGAAGGCAACAGCCTCAGTTTCTATTTTCATAACAACCCTTTTATCGGAAACGAAATGGTCTTTTACAACAGTAGCAAACAGAATCCCGATGAAGTTACTGATATGAAAAAGGAAGAAACGTACAATACAAACGTCAAGAACAAACAGCTATACAGCATCAATTTAGACTCCAGAAAAGTAAGTCAGCTGACGTTTAGTTCCTCCCCAATGAATGGGGAAATTGTTTCTGAAAAAACCAAGACCATATTCTATCAAAAAAAAGACAGTGTATTTTCGGTTGATTTTTCAACCCGCAAAGAAAAACTGGTCTATGTTTTTCCTGAAGATTTTAAAGCGTCAATTACCACGGTAAATGCTGATGGTACTTTGCTTGCCGGATCAAGGGCTACCGAAGCTGAAAAGGATATTCTAAAAAATAATCCTGATAAAAGCGATTTTTTCAATTTAATCTATGAAGCTAAACTTCCTAAAACTTTATTTACCATCAACATTCAAACTGCGGAACTTAATAAATTATTTACCGACAGTGCCTGGCTGAATCATGTGCAGTTTTCGTCTGTCAATCCTGATCTGTTAATGTTTTGCCACGAAGGTCCATGGCATAAAGTCGACCGGGTTTGGACCATCGATGTGAATACCAAACAAATTGCGCAGATTCATCACCGCACCATTGACCGGGAAATCTGGGGCCACGAATGGTTTGGCAAAAGCGGAAAAACCATTTGGTTCGACTTGCAACAACCCCGGGGAGAAACATTTTTTGTTGGTGGCTATGATGTAGCGACAGGCAACGAAATCAAATACAGCCTGCCACGAAACGACTGGAGTGTACATTTTAACACCAATTCAACCGAAACCTTATTTGCCGGTGATGGTGGAGATCCGGGTGCGGTAGCCAAAGCACCTGATGGACAATGGATCAATTTATTTACTCCGGAAGGAGATCATTTTAATACTGAAAAACTGGTGAACATGAAACACCACAAATATAAATTGGAACCCAATGTTCATTTTAGTCCCGACGATAAATGGATCATTTTCCGTGCAAACTTCGAAGGCGAATCAAATGTATACGCAGTGGAGGTTGAGAAAACCGAATAGCCATTTGGCTCCTGAAGTGATGGAATACAAAGGCCTTTACCACATGTACCTTACATATGTTCCCGGAATCTTTACAGACTGGAATCATCCCCGACAAAACCTGGATAACTCTAAAAAAAATAATAATGGCGAAATATCTATCTGAAATCAAAATCAATTTGGCATTTGTAATTATAGGACTTGTTGCCGGAACACCGGCATTTGCTCAGCGTCAAATGGAAAATCTAAACCGGGGAGTTATCGCAATTCATACTACCAGCGATTCGGTTTATGTTGGCTGGCGTTTGCTCGGAACTGATCCTGATGAAATATCTTTCAACCTTTACAGGCAGTCAGGAAATGAAAAGCCTGTAAAACTCAATAAAGTTCCGATAACCGAAAGCACCAATTTTCAGGATGGAAAACCAGACTTCACCAAAGATAATTCCTATTTTGTAAAAGCCATTCTGAAAGCGAAGGAACAAAAAGCGAGTGAATCCTACACAATTAAAGCCAATTCTCCGGTTCAACAATTCATCAACATTCCACTTCAAACTCCGGAAGGATACACCCCAAACGATGCTTCGGTAGGCGATCTGGATGGAGACGGTGAATACGAAATCATCCTTCATCAAACAGGAAGAGGCATTGATACACCATCCCCCGGTATTTCAGGAATACCCATTTTCCAGGCTTATAAACTGGATGGAACCTTATTGTGGGAGATCAACCTGGGAAAGAACATTCGCGAAGGCGCTCATTATACCCAATTTATGGTGTATGATCTCGATGGCGACTGCATTGCAGAATTTGCCTGTAAAACAGCTGACGGAACCGTCGACGGGAAAGGAAAAGTGATCGGTGACGCTGCAAAAGACTGGCGAAATCTGGCGAAATCGAGTGGAACGTATTATGGTAAAATACTCGACGGGCCTGAATATTTCTCCATTTTCAGCGGACGTACAGGCGAAGCATTGGCCACGACAGATTATATTCCGAACCGTTATCCCCTGAATGGATGGAACGGTCATGGCGGAAATGGTGGAAGCGACAGCACCGGTAACCGGGTCGACCGTTTTCTGGCCTGTGTGGCCTATTTGGATGGAGTCCATCCCAGTGTGGTGATGTGCCGGGGTTATTATGGTCGATCAGTATTGGCGGCCTGGGATTGGCGGGATGGTAAACTTACTTCACGATGGGTATTCGACAGTATGGATGGTGAAAATGCTTTTTCAGGACAGGGGAATCATAATTTAACGGTTACCGATGTGGATGGAGATGGTAAAGATGAGATTGTTTATGGTTCCATGGTTGTCGATGACAATGGCAAAGGACTTTATTCAACCGGTTTTCGTCACGGAGATGCCATTCATGTCGGGCAGCTTGATCCGACCCGTCCAGGACTTCAGGTTTTTGGAATTCATGAAATTGAAGAAGGAACGACCGGTCCCGGAGCGGCTGTTTATGATGCTAAAACCGGAGAGGTATTGTTTCAGGGGAATTTGAATAAAGATGTTGGGCGAGGGGTTGCCGATGATATTTATCCGGAAAATCCAGGAGCGGAAATGTGGTGGTCGGGATCGAACGGACTTATGAATTTAAAGGGTGAACGG
This sequence comes from Bacteroidales bacterium, assembly GCA_038251165.1. Taxonomy (GTDB): domain Bacteria; phylum Bacteroidota; class Bacteroidia; order Bacteroidales; family Prolixibacteraceae; genus Aquipluma. Next base: position 5,463 of record JBBSBP010000060.1, on the reverse strand, counting down.
ATTGGCGATACACCTCCTTCAACAAATTTTCTGGTTTGGTGGGATGGCGATTTAAGCCGCGAATTACTCGATGGAAATCACATCGACAAATATCAGAAAGGACGAATCTTTACCGCCGAAGGCTGTGTTTCAAATAATGGAACAAAATCGACACCGGCCTTGAGTGCCGATTTGTTTGGCGACTGGCGGGAAGAAGTGATTTTCAGAACAGCTGATAATCAGAATCTGAGGATTTATACGACTACTATCCTGACAAAACACCGCATTTATACCCTGATGCACGATCCGCAATACCGTTTGGCAATTGCTACTGAAAATGTTGGTTATAATCAGCCACCACATACCGGATTTTTTCTTGGAACGGATATGAATAAGGCACCAAAACCAAACATCGTATTGGTCAAATAGTGACATGTTTAGTTTAATGGTGGTAATATTATAATGAAGTAACCTTTGAAAATAACCCAATAGATTAATAGACTAAACCTGTAAAAAGAAAAAATATGATCAAGAAAAAAGCTGGATACCCAATTATATTTAGTGTTGCATTGATTCTGCTGACATTAACTCTTCAGGCTCAAAAAGCAAAGAAAACTTCCCGGATCATACTGAATTTTGATACCGATTGGCGATTTCTGAAAGCTGATGCTCCGGGTGCGGAAGCCCCTTCATTTGATGATTCGAAATGGCGAAATCTTGATGTGCCACACGATTGGAGCATCGAAGGACCGTATGATAAGGAAAATCTGACCAGTCGCGGAGGCGGGTATTTGCCGGCCGGAATTGGCTGGTACCGTAAAAGTTTCACGGTTAGCGATGCGGATGCCAAAAAGAAAATCCTGATTGAGTTTGATGGTGTAATGGCCAACAGTGAAGTGTGGATTAATGGATTTCACCTGGGAAAGCGACCATATGGGTATACCAGTTTCAGTTACGATTTAACCGGACATTTAAAATCCGGAGAGGGTAAAAAAAATATTCTGGCCGTAAAAGTTGATAATTCCATCCAACCGGCATCCAGGTATTATGCCGGTGCCGGTATCTATCGTCATGTGCGCCTGGTGATAACAAATCCAATTCATCTTGATCAATGGGGTATTTATATTTCAACATCACAGGTGAGCGATAAAAAAGCAAGCGTGAATTTGCAGGCTATAGTTCAAAACGAGACTTCTGCATCAGCGACAATCGTTCTTGAAACCACAATTATTGATCCTTCAGGCAAAATTATTCAATCGGCAGAATCGAATCAACCGATACCTGCCGGGCAATCGATTGTAATAAATCAGACGATGGAAGTTGATCATCCGCAACTCTGGGATATCAATCAGCCTAATCTGTACCGGGCCATTTCGAAGATAATATCTGCCAAAAATACGATGGACGAACAAACCAGTATTTTCGGTATTCGTGACAGTAAATTTGAAGCTGCAACGGGATACTGGTTAAATGGTAAAAACCTGAAGATTAAAGGTGTTTGCCTTCACCATGATGCTGGTGCATTGGGTGCTGCGGTACCGCTCAGGGCATGGGAACGTCGCCTGGAAATCTTGAAAGTGGCTGGCGTGAATGCAATCCGTACTGCTCATAATCCTGTCGCTCCTGAATTTCTGGATTTATGCGATCGGATGGGATTCCTGGTCATGGACGAAACTTTTGATACATGGACAGTCGCCAAACCAAACAGGGAAAAGGGGTATAACCTGTATTTCAGGGAATGGTGGGAAAAAGATACACGCGATATGGTACTTCGCGACCGCAATCACCCTTCGGTAATTATTTACAGCGTTGGAAACGAGATAGGTGACAACCTGAATGATTCCACGGGTATCAAAAAATACAAAGATCAGCAGGATCTGATTCATCAGCTGGATCCCGGATGCCCGGTGACCATGGCCTTGTTTCGGCCCGGCTCTTCAAAAGTATACCTGAACGGTTTTGTCGAAAAAATGGATGTCGTTGGTCAGAATTACCGTGAAAGGGAATTGGTCGAAGCCCATCAGACTAATCCTGAACGTATTGTGATAGGCACTGAAAATGGCCATGGCCTCGCTGAATGGTTGATTCTACGCGATAATCCGTTTATGTCGGGACAGTTTTTATGGACTGGCATCGATTATTTGGGAGAAGCGCTATGGCCTGAAATTTCGAATGACAGTGGATTGTTTGACCGCACAGGTGAATGGAAACCCTCAGGCTACCAACGTCAAAGCTGGTGGGCCGATAAACCTGTTGTCCATATGGTACGAAAAGAATATAATGCAGGGGAAGGTAACTGGATTGCAAACTGGACGCCGGTTGATCAGGGAACCTACGATGATGCCCGGGTACAGGTTTACAGCAATTGCGATGAAGTGGAACTGTTTTTAAACGGTATTTCGCAGGGAGCATTGGCAAAACCTGCGGATGATTCTCCAAGATTATGGGAAGTTACTTTCGAAAAAGGTTCTTTGAAGGCAATTGCCAGAAATAAGGGAAAAGAAGTGGCGTCTGAAGAACTTAAAACAGCTGGTGATCCGGTCCGGATTATAGTCACGGCTGACCGGTTAACGATTACCAAAAGCTGGGATGACCTGTCGTATGTTACAGCGAAGGTTGTTGATGCAAATGGGGTTGTATGCCCGAATGCTGATAAGTTGATATCATTCAAAGTTTCGGATTCAGGAAATATTGTTGCAGTAGACAATGGGAATGTTGCAAGTCAACTCCGATATACGGAGCTGTTGGCTATGAATCCAAATACCTGAAATTCCTTTCGCCGGAATGGATGAAGGCACTGGATGTTTCGGTACGGGAAGCCGAAAAAAACAATATGGGGATTAACATGAATACCGGTACCGGCTGGCCTTTTGGCGGGCCGCAAATCACCCCGCACGCTGCAGCTTCGAAACTGATTCTTCAGAAATATCCGCTCCGGAACGGCGAAAAATTAACGGAGAAACTCATTCCTTCTGATCCAAAACAACAGGAAGCCGGTGTCCGGCTTCAGGCAGTTACTGCTTATGGTCCAAATGAGCAGGTGAAAGACCTGACTTCACTGGTTGATGCCAGTGGAACACTGAATTGGGTGGCCGAAAATGGCGATTGGGAAATTTATGCCGCCTTTTGCGGAAAAACGCTTCAGAAAGTGAAACGTGCTGCGCCGGGCGGCGAAGGACTGACGTTTGATCATTTTTCCAAAGAAGCGCTCAACCTGTACCTCTCACGGTTTGATTCTGCTTTCCAAAATTCGAATCATGGTGTACAAACATTTTTTAACGACAGCTATGAAGTGTACGGGACAAACTGGACTGCTTCAGTTTTCGATGAATTCCAAAAGCGTCGTGGGTATGCCCTTCAACCTTATTTAAGGGAATTGGGAGAAACAATACCATCGTCCGATATTTCCCGAAGGGTACAATGTGATTACCGGGAGACCATCTCCGATCTGTTGCTCGAAAATTTCACCCGGTCATGGACCGGATGGGCCAACAGCAAAGGCAGCCTCACCCGCAACCAGGCACATGGATCGCCCGGAAACCTGCTCGATTTGTATGCAGCTGTTGACATTCCGGAGTGCGAAACTTTTGGCAGCAGTAAATTTTCAATTCCGGGCCTTCGCCGCGACAGCGCCGATATCCGCAATGTGGATCCCGATCCGGTCATGTTGAAATTTGCTTCATCGGCTGCCAATGTCTCAGGCAAAAAAATGACTTCATGCGAAACTTTCACCTGGCTCGCCGAACATTTCAGAGTGTCGCTTTCACAATGCAAACCCGAAGTGGAACAAGCGTTTCTTTCAGGGGTGAATCACGTTTTTTATCACGGAACAGCCTATTCTCCGGCAGAAGTTGGCTGGCCAGGCTGGCTGTTTTATGCCTCGGTTAACTTTTCCCCTTCCAACAGTTTCTGGCCGCATCTGAATGGATTAAACGAATACATCACCCGTTGCCAGTCGGTACTGCAAAGTGGAGTTGCGCACAACGACCTGCTGGTTTATTGGCCGGTTTATGATGTTTGGATGAAACCTGAAAGTGCCGAACTTCAGCTGACGATCCACTCCATCGACAAATGGTTGTATCCCAGTTCTTTTTATCAGGATGTAAAAGAATGGATGAACCGGGGTTATTCGCTCGATTTTGTATCCGACAAATTGTTGAATGGACTTTCGGTAAAAAACGGACTGTTAACAACCCGGTCAGGCAGCACCTATCGTACCCTGGTGATTCCAACAAACCGGAATATGCCGGTATCCACACTCCAACGCATTCTGGAACTGGCCCGTTTGGGAGCCGAAGTTATTTTTCAGCAACTGCCTGAAGATGTTCCCGGAATGGATCAGCTGGAAGCAAGACGTCAGCAGCAGAAGGATTTGCTGAACAGCCTTTCGTTTTCTGTCGTATCGGGAAATATAAAAACCGTGAAAATCGGGAAAGGTGAAATTGTGCTGGACAGCGAGGTTCAGTCTGGCCCTGGAAGGAAAAAAGATTTTACGTGAAACGCTGGTCGATTCGGGCCTGAAATACATTCGCCGGAAAACTGACCAGGGAGTTTATTACTATTTGGTAAACCACAGTTCGGAAGTCGTTGACCAATTCATACCAGTAAATGAAAAAGGGCAAAACTGTCTGTTGCTTGATCCGCAAACCGGGTTAACCGGATTGGCTCAAACACAGGATGAAAATGGAAAAACCAGGGTTCGCCTTCAGATACATTCCGGAGAAACCATGTTTGTGCTCGTTTCTGAAAAGAAAATCACTGCTGAAAGCTGGAAATACCTGGAGAATCCAAAATCGCCGATAGAAATCACCGGCCCGTGGAAACTGAAATTTACCGAAGGTGGTGCAGAAATTCCGGCAGCAACCGAACTTGGTCAATTGGTTTCTTGGACAGAGTTGCCCGATCCGGTTGCTCAGAATTTTTCAGGATCAGGCCGGTATACTGCCACTTTTGAATTATCAGGCGAATTGGCAGGCGAATACCTGCTTGATTTGGGAAAAGTATGCGAAAGTGCACATGTATGGGTGAACCGGCATGATGCAGGCATTCTTTGGAGCATTCCATTCACGGCAAGGGTCAGGAAATTTCTCAATCCGGGAATAAATACGATCGAAATTGAAGTGGCAAACCTGGCGGCGAACCGCATCCGGCAAATGGATCAGCAGAAAGTACAATGGCGCAATTACCACGAAATAAACTTTGTGAATATCGACTACAAACCATTTGATGCTTCCGGCTGGGAACCGATGTCCTCCCGATTGCTTGGCCCGGTAAGACTAATTCCTTTCAATTAGAGAGTGTTTAAATAGACCTTCATAGGCGAAGTAAAGGGATATAAGATGAATATTTTTAAAACATAAAATATCAATATGAAGTTGCAAAATGACATAATAAGGTTGGATTTTTCTGGTTCATCTTTACTACGAAGGTTGCCCGTTGAAAATAAGGTTTTAAAAATCAAGATAATCCAACACCTTATTTTCT
>JBBSBP010000059.1:0-32177 GCA_038251165.1 Bacteroidales bacterium | reverse complement strand
GTTATAGTTGCAGCAGGATAATCTTTGTCAATTGGATTCCATTCGGTCCATCCTTCTGTCCAGTCATTCGTTGAACCAAAAGCACCAACGTAAGAAACATGATCGAAGAAAGAATTATCAATTGAAACAGTTGTATTTGGATTTTCAACAGCCCAATATGAAGCATTGAATACAGGTGATCCGCTAATTGGCAAGAAGTTGAAGGCAGCTGAATTAAATGCCTCTGTTATTTTCACATCAGCAGTTGTTGCCAGCATCTGGTTTTTCTTGGCAGCTGTCAGGTACCAGGCTTCTAATCCGGCAACGTCAAATACTGTTCCGTCAACTTTATATTTATCGTTTCGAACACCAGCAATAATGGTGTTGTTTACGTTCATTTCGCCATTCTTTGCAGCAGTCATCGTATTGTCCGATTCCATGCGAACTCCACGCCCCCAACCGGCAAACAGCGCATTATAAATCTGAAGTTTCGTACTTCTACGTACACGCATAGCTGCACCATCTTTGTGGTTTTGTAAGGTTACATCGGTTGTTGCACTTGCAAATGGACCGAATCCACTGATGTTACTAAAAATCGCATGAGTAAAAGGTGCGTTGGTACTTCCGGCAGCATCGTTATCCGATTCGAATGCGTTTGCAGTATCAGAGTCAACAATATCTTTATCTCTTGAAATCAAACCATACTGAACCATTCCGGAGAAACCATTGTCCGTATCGAAATCATCATCTTCTGTTTTGTAACTGATCAGGTATTTGGCATTCACCGAACCACCAAACCATTCGTAACCATCGTCACCCGAATAAGAAACCTGGATGTGATCGATTGTTGTTCCTGAACCAACAGAACAGAAAGTTAACCCGTTTATTTCACTTCCGGTTGCCACTTCGAAACCAGGGAACTCAATACGTACATATTGCATTGTTCCTGAATTGTCAGCTGGATTAGTACCACCATATGTGGCATCGATACCACCTTCAGCAATTCCTTCTCCGCCAGGAAGGTTGTTTACGCCTTTTCCACAAAGAACGATACCAGCCCAGTCGCTGTTGCTACGTAATCCTGCAGCCTGGTTCGAGGTAAATACAATTGGATTTGAAGAAGTACCCACAGCGTTGATTTTACCACCACGTTGAATAAACAGGCCGCTCTTTTGTGTACTACGGACTATTGTTCCGGCATCAACAGTTAAAGTAGCGCCAGCATCAACATAAATCCATCCGTCAAGTTTAATTACTCCACTCCAGGTTTCGTCTGCGGTGATATGTGTTCCTGCACTTAAAGTAAACTGACCATTACCTTTAGTAACTGTTGCTGCAGGATAATCTTTGTTAACCGGGTTCCATTCGGTCCATCCTGAAGTCCAGTCCACTGAACCAAAAGCTCCTACATAGGTCACCTTATCGAAAAAATCATGATCAATGCTCTGAGCAAATGTGCCAAAGGCCATTGATAAAATAAAAATTGATGAAAGTAAAATTTGTTTCATGACTACTGTTTTTTAATAATAGTTTATTCGTTTAATGATTTCTAATCCTATAGTTTAATTGATAATCCTAATGTTATTTGGCGATTAGGAACATAATAAATAGTTGGAACTTCGATTTGATCGTTAGCTCCGTAATACTGTACAAATTGTACCGGCTCGTTCAAAATATCTTTCATTCCCAATTTCACGGTAGTGCGTTTACCCATTCGTTTCTGAATAGTCAGATCGAGTGAATTTCTTGGCATTTCCCAAGTATGAGGATTTACTGGTGAACCTACATAGGCAATTCGTTTACCCACAGTATTGTATGACAGGTTTACCGACAGTCCATTTCCTGGATTTAAATAGTTCAGACCTAAATTCATGATAAAAGGCGATTGGCCTTGCATAATGCGGTGGTTCTCACGTGCAAATGCCTGAGAAGTCTGTATTTCACTTTTTATCAGTGAAGAGTTGAAAATAATAGTCAGATCCTTCAGATAATGAAGGAAATTTCCTGCTGTAGCGAACTCTGTAAGTGTTTTTCTTAAGTCAAGTTCAAGTCCCATTGAATAGGCACTTTCAGTATTGAATGGTTTATAATCATAACCTGTTCCGGCTGGAATCAGGAAAACTTCGATCGGATTACTGAAATCTTTATAAAAAGCCGCTACCGAGACCATTTCTCCCATCGAAGGATACCATTCGTAGCGTAAATCGTAATTGTTGATGTAGGCATTCTGCAATGAATCGTTTCCATGAACAATGGCGAACATGTCAAAATCCTGATAAGCAAAATTTGCCATTTCCCTAAATTCAGGTCGGTTCACCGTTTTTCCGTACGAAGCACGAATCAGGTGTTTTTCGTTAATGTTATAGCTCGCGTTAACTGAGGGGAAGAAATTTACTGTATCGCGGGTGATATCGTATAATTCCGGAGTTGGAGTTGGCACATAAAAATCGGTAATCAGGCGGCTGAATTTTTCAATACGAACACCACCATAAACAGTAATTTTATTTAATACTGGTATTTGGATTCCCAAATATCCGGCCTGAATAATATCGCTTGCATTGTAGCTGTCTTCCGGGCGATAAGTATCGCGGTAAGTAAATCCAAATTGACTGGAAGGAGATGTTCTTCTGAAAAACATATTTTCAGGAACGAAAAGATTAGTTGCGGTATTATGCAGATCAAATGGTGGATTTCTAAATGCCACCACACCAATAATTCTTGAGCTGAAAGAGCGTTCTTTCTTTTCATAAAAACCACCAGCTTTTAAGAGCCAGTCTTTCTCGGTATCAAACAGTTTGAATTTATGCTCCAGATCAACTTTCACATCATAAATATTCTCTGTCATATCGCTCCATAGCCGACCAGCATCGTAAACATTGGGCGAATTCTGAATTAACAGGTAGTAATTTTGAACTGCGTCAGCGTCATCTGAATTTTCCTGAACATAGGTCAATCTGCGGTTATCAGGCTGACTGTTTTTGGTCAGTCCATAACCCAACATCCATTTCAGCATAGTTTGATCCTTGTTAAATTTCTGTTCTCCTGCCAACTGTCCTGAATAGACCAAACGGCTAACAAATTTCAGGTCGTAAATATTAAGCGTTTTTCCATCGTAGTAATTAATACCATTCCGAACATTCGTTGAACTGGTACCTGCCTGATTAAGGAAATTCCTGAATTCGAGTTTCTGGTTATTTCCATACAAAATATTCCAGTTATGAATAAATCCAATCTTGGCATTTTTGCTTGAAATGACATCGTGAAAATCGAAATCTTTAATTACTTCACCGGTGAAATCACTTAATCCCTGGTATTCAATGCGGCTGCGATCGATGTACTTATTACTTAGTCCGTAATTAAATGCAGTAAGATTCCCGAAGGTTACTTTTCCCAGCAAGAAGCGCCGTTGCGATGCAATGGAAAAACTCTGATCCAGGAAAGGTGACTTGGTCGTTGTTTCCCAGTTATTGCTGAATAATTTGGAAATCCGGGAGATATCCTCAAATTTTTGTGGATTTGCTTCTGCATCCGAAAAATCGTATAAATCGGCAAATGCAGTACTGGTTGGAACACCTTCAGGAATATCACGAGATCCATTGTCCCAGCCCAGCCAATCGGTTTTGCTTCCTTTATAAGTAGCAAAATCACTGTTGAATGTTGCTTTTTGAGACAATCCTGTAGAATAAGAAACAACCAGGCTATTTTCGTCAGCCACATCTTTTGTTTCAATATTAATAGCTGCTCCGGCAAAATCGGCTGGCAACTCAGGAGCAGGACTTTTATAGATAAGGATATTATTTATCAGTCCACTTGGAATAGCATCAAACGAGAAGGCACGCTTATCGGCTTCAAAACTTGGTGCAGTGGCGCCATTCAGCATGACTGAATTGTACCGTTCAATCAATCCGCGAACAATAACAAATTTACCGTCGGTAATTGTAATTCCGGGAACCCGGCGAATTACCTCTGCCGCATCTTTATCTTGTGATTTACTGATTTGTTGTGCTGAAATCCCGCTAACAATCAAACTTCCAGCTCTTAAATTGGAAATCATCGAAACCTCCGTATTATCGCGTCGTTTGGCCACTACATTTACCTCTTCAATATCTACTGAAGCTAGCTTCAAATCAACATTTACAATAGATTCCTGATCCTTTGTTAGTTCAACACGTACGATTTGAGAATCGTACGAAACATAAGAAATAACCAAATTATAGGCTCCGGGAGCCACTTTCTCAATTTTGAAATTACCATCAAAATCGGTGATGGCTCCATTTGAAGTTCCCTGAAGAGCAACTGTTGCTCCAATTAGTGTTTCTTTAGTATTCGCATCTGCAATAGTTCCACGGATGACTCCAGTTTGTGTCATTCCTACAGTAGAAAGGAGCATGAAGGCTATTGCCGTCAAAAAGTTTTTAAATTTCATCAAAAAGCGCTTAATAATAAATTGTTCTTTTTCCCTTTTTTCATTTTTGCCTGATCAGCTATCGGCGGGTAGTTAATTATGCCGTCAAAGGAATAGGTTAGTCGTTACAGAACGATTAAAGTTATCTTACGCTATGATTACATTTGAATAACAGAGTTGTAATAATAATACCTATCACACTCAAATTCTGAATATTATCGAATAAAGCATGGAATATTTCCGGACAAACCAATGTTAAAAGTCGATTAATAAGAAATCACTGTCCAGAAATAAACAAGAACCGAATTGGAATGAAATCCCTGACAATAATCATAATTTAGCGGAATTAATTCAGGTTTTAGATATAAACGTATTTAACTAACTGAATATCTAACAGGTACAAATGTTACTTAATAATTAAGATCATCCCGGAATATGATGAACCATGGGTAAAAAGCGCTAATTTTGCCCCGATTTTATAATTCGTTACATTATGGCAGAGAAATATAACAACCTATTTGAAGAATTTCCTTCAATCAGTACGCAACAGTGGATGGACAAAATCACCGTTGACCTGAAAGGGGCCGACTTCAACCGGAAGTTGGTCTGGAAAACAAATGAAGGAATTGATATTCAACCTTTTTACCGGGAAGAAAACCTGGCTAAACTGGATTACCTGAATAGTCTTCCCGGTGAGTTCCCTTTTGTTCGGGGGAACAAAAAGAACAACAACGAATGGCTTGTACGCCAGGGCATTCTGGTTAAAGATCTTGCTGAAGCCAACAAAAAAGCCCTTGCTTATCTGATGAAAGGGGTGGATTCGCTGGCTTTTGTATTTAGTGGCCGTACTGAATTGTCGGTGGCTGAACTTGCCGTTTTATTAAACGATATTCAATTGAATGCCGTTGAAGTGAACTTTGCCGGCAGTTGTTGCCCGCGCAAAGTAGCTGAAGCTTTTACTGAATACGTGAAACAAAACAGTTGGGATCCGAAAAGTATTCGTGCTTCGGTTGAATACGATCCGTTCGGAAAGTATGCCATGAACGGAAAATTCAGAAAAAATCAGGAACACGTAGTTGAGAATGCAATCAAAATGATTCAGTCAACTACTGAACTGCCTGAATTCAGAACACTTGCAGTGAATGGTAAAAACTTCGGAAACGCCGGATCATCTATTGTTCAGGAATTGGCATACTCATTGGCCCTGGGTGCTGAATACCTGTCTGCTCTTACCGATACCGGACTGGAAGTTGATTCCGTTGCAAAAAATATGAAATTCAATTTGTCAATCAGTGCCAACTATTTCCTTGAAATAGCGAAACTTCGGTCTGCTCGTTTGTTGTGGCCCCGGATTGTAAAAGCATACGGTCCGGCCAGTGAATCTTCATGCCAAATGATTATTCATGCCGAAACCGGAACCTGGAATAAAACGATTTACGATTCATACGTCAATATGCTCCGTACCCAAACCGAGGCCATGAGTGCTTCATTGGGCGGTGCCGATTCAATCACCGTTCTTCCGTTTAATGCAATCTACGAAGAAAGCACTGAGTTTTCTGATCGTATAGCACGCAACCAGCAGTTGTTGCTGAAGGAAGAATCAAACTTCGCTAAAATTGCTGACCCGGGAGCCGGATCATATTACATCGAAGAACTGACGGCTGCAATCGCTGATCAGACCTGGAAGCTGTTCCTGGAAGTACAGGATAGAGGTGGTTTCCTTGCTGCACTTCGTCAGGGTTTTATTCAGGCTGAGATTAAAAAAATGGCCGCAAAACGCGATATGAATATTGCAACCCGCCGCGAAAACCTTTTGGGAACCAATCAATTCCCTAATTTTAACGAAAAGGCTGAAAAGGAAATGGATGCTGCAGTTTTTGCCCCGGTTGATTTAACTTCCGCAGACGCAGAAATCGAAACGCTGAACCCTTACCGTGGTGCTCAGGCTTTCGAAGCACTTCGTTATAAAACCGATGTTTATGCCAAAACCAATAAACGTCCGCTGGCATTCATGATGCCAATGGGTAACCTCAATATGCGCAAAGCCCGTGCACAGTTTGCCTGCAACTTCTTTGCCGTTGCCGGTTTTGCCGTGCTCGACAACAATGGCTTCAAATCGGTTGAAGAAGGCTGGGAAGCTGCACGAACAGCAGGTGCTGACATCGTGGTGCTTTGCAGCTCCGATGACGAATACACCGAACTTGCTCCTGCAGCTTTCGATGCTGTTGCCGGAAAAGCCATCTTTGTTGTTGCCGGAGCTCCGGCCAACACGAACGAACTGAAAGCGAAAGGAATTGCCAACTTCATCCACGTAAAAAGCAACCTGCTGGAAGAATTATTGTCATACCAGAAACAACTTATAAAATAAACACAGCGACACAGTGGCACAGCGAAAAATAGCTATAAGATATTATTAATATTTATTTGGCTATTTGAAATTTATTATTTTAAACTCCGTGTCACCGTGTTTTAAACTTATAACATTAAGCAAATGAGACCAAATTTTAAAGACATAAACATCAAAACAGCCGTCCCTCAGCAGAATGCTGCAGAGTGGTCAGCCAAAAACAAGATTGAAAAGAACTGGATGACTCCGGAACTGATTCCGGTTAAACCGGTTTATACCAAAGAGGATCTGGAAGGGATGGAACAACTGCATTATGCAGCCGGTCTGGCTCCATACCTACGTGGTCCGTATTCCTCCATGTACGCCATGCAACCCTGGACTGTGCGTCAATATGCAGGATTCTCAACGGCCGAAGAATCAAACGCATTTTATCGCCGGAACCTTGCTGCAGGACAGAAAGGTCTTTCGGTAGCATTCGACCTGGCTACTCACCGCGGATACGACTCCGATCACCCACGCGTAGTCAGCGATGTTGGAAATGCAGGAGTGGCTATCGACTCGATCCTCGACATGAAAATCCTGTTCGATCAGATCCCGCTTGATAAAATGTCGGTTTCAATGACCATGAACGGAGCCGTGCTTCCTGTATTGGCTTTCTACATTGTAACTGCACTGGAGCAGGGCGCAACATTGGAACAGCTTTCAGGAACGATCCAAAACGACATTCTGAAAGAATTTATGGTGCGTAATACATACATCTATCCGCCGGAATTCTCGATGAAAATTATTGCCGACATTTTTGAGTTCACATCTCAGAAAATGCCTAAATTCAATTCGATCTCCATTTCGGGTTACCACATGCAGGAAGCCGGCGCTACTGCCGACATCGAAATGGCTTACACCCTGGCCGATGGTCTGGAATATCTGCGTACCGGTATCAAAGCCGGCTTGACCGTGGATGAATTTGCACCTCGTTTGTCGTTTTTTTGGGCCATCGGGATGAACCACTTCATGGAAATTGCCAAGATGCGTGCCGCCCGCATGATCTGGGCAAAAATGGTCAAACAGTTCAATCCGAAGAACCCGAAGTCAATGGCTTTGCGCACGCACTGCCAGACTTCAGGCTGGTCATTAACTGAGCAGGATCCGTACAACAACATTGGCCGTACTGCTATCGAAGCCATGGCTGCCGCTTTGGGTCACACCCAGTCGCTGCATACCAACGCGCTCGACGAAGCCATCGCTTTGCCAACCGACTTTTCAGCCCGTATTGCCCGCAATACGCAGTTGTATATTCAGCAGGAAACTGAAATCTGCCGCGCGGTTGATCCATGGGCAGGTTCGTATTATCTTGAATCGCTGACCAACGACCTGGCACAAAAAGCCTGGGCGCTTATTGAAGAAGTGGAAAAACTCGGTGGTATGTCGAAAGCTGTTGAAACCGGTGTGCCGAAAATGCGCATCGAAGAAGCTGCCGCACGAACACAGGGTCGTATCGACAGTCATACCCAGACCATCGTTGGGGTAAATAAATATCGTCTGGAAAAAGAAGATCCGATCGACATCCTCGAAATCGATAATACTGCAGTTCGTTTGTCACAGATCGAAAGATTGAATATATTGCGTGCTGAACGAAACGAAACCGAATGTCAGGCAGCTTTGGAAGCAATCAGCAAGTGTGTTGAAACCGGCAAAGGAAACTTGCTGGAACTGGCCATCGTAGCAGCTCAAAAACGCGCTTCACTGGGCGAAATATCTTACGCATGCGAAAAACATGTGGGACGTTATAAAGCAGTTATCAGAACTATTTCAGGCGTGTACTCAGCAGAAAGCAAAAACGATTCTACCTTCAGGGAAGCTCAGGAACTGGCAACTAAATTTGCCAGACTCGAGGGCCGTCAGCCACGTATCATGATCGCGAAAATGGGTCAGGACGGACACGACCGCGGTGCCAAAGTAGTCGCAACCGGTTATGCCGATATCGGATTTGACGTTGACATGGGTCCATTGTTCCAGACTCCGGAAGAAGCCGCCAAACAAGCCGTTGAAAACGACGTGCATGTAATGGGTATTTCGTCCCTGGCTGCCGGCCACAAAACATTGGTTCCCGCCGTTATGGCTGAATTGAAAAAGCTGGGCCGCGAAGATATCATGGTCATTGCCGGTGGTGTAATTCCTGCCCAGGATTACCAATTCCTTTATGACGCAGGCGTTGTGGCCATCTTCGGTCCGGGTACAAGCGTTGCCGCTGCCGGCAAGAAAATACTGGAGGTTTTACTGGCTGCACACGAGGAATAGAAGCCCCTCCCGACCTCCCCGGAGGGGAGGAGAAGAGCAAAATGCAATTTTTGCAGAGATGCGATTAATCGCGTCTCTGCCCACCAAATAACAAAAGCCGTTTCCTGAGAGGGGAGGCGGCTATTTTTGTTTTTTAATGCCTGATTATTTGATAATTTCCAGACCAGCAATTCTATCAAAATGTTTAATATTCAGGGTGGCAATTGGGATGGAATGAGAAACAGCAGTGGCCCCAATCAAGATGTCTGCTAAATCAATCATTTTGTTCGCTTTTAATAATTCCAGGTAAATAACTACTGCGCTATTTGAACATGTTTTATCGAATGGAATTACTCTCAAATTCTCACACAATAATTCCCAGTAGTCGGCATGAGATTTCCGATTTCCAATGCCAATTTCGTAATGAGTAATAGAAGAAATACACAAATCATCATTTGTTTGCGCTAACTTATAGAACAAGGTTTTGGCTTTGTCCTTCTTACGAAACAACTCAATTAATATGGAGGAATTGCAATTCTGGATTGATTCAGATGAGTTCGAGCTTCATTGTAATCATGAAGTTCTGCATCGGTCCAGGTTGGTGCATCCAGGATTATTTTTTTCAGCGAACTTGAATTCTTTGTAGCTGAAATTTCTGATTGAAGGGTAATTGATAATCTTTCAATGTCCTTTTTAGGAAGTTGATGGATCAACTTTAGTATCTGGTTAAATTCGAGGTTTATCTTGAGTTCCATAACTTTATGCATTTTATACCAAAGGTATGAATTTTTGAAAAGGGAGGCGGCTTTTTTGACATATGTTTGAATGAAAATATTACTGCCTGGTATAAACTGATTTTTCATTTTCAGAGTAAATACCATCCATATTATAATCAACCTTAATAATCAGTTGATTATCAACCATGCCATATTCAACTTGATGATTACTTGTTGACATTCCTATGCCTTCAAATGTAAAGCCAAAATCCTTATCTTCAAATGTAAATGTCTCATATGGTTCGGAAGCAGTAGATGTGGCAGAATTATAAGTTGAATGACTGACTTTGTGAACAACTAGTTTCATAATATTTCCTGAAATAGAAATAGAACCTTCGATGGTAACAAATCTCCCTGGATTATATGAAGATCGGTCTGGAACTAAAAAAGTCTCAATGAAAGTATGATCTGTTAATGTCAATGAATAATTAACACTTACATATCCACTAGAACCAGGATATGGTTTAGTTGTCATCCATTTTCCAACATAATCAGGAGTTGGCTCATCATTATCTTTGCAGGATGAAGTATTAATTGCGATCAGAATAACTCCAAATATCAAATATATTAATCTTGTTAATTTCAAATTTTTCATTGTTTTTACTTTTCTGGTTTTGCCTCCCAAATTACTGAATTTTACTTAATAATTAATTGTTTGGGTAAATGATTGATTATTAAAAGTCATAGGACTCCGTTTCACTTCGCCCTATGCTGATACATATCGGGGCGTTGCCCCTCTTGGATGCGATGATTTATACACTGGACAAGGCCCAACGGGCCGCTCTGTATAAGCACAGGGTGCAATGAAATGAAACCCTGTGGCCCATATTGATTGGATGGTCAAAGGAATTGGCAAAGCCCGCCTGACGGACGAGGCAGGGATATTGCTTTGAATAAGAGGAAATGATAATCGGAGAGTTATCCATTGTCTTCTGCTTCAGCTGACGGATATTGAGATGCCGAAACAAGTTCGGCATGACGCTCCGTGCAGCGACAAACCACACAGAGGGGAAGTCACCCTGAGTCATGCTGAACTCGATTCAGTATTGTTTCAGGGTCTGCCGAAAAGAGGTAGTCAACTCTGGTTAAGGGTTCTTTGTTTTCATTCTGTCCGCAATAGCCAACTGATTGTCTAAAACTACAAACCATTCCGCAGCCAAATCAACCATTCCCGGATTGTTTTCCTGGATTGGATTAATCTTCCAGTCGTGATGCCGGTTTTTCAGTTGTTTCACCCGCTTGATGCATTCAGCCATTCCTTCAATTATTTCTCCTGAACCAGCTCTTTCGATCCCGAAATCTGGTTGTCTTTGGTGGTCACTTTGGATGATTTTTTACCTACATAAATGGCTGTTGATTGATTTCCTTTACCGGTAAAGCGGATAATATTATTGGTAATGGTAATGTCGTGCGTTTCACCTCCGATATAGAAACCACTTGACTCCTGCTTCATCCCGTTGTTTTCAATGATATTGTTGGTAAACGTATTGCGGTGACCGCTGTTTTGTTCAGTTTCATTGCGGAAAAGTACACCCTGATGCCCATTTTCGTAGACATGGTTATTCTCAAAAACATTATCGGTATCCTTATGGCCAATTGAAATTCCGTTATCACCATTTGCATATCCTGATTTCAGCAATTCAGTCTGATTTTCCTGATCTTCACCGGTAATTTGCAGACTTAAAAAATATTTTTGATTTGATTATGATCATATTTATATATCTTTAATCCAATAATCACCTCAAAAACTTCTGAAATGTTAACATCTATTTTCCCGGTATGGAGCGAGTTGGATCTTATGTCTCAAGTCTATTGGCTTATTACACTTCCTGCCACACTTATTTTTATTGTTTTATTGGTATTAACTATTTTCAGCTCTGACATAGACACTGATGTGGCAACCGATTTTGACCATTCTTTTGCCGATAGTGATGGGATTCCTTTTCAATTTCTTTCCGTCAAAAATATTGTTGGCTTTTTTACCATGTTTGGCTGGTCCGGAATTGGTTTTCTGAGCATCGGAATGGCTCCCTGGTTGGTTATTGTCCTGTCTTTTCTCTGTGGGTTTCTGATGATGTTGGCCATGGCTTCGCTCTTCTATTTTATGTCGAAACTGGTCGAAAGCGGAAATATGAACTTAAAAAATGCCTTAGGTCGCTTTGGTAAAGTTTATCTCCCTATCCCCGGGAAACGGGCAGGAATAGGCAAAGTGCAAATAACTGTTCAGGGAACTCTCGAAACTCTCGATGCTATTACAGATGATCCGGATGACATTCCTACATCTTCACTTATTCAGGTTAAAGATGTCATTAACAATCAAATTCTGTTGGTAAGACGAAATTAAAATTTACTAAATCAATCCATAACCCTAATTAAAATCATTATGAACGATTATTTTGTTGTATTAGTCAGCCTGGCTGTCCTGTTTCTGTTTATCATTATTGTAGCCATGCTGAAGCGCTACAAGCGCTGTCCCTCCGACCGGATTTTGGTTGTTTACGGGAAAGTGGGCAAAGGCATCGAAAGTGAATCACGTTCGGCCAAATGTATTCATGGTGGGGCGGCATTTATCTGGCCAATTATCCAGTCCTATCAGTTTCTTGATCTGACGCCGATTTCGATCGAAATCAACCTGAGAAGTGCGCTGAGTAAGCAAAATATCCGTGTTGATGTTCCTTCACGTTTTACTGTAGGTATTTCAACTGAATCAGGTGTAATGACCAATGCTGCAGAACGTTTGCTGGGTTTAACACAGGAGTCGATCAGCAATTTGGCCAAGGATATTATTTTTGGTCAGTTGCGTTTGGTGGTTGCCACCATGGACATTGAAGAAATTAACAGTAACCGCGATAAATTTCTTGCAGCTGTATCTTCAAACGTGGAAGCTGAATTGAAAAAAATCGGTTTAAAACTGATTAACGTAAACGTAACCGATATTAATGATGAATCGGGATATATTGAAGCATTAGGAAAAGAAGCAGCTGCCAAAGCAATTAACGATGCCAAGAAAAGTGTGGCTGAGAAAAACCGTGACGGTGAAATCGGTCAGGCCGAAGCTCATCAGGCACAGCGTGTACAAGTTGCAAAAGCTGACGCGATTGCTGTTGAGGGTGAAAATATTGCCAAAATCACCATTGCCAATTCGGATGCCGACCGTCGCGAAAAAGAAGCTGAAGCCAGCCGTAAAGCTGTTGCTGCCGAAAAAGTGACTGAAGCCAAAGCATTGGAAGAAGCCTATGCTGCTGAAAGACAGGCCGAAGATGCCCGTGCTCTGCGCGACAAAGCTACACAAACGGCCAACGTGGTGGTATCAGCCGAGATCGACAAACAAAAGGTGGAAATTGACGCTGAAGCTATTGCCGAACAAACACGCCGTATGGCGAAAGGTGAAGCCGATGCCATATTCCTGAAAATGGACGCGCAGGCAAGAGGTATTTACGAAATTCTGAGCAAACAGGCTGAAGGTTTCGAGCAGATGGTCAAAGCAGCAGGAAACAATTCAAAAGACGCCGTGATGATGATGATTGCCGACAAATTGCCTGAACTGGTAAAAACCCAGGTGGAAGCCATCAAAAATATTAAAATCGATAAAGTTACTGTTTGGGAAACCGGCAATGGGAAAGACGGTAAAACCTCGACAGCCAATTTTATGCAGGGAATGCTGGGTTCCATCCCACCTCTCGACGATATATTTAAATCGGCAGGTCTTGAATTGCCTGATATCCTGAAAGGATCACAAAAGGCCAACAATCCGTCGGGAGATGTAAAAGCAAAACCTGAGGCATAAAAACAAAGAATTCAATTCCTGAAAAAGCCGTTCCCGAAAGAGAGCGGCTTTTTTGATTCCTTGAGTTTGATCTACTCAACTCCGGAAATAAGTTTTATAATTGGCTGAATACAAATGGCTTTTCAAGGATTTAGCAGTGCTGCAATTAATCGAATTTTGTGATCCGGAGATTGGCAAAATGTGCTTCGGTTCGCTGCCGCGATCCGAAACAGGAGTCGCTGAGTTTTAAACAATCACTAAAATCATATAAAACAATCCCCATCATTCAAATTCATCCAGATCACAGGGCAAATTTATGCCCGCATTTTGTCGAATATGATTTTCATTTTAATCCCAATATCCGGGATACGTTTTTTATTGTCAATAAACAGCAGAATACACTTCCCTGTTCCCCTAATCCTCTTTATTCAACAAGGGGTTCCAGCCCTGTGCCTGCAAAGGAATAACCGAACCTCCTGATGTGATGAGGTTGGCGCCTTCACCTTCGGCTGTAATGTGACCAATGATGGTAATATCAAATTCTTTTTTAATCACATCAAAACCGGAAAGCGGAACCGTAAACAGCAGTTCGTAATCTTCACCCCCGTTGAGGGCGGCCACCAGCGGATTGATGCTCAATTCTTCAGCAAATTCTTTGGTTTGCCGGTCGAGCGGGACTTTTTCCTCGTATATGCTGCACCCAACCTTCGAGGCATGACACAAATGCAGCGCTTCCGACGAAAGACCGTCAGAAATATCGATCATCGAGGTAGGTTTGATGTTCAATGTTTTCAATAATTCCCTGATGTCATTCCGGGCTTCAGGTTTTAACTGACGTTCCAGGATGTAGTCGTAGCCTTCAAACTGTGGTTTCTGATGCGGATTCACTTTAAACACTTCGTTTTCGCGCTCTAAAAGCTGCAATCCCATGTAGGCGCCACCCAAATCACCCGATACGCATAACAGGTCGTTCACCTGGGCGCCGCTGCGGTACACCAGTTCATCTTCGGGTGCTTCACCAATTGCAGTCACACTGATGGTGAGACCGGTGAGCGAGCTGGTGGTGTCGCCTCCAATCAGGTCAACGCCATACTTTTCACAGGCCAGGTGAATTCCGGAGTACAGTTCTTCTATGGCTTCGAGCGAAAATTTGGCTGAAATAGCCAGCGAAACGGTAATCTGCCGCGGAGTGGCATTCATGGCATATACATCCGAAAGATTGACGACAACAGCCTTGTATCCCAGGTGTTTCAACGGAACGTACATCAGGTTGAAATGAATACCTTCGGTTAAAAGGTCGGTGGTTACCACTATTTTTTTATCGGGATAACTTAAAACAGCAGCATCGTCACCAACTCCTTTCAGCGTACTTGTATTTTTAAGTTGAATCTTATCGGTCAAGCGTTTAATCAATCCGAATTCTCCCAGTTCAGAAAGTAATGTTTGTTTTATTGTATCTTTCATGTTAAAAATTAAGACCTGAAGGTATTTATTGTCTGCAAAGTTTGGACAAAAGTAGCTTTACTTCCTTATCTTTGCAATTTAATTTAAACAGTCTGTTGGCAAGTTTGTTAATAAGGCTGTAATCAGAAGAGACATATAACTGTGGATATGGAAAATCAGGATAAATTATTAAGCGATATAACGACCCAGGAATACCAGTATGGTTTTGTAACCGATATCGATACGGATGTTATTCCGAAAGGGTTAAATGAAGATGTGATCCGGCTCATTTCGTTCAAAAAAAAGGAACCGGAATTTATGCTTGAATTCAGGTTGAAAGCATATCGTGGATGGCTGAAAATGAAAACTCCGCAATGGGCTCATTTAAAGATTCCACCGATTGATTTTCAGGAGACCATTTATTATGCGGCGCCGCGAACCAAGCCCAAATATGAAAGTCTGGATGAAGTTGATCCGGAGTTGCTGGAAACCTTCAAGAAACTGGGAATTCCGATTGAAGAGCAGAAACATCTGGCCGGAGTTGCGGTTGATGTGGTTATGGACAGTGTTTCCGTAACAACCACCTTTAAGAAGGTGTTGGCTGAAAAAGGCATTATTTTCTGTTCATTCAGTGAAGCTTTGACGGAACACCCGGAACTGATACGCAAATACCTGGGCACCTCTGTTCCAACAACGGATAATTTTTTTGCCGCACTGAATTCGGCTGTCTTTTCAGACGGATCGTTCTGCTATATTCCGAAAGGTGTACGCTGCCCGATGGAACTTTCGACCTATTTCAGGATCAATACAGCAGGAACAGGTCAGTTTGAGCGCACTTTAATTATTGCTGACGACGACAGTTATGTGAGTTACCTCGAAGGCTGTACAGCCCCGAAACGTGATGAGAACCAACTGCATGCCGCAGTGGTCGAAATCATTGCGCTCGATCGTGCCGAAGTGAAATATTCAACCGTTCAGAACTGGTATCCGGGCGATAAAAACGGACTTGGCGGGATCTACAACTTTGTAACCAAACGTGGCATCTGCCGTGGTGTATCTTCCAAAATAAGCTGGACACAGGTCGAAACCGGATCTGCAATTACCTGGAAATACCCAAGTTGTGTTTTGATTGGCGATAATTCAGTAGGCGAGTTTAACTCAGTAGCCCTGACCAATCACCATCAGCAGGCTGATACCGGAACCAAGATGATTCACATCGGCAAAAACACCAGAAGCAATATCGTTTCAAAAGGGATTTCGGCAGGTAAAAGCGACAATTCATATCGTGGACTGGTAAAAGTTATGCCCGGCGCCATCAATGCCCGCAACTTTTCGCAATGCGACTCCCTGTTGCTGGGTTCAACCTGTGGCGCACATACTTTCCCTTACATTGAAGTGGGCAACAAATCATCGATTGTGGAACACGAGGCTACCACCTCCAAAATCGGAGAAGACCAGATTTTTTACTGCAATCAGCGTGGTATTTCAACAGAGGATGCGATTAGCATGATTGTCAATGGTTATGCCCGTGAAGTCCTCAATAAACTCCCCATGGAATTTGCGGTTGAAGCACAAAAACTGTTGTCAATCAGCCTGGAAGGCAGCGTGGGGTAAAACCCCTCCAACCTCCCCAAAGGGGAGGCTTTTGTTGAATGAAATGAATGTTTAAATAATAAAGATACCGCCAGTCCTCCCCCTACGGGGAGTTAGAGGGGGCTAATAAATAAAATATGTTAATAATAAAAAATTTACGTGCCTCGGTTGAAGGCAAAGAGATACTGAAAGGGATTAACCTTGAAGTGAAAGCCGGCGAAGTACATGCCATCATGGGACCCAATGGCTCCGGGAAAAGTACACTGGCCAATGTATTAGCCGGGAAAGATGATTATGAAATACTTGAAGGTGAAGTAACTTATATGGGTCAGGATTTGCTTGAGTTATCGCCTGAAAACCGTTCACGCAGCGGAATTTTCCTGAGTTTCCAGTATCCGGTTGAAATTCCGGGAGTACCGATGGTTAATTTTCTGAAAGCTTCAGTGAATGAACACCGTAAATTCAAAGGTCTTGCACCTTTGACTGCCGGTGAGTTTCTGAAATTGTTACGCTCCAAAAAGGAAATGCTTCACCTTGATTCTGAATTGACTAACCGTTCGGTTAACGAAGGTTTTTCAGGAGGTGAAAAGAAGAAAAACGAAATATTCCAGATGGCCATGCTTGAGCCTAAGCTTGCGATCCTGGATGAAACCGATTCAGGTTTGGATATTGACGCGCTCCGTATTGTGGCAAAAGGCGTGAATACTTTAAAAACAAAGGATAACGCGACCATTCTGGTGACACACTATCAACGTCTGCTCGATTATGTCATTCCGGATTTTGTTCATGTTTTATACAACGGCCGGATAGTAAAAACCGGTGGGAAAGAACTGGCCTATGAACTGGAAGAAAAAGGCTATGACTGGATTAAAAACGGGTACGACCAATAACCATGAGCATCATTCAAGAAAAAATATCGCCAGCTGATCAGATGAATTCCCTCTTTGAAAGAAACAGGGACACACTGAATCAGGGTTCTTCACCATTGCTTAACCGGATGCGTGAAGTGTCGATCAAACGTTTTACCAAAGCAGGAATTCCGGATTTCAGGAATGAAGATTACAAATATACCAATCTGAAGCCGGCCTTCGAAAAAAGCTACAGTCAGGAACTGGCCAGGGATTCCGGCTTGATTAACCTGAATGAGGTTTTCAAATGCAATATTCCTGAATTGGATACTCACCTGGTTTTTCTGGTCAATGGCTGGTTTTACCACGGGAACAATCCGGGTTCAGAACTTCCGAAAGGTGTTGTTTTGGGAAGTCTCGGGCAAATTTCCAATGAACGCCCTGAAATCGTGGAGCCCTATTTAAACCGTCAGGCTGGCTTGTCGAACGATTCGATGGTGGCGCTTAACACAGCATTCGCGAAAGATGGATTTTTCCTCTATATCCCGAAAGGTGTGGTCATCGAAAAGCCGGTTCAGGTCATCAATCTGCTCAGTTCCGACGAAAATCTGATGGTGACCCAGCGAAACCTGATCATTGCCGAAGCAGGCAGTCGGGTTAAAGTCCTGTTTTGTGATCATACACTTACCGCTTCATCATTCCTGTTTAATGCTGTTTCCGAAGTATTTGCAGGCGAGGATTCACTGGTTGATATTTATACCATACAGAATCATCACAACCAATCAACTACCATAAATTCATCGTTTTACAGGCAGCTGCGCAATTCCAGCCTGGTAACCGGCATGGTTAGCCTGCATGGCGGACTGATACGGAATAACCTGAAAGTTACATTTGCCGGCGAACATGCTGAAGCCAATGTAAATGGTATTTCGTTTACCGATAAAAAACAGCATGTCGATAATTTCACCGAGATTGAACATGCTTCGCCCAATTGTCTGAGCAACCAGATCTATAAGAATATACTTGACGATGAGTCGACCGGGGCTTTTGCAGGTCGGATTCATGTTGTACGCGATGCACAGCAAACGAATGCATTTCAGCGGAATAACAATATCCTGTTGTCGGATAAGGCCAGGATGCAAACCAAACCACAGCTGATTATTGATGCTGATGATGTAAAGTGCAGTCATGGCGCCACGGTAGGACAGATTAACAAAGATGCCTTGTTTTTCCTCCGTGCACGTGGAATTGGAGAGACGGAGGCCCGGTTGATGCTTATGAATGCCTTTGCACACGAGGTGGTGCTCAAAATAAACATTGAAGCCCTTCGTGACCGGATTGATGAGCTGATTGAAAAACGACTGAAAGGTGAAATCAGCCGTTGTCACGATTGCAATTATCAGTGCAACTGCTAAAAAAATCAGCGTTTATTCCATGCGAAAAAAACCGTCCTGGAGAAGAACGGTTTCAGTATGTTTTGAAAAATTAGTTTTTTAGATCTTATTCAGGTGAAGAACAAGAGAAGATTTCAGGTTGGCAGCTTTGTTTTTATGAATAACATTCTTTTTTGCAAGTCTGTCAATCATGGAAACAACTTTTGGTAAAGCTGCTGCAACTGCTTCTTTGTCAGTCTCAAGGCGTAATTTCTTTACTGCATTACGCATGGTTTTGGCAACGTATTTATTCTGTACGGTTTTTACTTCGTCCTGTTTGATTCTTTTTTTTGCCGATTTATGATGTGCCATCTTTTAAGTCCTAAATTGTTAAAATTTATTTGTAGCCCGTAGGGGATTCGAACCCCTGCTACCAGGATGAAAACCTGGCGTCCTAACCCCTAGACGAACGGGCCAACTTGATAATTCCCTGATTTGGGACTGCAAAAATAGTTCATTTTATTTAGTCACCAAATTATTTCGGTATTATTTTCACTAAAAACCCTACAGCCTCGTTTGGCTGCCGGTATTCTATTTTTTAGCGTTGCAAAGGAAATTAAGATTTTTGAAACAACAAACAAATCGGAAGAAAAAATTACCTCCATTCAACAATTGTTCCCCGGTTCTTTTGAAGCAGCTTCTCAGGCATTGATGCGACTATTTCTTTCCAAAGCAGTTCGACGAGTTTATATTTGGCAAAGTGCCTGGAAAATACCAGGCTGACCTCACGAAGGGGATTGATATCGGTGAATGTCCTGACATGTTCAAATCGGGATTCACTCATTCCAATGGTTGCCAGTTCAGGAATAATAGTCATTCCTCCTTCTTTATCGATGATGTTCATGACTGTTTCGAGTGATCCGGCTTCGAAATGAAAGGGCAAAGAAGTATTGGCCGCTCCTTTAAACGAACAAAGGTTGATTACCTGGTCACGGAAGCAATGACCGTCGCTCAGAAGCCAGATATCCGGAGTCGCAATATCTTTCAGTTTTATAATTGGATTTTTTGACAGCGGATGATCTTCGTGCAGGTAGAGCAACATTCCTTCGTAAAATATGGGTTTTTCGTTGATCCGGTCTTCATTGAGCGGAGTAACGAGGATACCGACATCCAGCAAATCGCGGTTCAGGCGATCGATAATGTTGATAGTGGTCAGTTCCTCTACCTTGATGTTTATATTCGGGTATTTGCGCTTGTAATTGCCGATAAACAAAGGAAGCAGGTAAGGCGCCAGCGTTGGAATAATGCCAATCTTAAGTTCACCCGAAATCAGGTTTTTATGATCCTTGATGATGTGGTTTATTTTCTGTGATTCCTGAAGCGCTATCCGGGCCTGGTCAATGATGCGGCGACCTACGTCAGTGGGAATCAGAGGCTGCTTGCTGCGATCGAAAATAATGACTTCCAGATCTTCCTCCAGTTTTTTAATCTGCATACTTAAAGTAGGCTGGGTGATAAAACAATTTTCGGCAGCTCTTCCGAAATGCCGGAAAGTATCCACAGCAACAATATATTCCAGTTGGGTTAAAGTGATCATGGTTTTTAATTTGGTCTGCTAAAAATAATTTAAAAAGTCAGTTTTTCAACTATAAGTTGGCATGCAAATGAAAATTAAGGTGCCAGGGTTTCATTATTGTCAGGGAGCTGCAAAAAGCATTTGCCTTTGCCATTCGAACAGAACGACAGCCAGTGCATGCGAAACATTCATTGACTTACATTTACCTGTCATCGGAACATGTAATTTAAGCTGACATTTTTGAAGTATTTCTTCGGGCAGGCCGTTTCGTTCATTTCCAAGCAAAAAAACAATTTTGTCCGGTAATTTTTCCATAAAAAGATTGGTTGAATCGGAGCTGGTTTCTATGGCTGCCATCTGATACGCAGGATCAAGCTGCCTGAAAAAATCTTCCGGAGCAATAAACCAAAGCCTGACATTGTTGTAACTGAGCCCGGCAGTCTTTCTGATTGACGACATTCTGAGCTGAAAATCTTCACCCAGAATAAAAACCTCGCCGGAGCCAAGATTGTCGGCCAGCCGGATCAGATTTCCGATATTCTCCGGATTTATTATTTGCCATGCAGCTATAATTGGCTTGTTTGTCAGTTCCGGATATTCCCGGTCGTTAAAAAAAACTACAGAATTTGTTTCCATCGTTCGCAGATTATCTTTTCCTTTGAGGCACAAATGACAGGTTTTTTAAACTGAAAACAATGAGAAATTTTAAAATAATTGCCGGAATTTTATTCCTGACAATATTTTTTTCGTGTGGGAAATCGTATAAAGAACGGGCTGCTGAAAAGTTAAATCTTGCAGTTGGTATTTGCGAAAAGGGCGATACGCTCACTGCACTTCAATACCTGGATTCCATACAGGTATTTTTTCCTGAAGCTTTTGAATCCGTTGGTAAGGCCAGGGAGATGAGCAAAAAACTATTATCGGAAATTATCTACCGGAAACAGGATCAGTTGGACCGGGTCAATGGCGAAATCGCTGAACTGGACAAGTTGTTTGTCAAGGAAAAGACTGAATATGACCGGTATACGCAGTATATCCACAAAAGGCAGAATGTTGAACGCCGGTGGGACCAGTCGTTTATTCAACTTCATCTCGATGAGAGGGGCGAATTGTATATATCGAGCAATTATTATGGCGCCGAATGGCTGAATCATGTCGGTTTGCGTGTTTACGACGGAGTTTTTCAGGCAAAAACCGATTCTGTCGCGCTTGATGATCTGTACAACCATCACAGTGAATTTATGAATACTCACTGGGAAAAGGTGAGCTACAAAAACGGGAAAGACAATGGCGTTATCCAGTTTATTGCTGACCATGCAGCCCGAAACCTGAAGGCGGTTTTTCTTGGGAAACGAATGTATTACATTGTACTTGAACAATATGACAAGCAGGCAGTAAAAGATGCGCTGGCTTTGTCCAATGCGCTGAAAATTAAACATCAGCTGGAGAACGGGATCAGGGAACTTCAGGCGAAAGTACATTAAATCAGCTGGTCCCTCCAGGCACGAATCTCCATTCTCAAATCGCTGAATTGGAGGGGATATTCCCAGGTTTCAGCTGGAGAATGAGGATTTCCAGGTTCTGAATTTCAGGCCAGGGAGATGACCTGAAGATTAAAACCCTGCGCTGAATGAGTATCCGCAGGTCAGATCAATTTCAGAATCTCTTCTACAGGACGTGCCAGTACAGCATGTGTCCCTTTAATAATCATCGGACGTTGAATCAGTTTCGGATTTTCAACCAGAATGCTGATCCATTCATCGTCGGTTAATTGTTTCTTTTTATACTTTTCTTTGTACAGCGCTTCGTTAGTCCTGATCAGGTCGGTTACCTTTAATCCTGATTTGGTCAGGAACTCTTTGATTTCACGGGCAGTAATTCCTGTTTTCATGTAATTGATTACCTCAACTTCGAATCCTTTTTCTTCGAGATACTGGAGTCCTTCGCGGCATTTTGAACAGCGTGGATTATGATAGATTTTCATGGCGTTCTGATGTCTTTTTTTGATGTAATTGTGATAATCTTCCTGGGCGCGGTAATGCTGACCTTTGACCGGATTATTGTACCGGTTCGTCAATCCACTGTCGAGAATCCTGGCTTTGGTATTATCGTGCAGCTGAATACGCAGCAATTCTTTCAATTCGTTTTTGATTTCAGGAGAATTAATGGGACAGGCAACTTCTATCCGGCGATCCAGATTTCTTGACATCCAGTCGGCTGACGAAATATAAATGTCATCTTTTCCTCCATTGGCAAAAAGCATAACACGGGTGTGTTCAAGGTTCTTGTCGACAATGCTGATTGCTTCAATATTTTTGCTTAAAACCGGATCGTCGGTTTTTAAACCAAAAATTCCGCGGATAATGAGCTGAATTTTCACGCCGGCCTGGCTGGCTTCATAAAGTTTGTCGATCATGAGCTGGTCAATCAGACTGTTCATTTTCAGGATCATGTAGGCCTTTTTCCCTTTTTTTGCATTGGCAATTTCCTGATCGATTTTATGAACAAAGAAATTGCGCATGTAAAACGGGCTGACAATGATTTGCCTGAAATCGAAATGTTTATAGGTGTGTTTGAAGAATTCGAACATGTTGGCCACTTCCCCGGCAATTTCAGGATCAGCAGTAAGCAAACCCTTGTCTGCATATACACGGGAAGTTCCTTCATGGAAATTTCCGGTGCCGATGTAGGCATAATTTCGGATTCCGTTTTTCTCTCTGCGTTCAACCCAGGCCAGTTTGCAGTGTATTTTAAGTCCCGGGACGCCGTTGATGACACGAGCCCCCTCTTCCTGTAATTTATTTGACCAGAAGATGTTGGCTTCTTCATCGAAACGGGCCTGCAGTTCGATAACCACGGTTACTTTTTTCCCGTTTCGGATGGCATTCAGTAAGGCATTCACTACTTTGGATGTCTCCGATACCCGGTAAATAGTTATCCCGATTTCGCTGACTTTAGGGTCAATGGCTGCCTCGCGCAGAAAATCGATGAAATGCGAAAAGCTCTGATAGGGGTAATGAAGCAAAACATCTTTTTGCCTCAGCTTTTTCAGGATACTCTGATGCAGAATCAGATCCTTGTGTGGCACAGGTGGTAAAGCCTGGTAATAATGATGCGGTTTGCCGATTTCGGGAAAATTCATAAAATCTTTATGGTTGTGGTACCGGCCACCTCCGATTGTTTTGTCTTCTCCGTAAAGTTTCATTTTTTTCATGATGAATTCAAGCAGGTCGGAGGGCATTTCACGGTCATAGATCAGCCTGACTGGGATTCCAACTTTGCGTTTTTTCAGGCTGAGCTCAATTTTTTCCATGAAACTTTTTGAAATGTCATCGTCAATATCCAGTTCGGCATCACGGGTAACTTTGATGGTGAAGGCCTCGAAATGATCGAAATTGAAAATGGGGAAGATGTCGTTCAGGCAGTAGCGGATGACATCATCGACCAAAATAATGTATTTTTTATTTCCCTGATCGGGTAGTACCAAAAACCGGGACACCGAACGGCTTGGAATACGAATCAGGGCATAGGCAAATTTGTCGGGCGATTTTGTTTTGGATAATTTAACAGCCAGGTAAACCGATTTATCGCGCAGATAGGGGAATTTCAGTGATTTGCCCAACATGATCGGCACGATGTTGGGAAGTACCTTCAGGTTAAAATACTTCCTGACAAACACGCCCTGTTCATGAGTGAGCAGCTTCTCATCGAGTATGAAGATATTTTCAGTGGCCATTTCCTTCCAGATGTTCCGGTATATTTCCTGGGCCTTTTGCTGTTGTTGAATGACCGTGGTCATAATTTTTTCGTACAATTCGGCCGGGCTGAAATCGCCAAGAAGTGTCTCGTCGTCTTTGCCCAATTCGAGCGTACGACGCACGGCAGCTACCCGGACACGGAAAAACTCATCGAGGTTGTTGGAGAAAATTCCCAAAAACCGAATTCGTTCAAACAAGGGAACTGACGGATCCTCAGCTTCCTGAAGTACCCTGGCATTAAATGACAACCAGCTGATTTCACGGTTATTGTATTTAATTTTTTTATTCATTTTCAGGTTTTATTATTCATGGAAAAACCAGGGCCTTTTATCCATTAAGTTTCTCCAATCCTTTCTGAATGGCATCATGAAATTCAGGAAGACTGGTAATCTCATCCAAACGCAGAATGTGTTCCTTTGGGGCTGTGTTTTCATCCTGAAGGAACAATTCGAACCAGCCTACATTCTGCCACTGATTCAGTTTATAACCAACCTTTGAAAATTCAGCACATTTATGGTATCCAACATATTCATGGAAAGCTACACTCGAATCGTTGGGAAGGGTAATTATGGCCAGCAAATCTGCAATTCCCTGAAATCGGACCATTTCATTAAGGCTGGTGTATAGGGCAAGAGCTATTCTTTTGCGGTGAAAATCCGGATGGACATAAACCGAAACTTCCTTGGTCCACCGGTACGATGCACGGCTGCGGTAACCCGATGCATAAGCATATCCGGCTATCCGGTTCTCCATTTCGCACACCAGGAATGGCAATTCAGTCCTAATTCCCTGAATCCGTCCCCAGAACGATTCTTCATCAGGAACAGTTTCTTCAAAAGTAACTGCGGTATGGAGAATAAATGGAGTATAAATTTCCAGAATTCCCGGCACATCCCGTTTTTCTGCAAGTCGTATAGTTGGGTTCATATCGTGTAATTTCCAAATTAAAATATTTTGTTTCGGGTTACAGGTTTCGGGTTAACTTGCAACACGTAACCCGCAACCTGCATCAATACTTCAGTCCTTCAGTCCTAATTATTTTCATCGCTGAATTCCATAAGGAAAGCTTTAATGAAACCTTCAATACCGCCATCAAGAACAGCATTTACATTTCCCGATTCGAACCCGGTACGAACATCTTTAACCAACTTGTAAGGCTGAAGTGTGTACGAACGGATTTGTGAACCCCATTCAATTTTTTTCTTGCCGGCATTTATTTTCTGTTCTTCTTCCTGCCTTTTGCGGAGTTCAAGTTCGTAAAGCTGCGATTTCAGCAAACGAAGTGCATTTTCCTTGTTGCCGAGCTGTGAACGGGTTTCCGTATTTTCAATGATGATTCCTGAAGGTCCATGCCGGAGCCGAACCCCGGTTTCAACCTTGTTCACATTCTGACCACCGGCACCACCCGACCGGAAGGTTTCCCAGGTGATTTCCGAATCTTTGATTTCGATTTCAATCGTATCGTCAACAGCCGGGGAAACAAAAACCGAAGCAAATGAAGTCATTCGTTTGTTCTGGGCGTTGAAGGGAGATAGCCTGACCAGGCGGTGTACACCATTTTCGCTTTTCAGGTATCCATAGGCAAACTCACCTTCGAATTCGATGGTGCAGCTTTTTACGCCTACTTCGTCGCCAGGGTGGTATTCAAGTGTTTTTACCGTATAACCCTGTTTTTCACCGTAGCGCATATACATGCGCATCAGCATTTCAGCCCAGTCGTTACTTTCGGTGCCTCCGGCACCGGCATTGATGCGGAGAATGGCACCCAGTTTATCCTCCTCTTTCCGGAGCATATTTTTGGTTTCAAGCGCTTCGATCAAAAAAAGCGTTTCGTTAAAGTGCTGGTCAATATCCTCTTCGGTGGTTTCGCCCATTTCAAAGAAGTCATACAAAACAATCAGATCTTCCATGTTTTGGGCTACTTCTTTAAATCCGTCAGTCCAGACTTTGACCGAACGAATCACTTTCATTTGAGCTTCTGCTTCTTTGGGATTGTTCCAGAAATCGGGATCCTGCGCCTTGAGTTCCTCTTCCTGTAGTTGGATCACTTTCTGATCGTAGTCAAAGATGCCTCCTTAACGCATCCTGGCGATCAATAAGACCTTTTACCTGTTCTTTAAAAATCATTTTTCAGTTTTATAAGTTACTAAAAGCAAAAGTAGAAAATGATATGTGATAATTCAATAAAATGGGAGATTTGTGTGGTGACATAAAAAAACCGTTGCTTCAGATTTTATTCCGGAGCAACGGACCGTAAATCAGACTGTGTCCGATCAAGGGGCTGGGTTTTCAGCGGTATTATTCAATCATTGCCCCCAGATGACGGTTGTTTCGGCCACCGATGTAGACTGCACATTGTAGGAGTTACCTCCGGGCTCATACAAAAAGGCAAATAGTTTTACGGTATAGGATTTCCCGCTTGCAGGAGTAAAATTTGAAATCCATCCGCCCCCTGCGGTACTGACAGCATAAAATTTAAGGGTATTGGCGAGTTCGGTGCTTCCAAAAACCAGTGTTGGACCATCCAGAATGTTCATGGAATAGCTGTCGGCATTGGTTAATGTTGTCCAGGTTAACTCAATCTGTTGCTTTGTTGGATTGTATTCGCACTTTTCAATGTTTGGTACCGATAAAATTTTATCGGATACTTCATCCTGGAATTCGTCCGTAGCACCGTTTTCGAAAGCGGAAGAAAAATGATAGGTTGCGGCTGCCGGTTTGGTTGTACTGAACTCTGAGTCAGGAGTTTCATAGTAGAAATTTGTCTTGTATCCCGAATTTGACTTTAAGGTATAGGTTTTACCGGGTGCGGTACTGCTCACAGCTGTCACACTTTGAAAGGGGCTAAATGAATACGCGTAGAACGAGAGGCCGTATACCGTGTTTAATCCTGATTTTTTTGTAACGACCAGAACATCGCCAACGCCTGTGGCCTGATCTTCATTTTTGTTGCATGACGTAATGATTAGGGCCAAAAACAGGAGGGTGAAAATTTTGAATTGCTTCATGGTTATCGTTTTTTGAAAATAATAGACTATCAGTAAGTACAGATGCATCCGGAACCCGAAAGGTTGTTTCGTACAAAGATATTTATTTGCCGGTTAAACGAAGCCAAAGCGAAGATTAGATTTGAATACCGGCATCAGGAGTATATTGGAGTAAGTTAAAAAAGGAAGGTTCAATGGGCCTGATTCCCTGAATCAGGCCCATTGAACCTTTTTCCCCGACATATTTCATGATCAACATGGCTGGGGTAGTTGCCAGAAATCACTGGACCAAACCTTTCAGGAAAGCCGGCAATATTTGTTTATTCCAGAGCCTTTCGAAATAGAAATACAAAATAGCGCCATTAGGTAGCGGTTGGTCCATAAAATCCGGATGCCGCGCCAATCATGGTTCCTGAAACAATCAGGCCAAACAATGAAATATCTTTTACAAACATCATCAACATGGACAACCCAGTCTGCAGAATTCCAAAACTATACAGGTGAGCTACCTTGAAACATTTCAGTAAAAATCCGTTTGCAAACGAAGTACTCAGTTTTGCTATCATTTGGTTTGTAAATAATTATATAAGTGTAGAGAGTATTTCTTTAATAGAGAATCCGGCGCCACAGATGACTTCATCGCTGGCCCCGTAATACATGAAAATATCGTCGCCTTTCACATAGTGGCCGTTGGTAAATACCACGTTCCCGAAAAATCCGGTCTGTTCGTAGGTTTCGATGGGTTCCATGATAGGTTCGATGCTGCGGGCAAGTACAATTGAGGGATCATTAATATCCAACAATAAAGCTCCCAGGCAATAACGATGCTCGCTGTTGGCTCCGTGGTAAATTTCGAGCCAGCCTTTTTCCGTCCGGATGGGTGCACCGCCCGCTCCGACGCGTTTCGAATCCCAGCTATCAGGACGAACAGTTGCAATACATTTATGCTGTCCCCAGTGGATCAGGTCGGGCGATTCGGCCAGCCAGATATAGTTTCCTCCCAGTTCGGGACTGCTGGGTCTGTGCAACGCGTAATATTTTCCTTTGATCTTTTCTTCGAAGATGGCACAGTCTTTATTGTGTGGCGGAAAGATCATGCCTTTACGATCGAAAGTCTTCCAGTCTTTGGTCCGGATCAATCCAACTCCAACCCCGAATTCAGATACTTCCGTAAACGAAAGGCTAAATCCATCTTTCATGTTAGCCACCCGACAATCTTCAATGCCAAAGGTTTCCAGTTCACCTTTCCCGAAAATGGGTGGATAACCGGCAGCTTCATGGAAATTAATTCCATCGTCGCTGCATACCAATCGCAGGTATGAAAGTGTGGTTAAATAATCTTTCTTCTTATAAATTATTACGCGGGGATCAGATGCATCCAGGTCCGGATCGTTCTTGTCGAAACTTAGAATTTCGATTTTGCCGTTACTATTATATATCGGAAAGCTGATTTTGCCTTCAATCTGTTCCGGTCTTTCGGCCACACGAAGAAGAAGCCAAATTTTACCTTCGAATTGGAAAACGCCCGGATTGAGCAGGCATATAATTTCCATTCCTTCAATGCCAGGCTTCAAATCAGCTGGACGAAGTAATGGGTTTTTCGGGAAACGGTTTGCAATATCCATAAGTAGTTTGTTTTAATCGGCAACAAAGTTGCGTTCGGATATAAAAATCCGTGTCCGGCCTGTTCCCGATCCTGCCCCCAATAGACCAAAGGAGCAACATCGAAAGTTATCGTATTTTGATTGTAATTCAGTATTTCCTGAAGGTGATTGTCTCTCAACAGCAGCAATTTTCCATCCTCTGAAATACAATTCAGCAAATAGGGGAAGAGAAAACAGAAATAATAATGCCTGTAGAAGAATTTTTTTTAGCATCTTGAATAGCAATCTGCGACACGGTAAAATTAAAAATAAAATGGCAAATCAGGAATTTGCATTGTTTTAATTCAGAATCAATTTTGAATTCAGGATTAATGTTTTACCTTTGCGCCACGAATTTTTTATTAACTGTTTATCAATTAAAATTAAGCAAAATGCCAGCAAAAATCAGATTGCAACGACATGGTCGTAAACGGTATGCTTACTATCACATTGTGATAGCTGATAGCAGGGCACCACGGGATGGTAGAAACATAGAGCGTATTGGGTCATATAATCCAAATACGAATCCTGCTACTATCGAACTCGATTTTGACAAAGCTATTGACTGGCTTACAAAAGGTGCTCAACCAACCGATACAGTAAGAGCTATTTTATCTTACAAAGGAGTAATGTACAAAAAACATCTTTTAGGTGGTGTTGCCAAAGGCGCTTTCACTGCTGAAGAAGCTGAAACCCGTTTTGAAGCCTGGGTGGCCGAAAAAGCAAACAAGGTTCAGGCTAAAAAAGATGGATTGGTTAACGATTCAGATTCTATGCGTAAAGCACAGCTTGAAATGGAAACTAAAAAGAATGCAGAACGGGCCAATGCCATTGCCAAACGCAATGCTGACGCTGCTGCTGCTGCCAAAGCCGCTTCTGCACCTGCACCTGTTGTTGAAGAAGTAGTTGAAGATGTAACTGAAGAAGTTGCTTCGGAAGAAGTTGTTTCAGAAGAAACTACTGAAGAAGTTGCTACTGAAGAAACTACTGAAGAAGCTGCATCAGAAGAAACTGAAGCTTAATAATTAGCTCATTCCTGTTTTAATCTTCGGATTAAATCAGACAACCTATAAAAGCGATAGAGAAATCTGTCGCTTTTTTCTATTTTTACTCCCATGGAAACAATACCGAAAAGCAATTGCGTAAAAGTTGGCTTCGTTCAGAAACCACATGGAATACATGGTGAACTGGTCATCCGGTTTCAGGAAGAATTTTATGAAACCCTCGAAGAATCGCCAACTTTATTTCTTGAAATCGACAATTTGCTCGTTCCTTATTTTATTGAAGAAGAAGGACTTCGATTTAAATCGGGCGAATCGGTAATTACTCAGCTCAAGTGGATTGACAGTGATAAAAAGGCCAAAGAACTTTGTGGTTTGTCTGTTTTTGTTGATCAGAGTAATGTTGTTGAAATCGAAGATGAAATGAGCCCAAATGCTTTGGTTGGTTATACTTTATTCGATATTTCGCTCGGACTAATCGGCGAAATAAATGATGTTCACGATTACGCCGGAAATCTTCTGCTTTCGGTTGATTATAAAGGTACAGAAGCTCTGGTTCCTTTGAACGAAGATTTAATTATTCGAATTGACGAGGACAAACGTGAAATTGAAATGCAAATTCCCGAAGGATTATTTGATTTGGACGAAGGTTGATCTGGAACCAATTCTTCCGACTTCTGATTTCCGACTTTTTAGTCTTTTGTCCAGATTCTGGTATTCAGATTTAATTCTTGAATAAGTGCCAAAATCAGTCCAAACAGATCGAACATTTCTTTCAAATCGCCATAATTTACTCCTGAGCGAAATAGGTTTGGTTCAAAGAGCTCCGATGAAAAACTTCGGGCAAAATAAACTCTCGATCCAACAAATGAAAAATAGGTAGTTCCACTCGCTCGTTCTGAAAGGTTTACCATTGCTTCCATAATTGCTGGTGTCAGAATATATCTTGCCTCAACCTGATCGGAACTGTAAACAACAAAACGCTTTTCAAATTCAATATTTTCAAGTTTAATTAATTGACCCCTGCTGCTAAGTTTCTGAAGTGATTTTCCGAATGAACCAAATAAACGCTCAGCGGTATCGGGCAAAACATAAGTTGTTCCTGAAAAATTCTTATTAAAATCAGCATGCATAAAGAGGCCTCTGAAAATGGTAACCCAATGTTCGCGTCGCTGACCTTTTGATCCGTAGGTAACCTGCTTATACTGAGCATGCAGTTCGGAAAATTGAAAATCTGTTTTCTCAATTTTACCAATCACCAGATCATCGCCAGAATAACGGTCGCAATGATGAGGAAAAATGCCACTCATCAGATAATCTCTCTCCGATATGAAAGAATCGAATTGGTATTCCCATTCCGGATTATATAATCTGACTAATTCCGCAACAACATTCGCTTTAAAGTTTTTGCGATATTTACTTTTGTGTCCGTAAGTCACCAAAATATACCAGAGACCTCCGGTGGACGAAAGCAATACTGAAATGATGATTACATATTCCGGAGGATTTTGATCAATTAGCAGATAATTAGCAGTTGCCAAAGCTGCCAGAAGCAGGAATCCGAAGAAATATCTTCTCAGAATTCTTTTCCGAATTGCTTCCAGTGCTTTTAACTTATCATTCAGATGTGTGGTATAGAGCTGCTGAAAATCTTTTTCAGACACCATGCTTTCTGTATCCATTAATTAAACAGATTTTTAACATTGACATTAGCTCGTTCTGATTCACTGGCGACAAAGACTTCCTTAGTTTTCAACGACATCATTCCTGCAAACAGAATACCTGGAAACATTTGAATGGCATTGTTAAAATCGGTTACAGCTGCATTATAGGCACGACCGGCAGCAGCAATCTGCGATTCCACCTCGTTTAGTGACTTTTGAAGATCCAGAAAATTCCGGCTGGCTTTCAAATCCGGATAATTTTCAACGGCAATCATTATTCCGGATAGCGCAGAAGAAATCTGATTGTCCAGATTGACGCGGTCTTCAGGAGTAATATTCTTTTGCAATGCCTGAGTGCGCAAGTCGGTAATTTTAGTCAGCAGATCCTTTTCGTGACTTGCATATTGTTGAACTGTGGCAACGAGATTTGGAATCAGATCATATCTGTTTTTAATTGAACATCGACGGTTCCAAAAGCATTAATTACCTGATTTTTTTTGTTGGTCAGACTGTTGTATATTGAAATGATGATCAACAAGACAACGACTGCAATTACAAGAATAATGATAGTTGTGTTCATGGAATTTTACTTTGGTTTTTGTTTGAATTTATAACTGAAATTTGTTCTGAATAAATATTAGGATGAAATTACTGATTCGAAATTCAATTGTCAAGAGAAAAAGGCCTTCTGTTGAATTAATCCGGTAAATCGGAGTATTTTGCCGATTATGTTGATTTATT
>JBBSBP010000058.1:0-32336 GCA_038251165.1 Bacteroidales bacterium | reverse complement strand
CCTGAATTTGGGAAAGTACTCGGGTTTATTGAACAATACCGCGATAAGGATATTCAGACTCTAAATAAAGAACTTCCGCAAATTGAATATACCATTGAGAAAAGCGAAAAATTCTTTCAGATCAGGTGCATTTTATTTCTGGATAAGAGCTTTGAGGTTCTGATCAGTGATGTGACCCGTCCTGAAAAGCAACGACTTCTTAAACAACAACTGACTTCAAATATTGCCCATGAATTGAAAACACCTTTGTCATCGATCAAGGGCTATCTGGAAACTATATTGAACAACCCGAATATTCCGGAGGAAAAGAAGATTTATTTTATTGAAAAAGCTTTCGCTCAGTCTGAACGTTTAACCGATTTGCTCAACGATATTTCGTTGCTGAACAACATTGAGGATGCAGGCGGCTTGTTTGAGTTTAAGCCCTTGACGCTAAAGCCGGTCATCCGGGATGTCATTGAAAACCTGAAAATCAGGCTGACCGAAAGGAATATGGATTGCACCGTAGATGTTGGCAATGAAGTCATTGTGAATGGGAATGAATCCCTGCTTTTTTCGGTATTTCAGAACCTGATTGAAAATTCGATCAATTATGCAGGGATCAACACCATGATTACGATCCGGAAATACCTGGAAGATGATAAATTCTATTACTTCCAATATTGCGATACAGGTGCCGGCATCGAAGAAGAACATTTAACACGCATCTTTGAACGATTTTACAGGGTTGATTATGGTCGTTCGCGTGAGACAGGGGGAACCGGACTTGGCCTTTCAATTGTAAAAAATGCTGTTTTACTGCACAAAGGCGAAATTTCGGTCAGGAATAGACCTGAAGGGGGCCTGGAGTTTTTGTTTTCACTTTCGAAAAAATAAGTAAAAAGTCAAAACTCCTATACTGATCCCGGTATTTTGATATTCAGAGAGTTGCCAAATACAGGAAAATACGATTTTTTATGAATCCCGGTAAATCCGGGATTTTTTTTGTTTCTGAAGGGACACCCGTTTCGTAAAGCTAAATACCGCGTAAAATCTTTGACATGTTTGACAGTAGCTTTTCAGTTCATTTTAGATTTTTTGATTAAATTTAACAACAAGAGACTATTCGAAGTAATTTAGAAAATGAATATAATATTATATGGATATAATACATATCAGTGCAGAGTGTTATCCCGCGGCTAAAGTTGGTGGGTTAGCTGATGTTGCAGGTGCATTGCCAAAATATCAAAACCTTTTGGGGCATTCGGCAAAAGTAATTATGCCTTTCTACCATGGAAAATTTAGCCGGGAAAACGAATTTTCAGCGATTTTTTCGGGTTTTGCGAGGTTAGGCCATACCAATTTTACCTTTACGGTTCAGAAACTGTTGACAAACAACCTGGGATTTGATCTGTTTTTTATTGACATCCCGGGTTTATTTGACCGTGAAAATGTTTATTCATACCATGACGATAAGGAGCGGTTTATAACCTTTCAGATTGCAGCGTTAAACTGGCTCAATGGATTGGAAGGGATACCGGACGTAATACATTGTCATGATCAGCACACCGGGTTTATCCCATTCATGATGTCAAAAGTTCGTGAATACGATAAATTTGAACATGTACCTTCGGTTTTTACCATTCACAATGGTCAGTACCAGGGTCAGTTCGCATTCGATAAATTATATTATCTTCCTCCTTTTCACTCCTAT
Organism: Bacteroidales bacterium; assembly: GCA_038251165.1. GTDB lineage: Bacteria > Bacteroidota > Bacteroidia > Bacteroidales > Prolixibacteraceae > Aquipluma. The sequence goes on along the minus strand of JBBSBP010000058.1, from coordinate 30,643 downwards.
TTCAATGGCCTGATCGAATGGCACAACCTGATAAATCCTTTGGCTTCAGCCATTAAATGCGCCTGGCGTGTAACCACGGTTTCACCAAGTTATCTCGAAGAAATCAGTTATTCAATGAATGGCATGGAAGAATTGCTCCGAAGAGAACGAAGTAAATCGGTTGGCATTTTGAATGGTATTGATGCTGATGTCTGGAATCCTGAAACGGATCCGATGCTTGAGATGAATTATAGTGTAGATACGGTGGAGGAGGGTAAACGTGCCAGTAAGGAATTGCTTTGCACTCAATTCGGGCTTGATCCGTCGAAACCCCTGTTCACTTTCATTGGCCGGCTTGTCGGAGAAAAGGGAGCCGATGTATTGCCCGATATTATTTACCATGTATCCATGAATTATCCGGGAGAACAAAACATACTCATCTTAGGTTCCGGCGAAAAGAACATCGAAAATGCCTTGCTTCATCTCGAACCAGGGTTCAAGGGAAATTATTGTTCGTTCATTGGATACAACGAAAAACTTTCTCACCTGATCTATGCAGGCGCTGATTTTCTGTTAATGCCTTCGCGTGTTGAACCCTGTGGTCTGAATCAGATGTACGCACTTCGCTATGGAACAGTTCCGGTTGTCCGGAGAACCGGTGGCTTGCGTGACACTGTAATTGATATAGGCGACAAAGGTTTTGGTATTTGTCACGATCAATGCACAACAGCTGATGTTATTCATGCAATTGAGAGGGCAAAAGCCTTGTATGCCGACAAAAAAGCCTTTAAAAAGGTTCGAAAACAAATGATGAAAATTGACCATTCATGGAAAAGAGCCGCGATGGAATATGTGGATTTATATCAATCACTTAAATTATAGTATTATGAAAAAAAGAACTTTAGCTATTGTACTGGGAGGAGGACAGGGATCAAGGTTATTCCCGTTAACAGAAACCAGATCAAAACCGGCAGTTCCGATTGCAGGCAAATACCGTTTGGTAGATATTCCGATTTCAAATTGTATTAACTCTGAGATTAACCGCATTTTCGTATTAACTCAGTTTAATTCAGCTTCATTAAACCAGCACATTAAAAATACCTATACGTTTAGTTTCTTTGACAATTCGTTTGTCGATGTTCTGGCTGCCGAACAGACTCCTGATAACAAATCCTGGTTTCAGGGAACAGCTGATGCTGTCCGTCAATGTATGCAGCATTTCATGAATTACGATTTCGAATATGCTTTAATTCTTTCAGGTGACCAGTTGTATCAGATGGATTTCAATGAAATGATTGATGCTCATGTTAAGGCCGGTGCTGATATTACCCTGGCAACTCTTCCGGTAAATGCGAAGGACGCCCCGGATTTCGGTATCCTGAAATCAAATTCAGAAAATATAGTAACTGAATTTATCGAAAAACCGGTAACTGAACTGCTTCCCGCATGGAAATCGCCGGTTAGCGAAGACATGCAGAATGAAGGCAAATTTTACCTGGCATCGATGGGTATTTATGTTTTTAACCGTGATTTGCTGGTTGAACTGATGAAAGTGAAAGACACCAAAGATTTTGGAAAAGAAATTATTCCGCAATCAATCTTTGATCATAAGGTAATAAGCTATCAATATGAAGGTTACTGGACTGATATTGGTAACATCGAATCATTTTACGAAGCTACGCTTGCTTTAACCGATGATATTCCGAAGTTTAACCTTTTCGATAACTCGAAGGTTATTTATACTCGTCCCCGCTTGTTGCCGCCTTCCAAAATCTCGGGTACGACGCTTGAAAAAACTGTAATTGCTGACGGTTGCATCATCCATGCCAGCCGGATCGAACATTCGGTAATCGGAATCAGGTCACGAATTGGAAAGGACACTACCATTGTCAGTTCCTATGTAATGGGTAATGATTATTATCAGGATCTTGAGGAAATAGATAAGGATCTTAGTGACGGGAAAGCGATGGGAATTGGCGAACGTTGTTATCTGAGTAACTGCATGATCGATAAGAATTGCCATATCGGAAATGATGTACATGTGAATGGTGGCGCTCATTTACCTGATTCGGATAACCAACTTTACACCGTAAAAGACGGCATTGTGGTTATTAAAAAGGGCACAGTTTTACCCAACGGATTTGTGATTTAATTTACTTTAGATTACTTGTTTTGCTGCCATAATTAACCAACAAAGGTTAGTTATGGCAGTTCTTTTATGAATTATTTCCCGATATCGGTCTCCGTTTATTCCTTCAGTTTAGAATACTGCTTTAATGATCTTGCGGGTATTGTCTGAAACACCATACGTATAAATATGCAGGCTGGGAACCTGGTGCGCAACCAGATCTTTCGATTGAAGTATGGCCCATTCAGTACCAACCACCCTGGCGTCTTCGTCATTTTTGCATTTAGCCAATTCGGAAGCCAGATCCAAAGGAATATCGATACTGAATAATTTAGGTAACACCGTCAGCTGGTTTTTCAGATTGATCGGTTTAATTCCCGGAATAATCGGAACCTGTATCCCAATTGTCCTGCAGCGATCCACAAAATCGTAATATTTCCGGTTGTCAAAAAACATTTGTGTCACAATGTATTCAGCGCCGGCATCCACTTTTTGCTTCAGGTATTGAAGATCAATGTCCGCATTTGGCGCTTCAAAATGTTTTTCAGGATAAGCTGCCACACCAATGCAAAAATCCATGGGAGCGGTATTTTTCAGATCAGATTCCAGGTATTTGCCCTTGCGGAGATTGACGATTTGTTCAACCAGCTCATTGGCGTTTGAATGTCCGTTCGGATCGGGCCGGAAAACATGTTCGCCTTTGTTACCGTCCCCGCGCAAAGCAAGTACATTGCTGATTCCCATAAAATTCAGGTCAATCAAAACATGCTCAGTTTCACTTTTTGAAAAACCACCGCATAAAATATGCGGAACCACCGGAATGCCATATTTATATTGAATGTTTACAGCAATAGCAACAGTTCCGGGCCGTTTTCGAACCGTACGTTTTTCGATGTGTCCATCGGGTAATTCAACAAAAACCATCTCATCGCGGTGCGTGGTAATGTTGATGTACTTTGGATCAAAATCCACCAGACTTTCAATCGTATTGTATATTTTGCTGGTATCGTTTCCTTTTAATGGAGGAAGGAGTTCGAACGAAAAAATGGTACCGGAACTCTGATTTATAATGTCGATTACTTTCATTCCTGAAGTATATTAAATGGCGCAGCATCTTGCCGGACAATGCACTTTCAACGGATTACTATTTAAAAATGTTTTCAATTTGATCTTGAGCCTTATCCATTTCCCGTTTCAACTTCGTGTTAACCGAGTTGTTGAAATGAAAAACCATATCAAGTGCAAACATAACAACCATTCCCAGCAAAAAGTAAATCAATGATGTTTTTGTGCTTCTTCTTTTCATTTGTTTAATATATAAACGATTTAAAAACTTTCTTTAAAAATATCTGCAACTGGCAATAATTGAATTTTTTCTTCCAATTCCAACCGATGTTTGCCCTGATAAACAATGTAAAACTGATCAAGTTTCAAATCATCAATAATTTGATGTATGGAACGGGTTACTTTGGGCGCTTCCGAGAATTTGATCTCAAAACCCAGCCGTTTACCGTTTTTCAACACCAAAAAATCGAGTTCCAGACCTGCATGAGTCCGCCAGTAATAATAGTCGCGGGTTTTTAGTTGATTGATGATTTGTTCAATCACAAAACCTTCCCACGATGCTCCCAATTTCGGGTTGGTTTGAATGTCAGAGCCCGGCAGTGAAAGTAAAGCATGAAGCAATCCGCTGTCGCGAATAAATATTTTGGGTGCCTTTACCTGTCGCTTTTGGAGATTTTCGTACCAAGGCTGAACTTGCCGAACCATGTAAGCGCCGGTCAAAATGTCGAGATAACTTTTTACGGTTGGTTCTGAAACTCCCAGTGAACGTGCAAACTCCGATGCTTTCCAGATTTGGCCGTGGTAATGGGACAGCATAATCCAGAATCGTCGCATGGTTTGAGCAGGAAGATTAAAACCCAATTGATTAAGGTCTCTTTCCAAAAAGGTGCGGATAAAATCCTGCCGCCACTGGTAGCTTTGCTGAGCGTCATCAGCCAGATACGAACGGGGAAAACCTCCTCGCATCCACAGCGGTGAAAGATTTTCAATGCCCACTTCATCCAAGCGGAATCCGGTTAAATCAACAAAGCCAATTCGTCCGGCCAATGTTTCCGATGTGTTGCGCATTAGTTCTGGTGAAGCGCTGCCCAACAGTAAAAATTTCCGGTCTGGTACTTGTTGGTCGGCCAAAACACGCAACAAAGGGAAAAGCTCCGGAAGGCGCTGAATTTCGTCAATTAGCACCAGCCCTTTTTGTTGACCGAGTAACTGTTTCGCTGAGTTCTTCAGCAGTTCAAAATCATCAGGATCCTCCAGATCAAAAAATACAGAAGCAGCATCCGTGCCTATCTTTTGGGCAATGGTGGTTTTCCCGCACTGACGCGGACCAAGTATGGCTGTTATCGGGTTTGCTGCAATCAATTGCCTTATTTCTGCTTCATATACAGGTCGGTGGAGATACATTCTGGTCTATTTTTATCATGCAAAGATAATAATATGTTTGAAATTCTAAAGTTTGATTTTAGAATTTCAAGGTAAATATTAATAATACACATTGAAATTCTAAAGTTTGATTATATATTTTCAAGGTAAATGTGGATTATTTCTGGATGACTATTTACTTTTTCCGTCCGGAAAAAGATTCCCGCTTTGTTGATGATCTTCAATCGGATGGTTTTTGATTCTATTTCATTTTAACCCGGGGTGTCGTTCCTACGTCACTCTACCGTTCGGCTGAGCTCACGTTGAAGCCCGGGCTATTGATATGTTACCTTTTAAGGGTATAGAGTTCCGCATGTCTCTGCCAAACCTTCCCCCTCCGGGGAAATTTAAAGGGGGCTATAATCCTTTATAATTCAAATTCGAAGGCATAAATTGCTCAACGACCTCCACACTGACTCCCTTACGTCGGGCATAGTCTTCCACCTGGTCTTTTCCAACTTTTTCCAGGCTGAAATATTTCGACTCAGGATGTACGAAAAATTCTCCGCTCACCGAAGCTGTCGGGTACATGGCAAAATGTTCGGTCAGGCTCATGCCAATTTCTTCGGCTTTCAGCATGTTGAACAGATTACCTTTCTCGTGATGTTCCGGACAGGCCGGATAACCCAATGCCGGGCGTATTCCCTGGTAATCGACATGGAACATTTCTTCCAGGCTGAGTTTTTCTTCCGGAATGTATCCCCAGTATTCTTTTCGTACTTTTTCGTGCAGCAATTCGGCAAATGCTTCCGACAAACGATCGGCGAGGGCTTCGACCAGGATCGCGTTGTAATCGTCATGATCGTCGCGGTATTCCTGCATCCATTTTTCGATACCCACACCACCAGTCACGGCAAAGGCGCCAAAATAGTCGGCCTTGCCACTTTCAACCGGTGCGACAAAATCGGATAAACAATAATTCGGTGAACCTGCTTTTTTTGCTTCCTGCTGACGAAGGTGATAAAAGCGACCAATTTCCTTGTCCCGGTTTTCATTTTCATATAAAACGATATCGTCGCCATCGGCATTGGCTGGCCAGATTCCGAAAACTCCGTTGGCATGAACCATTTTTTCTTCGGTCATCCGGTCGAGCATCCGGTTGGCATCGGCATACAATTTCCGTGCTTCTTCACCCTGAAGTTCATCGTTCAGGATATCCGGGAACTTACCTTTCAATTCCCAAACGAAGAAAAAGAAAGTCCAGTCGATGTATTTCCGCAATTCCTGAATCGGGAAGTCAATCAGTTGTTTGACTCCTGTAAAATTGGGTTTATAAATCGGCGTATTGTTCCAGTCGATTTTTAGTTTGTTAGCACGTGCATCAGCAATCGAAAGGTATTTTTTAGCCTTTTTCTGACTGTGAAAATTCCGGATGGTTTGATATTCCTCGCGTACATCGGTCAAAAACTGTTTATTTCCTGAAACCAGGTTGGAAACCACGCTCACTGCACGCGATGCGTCTTTGACATGGATCACCGTGTTTTTATACTGAGGGGCAATTTTTACTGCGGTATGTATTTTTGAAGTCGTTGCACCGCCAATCAGCAGGGGAAGATGGAAATTTCGTCGTTCCATTTCTGTTGCCACATCGGCCATAATTTCGAGCGAGGGTGTAATCAAGCCGCTCAATCCTATGATATCAACCTTTTCACGAATGGCGGTATCCAGAATTTTGTCGGTTGGCACCATGACACCCATATCGATTACCCTGTAATTGTTGCAGCCCAGGACCACGCCGACAATGTTTTTCCCAATATCGTGAACATCGCCTTTGACGGTGGCCATCAGTACTATTTTGCGGTTGTCTGAAGTATCGAACTGATCTTTGTCGGCTTCAATGTAGGGTAACAAATAGGCCACAGCTTTTTTCATTACCCGTGCAGATTTGATGACCTGCGGAAGAAACATCTTCCCGGTTCCGAACAGGTCGCCAACCACATTCATGCCATCCATCAGCGGTCCTTCAATGATGTTCAAAACGGGCTGGTAATGGGGCAGGGCTTCAGCCAGATCAATTTCGATATAATCGGGTAATCCTTTTATCAGCGCATATTCCAGCCTTTTTTCAACCGGAAATTCGCGCCATTCATCTTTTCGTTCTTCTTTGGCATCCTGCTCTTTTAAGGTCAGGGCAAATTCGAGCAGTTCTTCAGTTGCCTCCGGGTTTTTATTCAGGACTAAATTTTCAACTTTCTCCAGAAAATCCTTCGGGATTTCATCGTAAATTTGCAGCATTCCAGGATTCACAATACCCATGTCGAGGCCGGCATGAATAGCATGAAACAGGAATACCGAGTGAATTGCTTCGCGCACCTGATCGTTTCCCCGGAAAGAAAAGGAAACATTGCTGACACCACCGCTGGTTTTGGCGTGTTTCAAATTTTTCTTGATCCAGCTCACAGCATTAATAAAATCAACCGCATAATTAAAGTGCTCCTCCATTCCGGTTCCGATAATCAGAATATTCGAATCGAAAATGATATCCTGAGGCGGGAAGTTAATTTCGTTGACCAGAATGTTGTATGCGCGTTGACAAATTTCGATGCGTCGCTCATATGAATCGGCCTGACCTATTTCGTCGAAAGCCATTACAACCACCGCAGCTCCATATCGTTTCAAAAGTTGAGCCTGTTTCCGGAAAACTGCCTCGCCTTCTTTCATGCTGATGGAATTCACAATCGCCTTTCCCTGAATACATTTCAACCCTGCCTCAATCACTTCCCATTTCGATGAGTCAATCATCATCGGAACCCGGGCAATATCGGGTTCTGCCATCAGCAGATTCAGAAAAGTGACCATTTCCTTTTTGGCATCGAGCATTGCATCGTCCATATTGATGTCGATGACCTGAGCACCTTCGTCTACCTGGTTTCGGGCTATGGCAATAGCTTCCTCGTATTTTCCTTCCCGAATCAGCCTGGCAAATTTACGTGATCCCGACACATTGCATCGTTCGCCAATATTTACAAAATTGGTTTCAGGAGTCAGGATTACCGGCTCCAATCCGCTGAGTCTGGTGTGTTTGTCAATCTTCCTGCGGCGGTGTGGCTCTGCCTTAGCGGCAATTTTTACCAGTTCGCGGATGTGGTCAGGTGTTGTTCCGCAGCAACCACCGATGATATTTACGAATTTATTGTCCAGAAAATCGTTCACCTGGTGAGCCATTTCATCCGGTGTTTCGTCGTATTCGCCAAACTGGTTGGGCAAACCGGCATTCGGATAGGCACTGATAAAGAATGGCGCTTTTTTGGAAAGTTCTTCCAGATACGGACGAAGATCTTTGGCCCCAAGCGAACAGTTCAGTCCGATGCTTAGCAGGTCGATGTGCGAAACGGAAGTCAGGAACGCTTCAACCGTTTGACCTGAAAGTGTTCGTCCGCTGGCGTCGGTAATGGTTCCTGAAACCATGACCGGGAGCCTGATTCCACGTTCTTCGAGTTCGTCTTCTATCGCAAATAGAGCGGCTTTGGCGTTCAGGGTATCAAATATGGTTTCAACCAGCAACAAGTCAACGCCTCCGTCGAGCAATCCTTTCAACTGTTCGCGGTATGATGCTTTGACCTGATCAAACGAAACGGCACGAAACCCGGGATCGTTCACTTCAGGCGAAAGCGACAGGGTTTTGTTCATCGGGCCAATAGCTCCGGCAACAAAACGTGGTTTCTCCGGATTTTTTGCAGTAAACTCACTGGCAACTTCAACCGCCAGCTTTGCCGATTGCAGGTTGATCTGGTATACCCATTCTTCGAGGTGGTAATCGGCCTGCGAAATACTGGTTGAGTTGAATGTATTGGTTTCGATAATATCGGCTCCGGCTTCCAGAAATTCGGCATGAATGGCACGAATGATACCCGGTTTGGTAACCGACAATAAATCATTGTTTCCTTTCAGATCGTATTGGAAATCCGTAAAAATAGCTCCGCGGAAATCATCTTCCGTCAGGCGGTGTTTCTGAATCATGGTGCCCATGGCGCCATCGAGTACCAATACCCGCGATTCGAGTTCTTTTCGTATATCGTTTTTTGTTGTCATCTTATAAGTCCCCTTCCTATCCTTCCCCCGATAGGGGAAGGGATAGGGTATCGTATTTTATAATTCTTATTTCTATATAATCTTATTGTATTAGCCGTCTCAGGGTTTAAGGCCAGACTCCTTCCCCCTTTGGGGAAGGCTGGGATGGGGCCTTAATTTCATTTCAAATTTACCCCTGATCCCGATTTTCTCTCCGCAAATAATCAGTACTGAAAGTATTTCAGGATAATGTTCAGTTTGATTAATTACCTCCTGAATATCTTCCGGAGTTTTTACCAAATTTCCAAAACCGGTTGCAAACGCATCGGCCAGGGCGGTGTCCCTGCAGATGATCATCACTGCATCTGCTTTTCCAAAACTGATGGACGGTCCAACAGTCCCGGCTGAGGTACAAACTCCCAAAGGTGATTCGGTTGCCTGAATTTCAATCCCGATTTTCTCCGATAAAGGTGAATTCCCTGCATAAACCGAAACCAGCAAATTCCGGGTAATTTTCAGGAAAATATCTCCGCCATTTTCGACCACCAGCTCCTGAATGTCAAATTCTTTCAATAAATGCCTTCCGACTGCTTCTGAAAAAGCTCCGGCAACGGCTGCCATCGGACCAACACCGGCTGTGCTTGCTGCATTAGCCATACCCTTAACAATCTCAGAGGCATTCGGTTCTGACAGATGTGGGTCAAAGGTTTTTCCGAAGATCGGATCCTTCAGTAAATATTCTTCCAGAATCGACCGCAACTCTTTAACCTTCAGTAAAGATACATTCTTCATTTCGTCCCTGAAAGAAGCCGGATCAACACCTATCCACAAATCGGTTTCCCTGTAATTCACTACAAACGAACGAAACCGTTCAACAGAAAATTGGTTGCGATATGTTCGAGCCTCAAAGCCTCCCCCTGCCCCCTCAAAAAGAGGGGGTAAAAAACCAGTATGCGAAGGTTTATTTTTTTTCATTTGAATTTTGCTTTCTCAATAATGTCAACAATCAAAATGTTATCTGGCCAAACTCCCTCCCCTTGGGGAGGGTTGGGGTGGGGCTTTTTCAAAGTCTCCCCTTCAGGGAGATTTAGAGGGGCTTTATTCCCGAAAATCTATCTCAAACAAATTCAACGGACAGGCCGGAACGCACAATTCGCAAACGATGCATTTTTCAGAATCGAACTGCAATTCCCAGGTTTCCGGATGCATTTCCAAAGCGCCGGCAAAACAAACTGCGGTGCAGTTTCCACAGTGGATACAACGGGCATGATCCCAGGTAATTTTCTTATTCAGTGGTTCGCAGCTTACCTGGTTTGCTTGCAGATAAGCGATACCTTTTTTCAGGTTCGAAGTGGTTCCTTCCATTTCGAGTACTAAACTTCCGGTTTTCCCAGGCCAAACTTCGGCTCTCAGAATATTAATCCGAATATCAAATTCCTTTACCAATTGGTAACTCAATGGTTTATCTCCACTTTGCGATGGAAACTTTAACACGTATCGTTTTTTTTGCATCTTCATCTCCAATAATTTACAATTTTCTGATTTGCGATCTACAATTCAAAGAAGAACGAATCCTGTCTTTTGTTTTTTAAACCCTCCCTTTCGGGGAGGGTTTGGGAGGGGCTTCTCCTCCTTTAATTTCTTTGAGCGATTTCAATGAGGTATTTGTCGGAAATAGTTGAACCGGTTTGCTGATTTCAAACTCACCAGCGAGGATTAATTTTTTGAGGATCTCAGCTATCTCACGGGCTTTTTTCAGGCTCGAAACTGGTGCAGTTCGTATCTTTTTGCCTTGAACTTCAATTTCTCCTGAACGAAGTTCTGCATAAGTCACCCGACCCAAAAGCGGAGTTCCTTCCACCCCGTAATCAAGCACGGAAGTATGAATGTGTTCATTCCGGATAGAAACATCTTTGGCAATATCAGCATTCAAAACCGGAATTGGTATTCCAATTCCTACGAACAGGCTAACGCCGTATTTTTCGTAATAGGCTGCCTGTAAAAATTCCGATGACATTTCTTTCAGATTGCCAATCACCGCCAGTGTTGCTGAATTGCTGACCGGTACTCCAAATTCATTCTTCGGCTTGGAGGTGTTGAACTGAGTTCCGGGCCAGACTACAAATCCCTGGGCGCCACCCAGAAAAATACGGGTTCCGATACCGATGGTTTTCATTTCCGGATCGTTCAGCAGGGGGCTTAATTCGCCTGACGTAGAATAGGTGGCGTTTCGCATATTCGGCAACAGGCAACCCATGTAAGTATATTTCATTTGCGAAGTGGAGTTCACAGCTACATTGTAATTCTGGTAGGCATTACGAGGATTGAACAGGAACATTTCATTCACCGTATCCTTGTTGATTATAGTTTTAATGTGTTTCCGTGGATAACAATCGGTTCCTTTTCCCCAGGCTTCCAGTTCAATGTCTTTTCCGTCAACCAAATCCTGAATCAGATGAGCTCCACCGTATTTTGGATTGTCCGGATCGCAGGCTGTAGCGCCGATGTAGGTGTCGACAGCGGCCAGACCTTCGTAAACAGGCACTCCGTTCAACCGGATTTTTTCCATCCGGATGGGCGGATTGGCATGACCCAGGTTGATAAACGCGCCTGACGAACACATGGCGCCAAAAGTTGCTGTAGTCACCACATCCACCTTTTCCGCAATCTCTTCCGGGGAAGCAGTGAGCGCCATTTGAGACACCTCTTCGGCTGTAAGGACTACCGCTTCGCCACGCCGTATTTTTTCGTTGATTTCCTCGTATGTTTTTTGAATACTCATGGTTAATTAATATTTGATTTTCAGGAAATAAACACGAAGTCACCAAACCACAAAGTTTTTCTTCGTGTTTTTGAGTCTTTGCGTTCAAAAAAAATGGTCTAAAATTTAAGATCGTCAGTACATACACCCATTCGGGAAATGCATGAAACTAAGAAAATGTAAAATTGAAAGTTGTTTCATTTTTCATGTTAAAAATTATAATTCCGTTTCCGGCCGGGTATTGGCACCGTTTTCGCCGGCAGGCGAATGGTTGCCAGAGCTTCGATGAGCCCGATCTCTCCACTCTTCTTTATAATCAAACAATCAGTTTGCGAAGGATTATTTGATAATGACTACAAAAATAAGTTCAAAAAACCGAACTATCAAATAAATCAACTCATTACCTCATTTTTTTAAGTCAGATTTGATTTTCGATATCAGATTTGTGAATTTGGCCGACATGTTTTTGTAAAGTTTAATCTGTAAATCTTTCGATTTGGTTAACTTTAGAATTCGATTCTGAATGTAATTATTTTTCAGAAGACAATAAATAATGAATCTCTTTTCAACGGATTTTATTCATGTCAGACAATTCTAACACCAGGAAATTATTACATTCGCCGCCTTCCAGAAGTAACGGATTGTTTTCTGATTTCAGGAATTTTCTCTGGAAAAAGCCCGAAATTCCAACTCGGATTAAATTTAAGACAGATGAAAAAAGGTTGGAATATAATCATCGGATAAGGCAACGGGTTGGAGAAGTTGTTGATCAGTACACTGTTTTAAATGTTCATCGTATTGGTATTGAAGCACCTGTCAGTTATGTTTTTAATGAATTGCTGAACTGGAATGGCGATTCGACCTGCTGGCCAAACCATATCGCCAAAGTTGAGCGGATTGATGACGATATTGAAGCGATACGTATCTTACCTTTCGGCTGGAAGAAATATCCCTTTGGATTCCGGAAAAGTTTTTTTGGAATGAATTTTATTCCCTTGTTTTTATTGAATTCTATCCGGGTAAAGCGTGTTCCTGATGTTTTCGATTTTGATAATGCGCGCTATCTGCTATACAAATGCAGCGGTGGATATCCTATCGGAATTTTTATGATGTATGTACGCTCATCGATTGCCGACATGGGAGAAACCGAACAGACACAGTTGTTTTTTACGGTTGGTTTTAATTTCTACGGAAAAGAATACCGGTCGAGATGGTCGTTTTTAAATGGCATCTGGGAAGCTGTGCATAACCGGGTTACAACTAATGTTCTGAATCGGTTAAAACAATTAAGCGAATGGCGGATTGAAAAAATGGAAACCGGAACCTTTTTAAATCCTGAAGATAAAGAATAAAATGTTCAGTTTTTTGTACGTTTTTTCGGCAGAATAATTCCCAGAAAAGTATTCCAGAATACCCTGACCATAAGCACCGGTTTTAAACTCCGGATTAGAATATTCCAATACGGGGCGCTACCGGTAAATGTATCCCATAATAATGCACTCATTTCGCGTTTTCCCCTTTCCTTATCTTGCTCATTGACCACCATTTGAAAAAGAACTTTTTTCAGGAATGATGATTTCTGAATTATGGTTGTGGCAAAAAAGATAAATTTTCCTACTGCATTGTCCTTGTCGAGTTTTGAGCATTCTGGTTGATAATGTTTTTTAAATATTTTTTGCGAAATACCCTCAAAGATTGCTGTTTTTGCGGCAGCTTTTGCAGTCAGGTAAGCTGCACCAATCCCGTTTTTATATAGCTTCGATGATGCGGAGTCTCCAATTAAAACGATTCGGTCCGCATACGGATTCCTGGCATTTTTAATATTGATTAAAGGAAAACACTGACATGGATTGATGGGTTTTAATTCTGTCCCTGTAGGGAAACAGGCTTTTACTGTTTCGGAATGAATAAACTTCTGGACCATTTTTTCCTTTATTTTTGATCCCAGTAAAACCAGAGTTACATAATTTACTTTTGGAATCAATGCGCCAAATTTTATTCCGGGCAGATTCAGCAGGAAAACATGCATGGAATTTCCAAAGTGCTGTGTAATCGTTTCCGAAGCCAGATAATATTCACTGATGTAAGTTTTTGAAGTTTCAGGAGGGATGAACAACGGCATAATTTTCTTAAACAGTTTGATCGTCTTTGGATTTAATCCGGCAGCTCCAACTACCAGATCGTACTCGCGTTTAGCTTTGTTTGAAAGAATTGTCACCTTATCAGGACCATTTTCAATTTCAATCACTTTTTCCTGAAAGATTTTTGCTCCTTTGTTTTCGCAAAGTTCAAGCAAATAACCATCGAAACTTCGTTGGCTGGTTATGGTTGCACCTAGTGGGCCTGAACCGCGAAACATGGATACAATCCTTTGTTCCTTAATAATCGTTTCAATTACTGTTGATCCATGTTCGAGATGAAGGGTGTAGGTTTCGATACCTCTCCGAATGACTTGAGCTGGAAGTACAATACCATCGTTTTTCAGCAACTGTACCAATGATTCGGAAACTATTCCACCGCAATGATTACAGCCGGATGGGCCGGTTTCGGTGAATTTTTTTATTTCATAAATATCAATTTCGATGTTAATACCCATTTTAGCGGCCATCTCAAAAGCAAAAAAAGCAAAAAAACTACCGGCAGGACCGCCGCCAATGACTCCGATTCTGGATCCGTCCTGAAGTGTAAGTTTGTTTTTTTTTCCTTTTTGCATAAGCTGAAATTGACTTTTAGTTATGACGATCGACTTTAAATATAGTGAAATACTGATCATCTCCGGAATTTTGCTTTTGTGTTTCGCTTTTATTCAATTTTTGTGTCAATTAACTTTCCGGAAGTTGAAAATTTGAATGAATTCTATAATTATTCATTGATCAGATGGTCTGCATGTCCGTGGATTTACAATATTTACTTATTCGCAATATATAGATTAAATTTGCGATTGTATATAAATGTCTATTTACGATGATCACACGCGACTTGTTTTCTACGATTTCGAACCAGCTGTTTAAAGGCAAGGCAATTATTTTATTTGGACCACGCCAGGTTGGCAAAACTACGCTGGTAACTATCCTGAAAAAATCATTATCACAGAAAGTTCTATGGTTAAATGGTGACGAAGCGAATGTTCGGGAAGCACTTTCCAACACGAGTTTAGCACAATTGAAACCGATAATTGGAAGCAACACGGTTTTGGTAATTGACGAGGCACAACGAATCGAAAACTTTGGCATAACCAGCAGGAAATTGATTGTCTGGAAGAATACGGCGGAAAAATTCAAGACTATGAATTTAAGTGGAGCGTCAAAAGAAAGGTAAATATTCCAAATTCTTTTGCAGAAGCTTATCCCGGAAATGAATGGAGGATTATACATCCTGAAAATTACATCGATTTTCTTACCTGATTATTTTCGCGAATACAGTGAAAGGTAGTTCTTTCAATTTTTTAACTGTTAGGAATTCTATATTCATTAAAATATTCCTTTTTGGAATAATTAATTTTCATATCTTTGCAAAAATAGTTACTATGAAAGAAGTTACAATAAAAAATTCGGGTTCAACTTTTACTCCAACAGAATTAGCTGATTTTTTGGCGAGTAAAATATTCGCTGAACTTAATAATGAATTTAAATCTTCATATACCATACTTGACCCAGCTTGTGGCGAAGGTGAATTATTGACTTCCATTGCAAAAAAATTCCAATTACAAAATACTCCTATAAAAATTGATATTAGAGGCTTCGATACAAATATTGATTATATTGTTTCTGCCAAATCTAATCTTAAATGGTTCAATAATTATTCGGTAGATATAAAAAATCAAGATTTTTTATAAACGACAGGGGCCTGTAAAGAACCATTGGATTTATTTAGCCAGAAAATAGAATCTGAATATGCTGACATTGTTATCGCAAATCCGCCTTATGTTCACACTCAAATACTTGGATCAGAAAAGGCACAGAAAATAGCAAAACGTTTTAATTTGAAAGGTCGGGTTGATTTGTATTATCCTTTCCTGATCGCAATGACCAATGTTTTAAAAAAAGGTGGTTTACTGGGTGTAATTACTTCAAACCGTTATTTATTTACTAAAAGTGGCGAAACTATCCGTAAATTTCTACTTGAGAATTACGAATTATATTTGACTAATACCGTTTTACAATTTGGCATTCTGTTCCAAACTTGCAGATTGTAAGATGTTCCACTTGTAACGACATAAGTATCTATCAGTTCACGTAACATTTTTGGAACACCCTTTTTTCTTGGAGGAACGATTTCAAACTCATTTTCTATTGCTCCTTCTGGTAATCCATTCATAAAAAGCTCTCTGGCAATTAGCTTTCGAATGTTAGAACCATCGGTTCTTGTTTTGCCAGTTAATTTAAACTCTTTACCAATCAAAGCGATTAAAATTTCAGGTAATTTTTCGGCACTCGTCAAATGGGTTGGCGATTTTGGCGGAATTTTAAATGATTTATCCATTACATTCTTTATTTCGTGGCTTCGTTTTCAAGAATTAAAGAATGTAATGGGTTGATTATAAAGCAATAAATTTTACATTTGCAGTATCAATAATCAATAATCATGATTCAGGAAATACAGATTTACAACACACTTACCCGAAAGAAGGAAGTTTTTGAACCGCTGGTTCCCGGCAAGGTTGGCTTGTATGTTTGTGGCCCGACAGTATACGGACCTCCGCACCTGGGGCATGCCCGTTCGGCGATAAGTTTCGATTTGGTATTTCGTTTCCTGAAACAGATTGGCTACAAAGTACGCTACGTGCGTAACATTACCGACGTGGGCCATTTGGTGGCCGATGCCGACGAAGGCGAAGATAAAATCGCGAAACAAGCCAAATTGGATGAGCTTGAACCGATGGAAGTGGTGCAAAAATATACCAATATGTACCATCAGGCAATGACTTTACTTAATTTGGAATCGCCAAGTATTGAACCACGTGCATCGGGTCACATTGTGGAGCAAATTGAAGAAGTAAAAAAAATACTGAACTCCGGATATGCTTATGTAAGTAATGGTTCGGTGTATTTCGATGTGGAGAAATTTGCCGGCGAAAATGAATACGGCAAGCTTTCAGGAAGAAAAATTGAAGACCTGATCAGCAATACACGCACCTTGGATGGTCAGAGTGAAAAACGTTCGGGACTGGATTTCGCCATCTGGAAAAAAGCACAGCCTGAGCACATCATGCGCTGGCCTTCGCCCTGGGGCGATGGATTCCCTGGCTGGCACATGGAATGTACAGCAATGAGTTGTAAATATCTGGGGGATACTTTCGATATTCATGGCGGTGGAATGGATTTGACCTTTCCTCACCATGAAGCCGAAATGGCGCAGTCGCAAGCGGCACATGGGAAGCTAGCTGTTCGTTACTGGATGCACAACAACATGATTACCCTGAACGGTCAAAAAATGGGTAAATCGCTTGGAAATGCGATTTCGCTGGCTGAGTTCTTTAGCGGGAATCATCCGTTGCTCGAGAAAGCCTATTCACCCATGACCATTCGCTTTTTTATGCTTCAGGCACATTATCGCAGCACGCTTGATTTTTCGAACGAAGCGCTGCAAGCCTCAGAAAAAGGACTGGAAAGATTAATGAAAGCTGTAGCTAAAATTGATGACTTGCCTGTTTCTGAATCTTCTGAAGTAAATATTCAGGAATTATCCGGCAATTGTTTTTCCGCCATGGCTGATGATATGAACAGCCCGATTGCCATCGCTTATTTGTTCGAAGGAGTGAAAATCATCAATTCGGTGGCTGATGGAAAAACAAACATTACTGAGGCCGATCGTGATGCCCTGAAATCGTTATTTCATACTTTTGTTTTTGATATTTTTGGATTGAAAACTGAAGATCAGGCTACTGCCGGAAACAGCGAAGTTCTGAACGAAGTGGTTGAGTTGCTGATGAAACTTCGGATGGATGCCAAAGCCAATAAAGACTGGGCTACTTCGGATAAAATCCGCAATGAACTTGCGGCTATTGGTTTTGAGATTAAAGATGGCAAAGAAGGTGTGAGTTGGGAGTTGAAGAAATAAGCAGTCGTAGTTTTCAGTCTCATTGGAAATAGTTTTAGTTTATCCACAATTTTTGTTAAATAAGTATAGTAGTTTGTAATATTGGTTACACTTTACTCGTTCATGGATCTGTATCTTTGTATGGTAGGTTGATTATCAGAATGTTTGCCTGCGCTAATCAAGAACAGACTATGAAATTCATCTTACATTTACTTCCTCCAAAAGCCTGGCGATTTACGGTTTTACTATTAGCGACTTGTTTCTGAGATAATCCTGCATTTTCGCGCGCTTCAATCAATCTGCCAGAAAGACCAAGATGAAATCGTATGTTTGCAGATTTAAAGTTCACGATTTGCCAGGTCTATCAAGTGAATTCTGAAATATTACCTCAAAATTTAATCGATCACCATAGTCCTTATCAATCCTGAAAACATAATTTGGTTGCTGAACATAAACCATCAAAGATTTTAAAATATGCAAAAGAGAGAAAGTTCCAATGAATCCGGGATAAAAAAAGTTCGCTGGGGAATTCGAAGTACTGCTAAAATTGGTCGTGAAAAAGTGATCCCGGGCATACAAAAAAGTCCAAATGGCACAGTTGAAGCTATCTGTTCGAAAAATTTGGAACAGGCTAAAACAACAGCGAAGCTCCTGAATATTTAGAAAGCCTATGGCTCTTACGAAGAATTACTGAATAATCCGGATATTGATGTGGGTTATATTCCGCTGCCCAATCACCTTCATGTGGAATTGGCCATTAAAGTAATGCAAGCCGGGAAACATGTGTAGTGCGAAAAACCTATCGGAATTTCGTCTGTTGAGGCTTCGAAATTGTATGAGGGAACAAAAAAATATCCGCATTTAAAAGTGCTGGAAGCTTTCAGGTACCGTTTCCACCCGCAGTGGCAAAAAGTGAAATCATTGATTGCAGAAGGTATGATTGGAGAAGTAAAGACTGTTCATTCGTTTTTTTCATATTTTAACATCGATCCGCAGAATATCAGGAACAATATTGATGTGGCTGGCGGAGCGTTGATGGACATCGGTTGTTATTGTGTTTCGTTTCCCCGTTTTTTGTTTGATGAAGAGCCAATCCGGGCTGATTCAATGATTGACCGCGATCCGATTATGAAAACCGACCGACTGACTTCAGCTATGCTGGATTTTGGTGCCGAAAAAACTTCTACTTTTACCTGTTCAACCCAATTGATGCCGTATCAACGCGTTCATGTTTTGGGTACAAACGGGGTACATTGAAATTCCGGTGAATGCCCCGAAAGACGCATCAAACAAAAACCGGTTCCGAAGAAATTGTAATTGAAGGCGTTGACCAATACACCATTCAATCCGAACAATTTGCCAGGTCGATACTTGAAGATAGCCCGGTACCTAACGATTTGATGAATGCTGTTAATAACATGAAAGTAATTGATGTCCTATTCAGAAGCGCACGTCAGGATAGATGGAATTACCGATTAAATTTGTGCAACCTGATTGAAACAGCTTAACCGCATGGACAAAGTATAATCCTTCCTTCAAAATACGCTGGATTATTGTGATTGATAATTACTTCTATTTTTCAAACATTTTCCACAAAAATCAATTTGCTGTCTTTTGTTTGAATTTTTATTATCTTGAAACAGAAACAATAAAGATTAAGTTGATACCCGTCTGAAAATGGTTATTGAGAGATTAAAATACTTTTCCTTCTTTCTGATATTTCCGCTCAATGCCGGATTTTATCTGGTCAACACTGATTTTATTCGAATTTCACCAATTAAAATTGTGCAATTAGTTGAACAATTTTTATTAAATTTGCGCAACTTGATTGAAACAGATTAATATCATGGACAAAGAGCTTATAAAACAGATACTTACAGAGCAACGAAAATATATCCTGCAAAAACAAGTTGGGATAGAGCGCAATATCCTAAAAGATATTGAACAAAAAATAAAACTCCCTTCTGTTCTAATTATCACAGGAATAAGACGTTGCGGAAAATCAACACTTTTGCGGCAAATTATTGAAAAATATTATAAGAACGAAAACTTTTATTACATCAACTTTGAAGATGAACGTTTTTACAATTTTGAGGCAGCCGAATTTAATTCGATCTATGAAGCGCAACTGGAATTATTCGGAGAGCAAAAAACCTTCTTTATAGATGAAATTCAGAATATTAATCAATTCGAGAATTTTGTTCGCCGGTTTTATGAGAATGGATTTAAGTTCATCATAACCGGTTCAAATTCGCGCTTGCTTAGCCGCGAGTTAGGGACAAAACTTACAGCGAGGTATATTGATATTAACCTCGTTCCCTTTGATTTTGTGGAGTTTTTAAGGTTAAAGGATTTTTCTTCAGCCGAACACGATGTCTATATCTCTGAAAGAAAAGCCATTATTAAAAAACACTTTGGCGACTATTTGAATTTGGGTGGAATGCCTGAATATCTTATTTATAATGACGAAACCTATATCGCGAAAGCGTATGAAGATATTGTCATTAAGGATATTGCAATAAGGTATAATATTGAAAATATCACCAATTTGCGCGAACTATACCGCTATTTAATTACTAATTTTTCAAACAGGTACAGTTATCAGTCATTGTTGAAGGTTGTTGATATCGGCAGTGTCAATACGGTTAAAAAATTCACGGGATATTTATCTGATGCTTTTATAGTAGCAGAGGTTCCGAAGTTCGATTACAGTTTGAAAAAACAATTGGTGAACGAGAAGAAAATTTATGTGGCCGATAATGGATTTATCAACCGTATTTCGATGCGTTTCACAAAGGATACAGGGCGACTGCTTGAAAATCTGGTTTTTAATAAACTCAGCACTAAGTATTCAGTGTATTACTATCATTCAGCTCATGAGTGTGATTTTATTGCTACCCTTAATAATCAAATAGAGTTGGCAATTCAGGTTTGTGCCGAATTAAATGAGCAGAACAGAACACGCGAAATAAATGGTATTATTAACGCTGTTAAAGCATTAAACATACCCAAGGCATATATTCTGACACTCGATACTGAAGAAGTAATTGAAACAGAAACAATAAAGATTGAGGTAATACCTGTCTGGAAATGGTTATTGAGAGATTAAAACACCTTTCCTTCCTTCTGATATTCCCGCTCAATGCCGGATTTTATCTGGTCAACACTGATTTCATTTGAACTTTTTGACAAAGATTCAAGGCAACAATACTGGACGACATTGACTATTCCAGCACCTGTAATTTCATATTTCCGGGCGACAGCAGATAAGTCGGCATCTGAAGGGAGTTTCAATCCGACATTTGATGGCAATGTTTTCTTCCAAAGTTGTATCCGCTCACCGGCTGTGGGAAGCGGGAAATAGATTACCGATTGAAACCTGCGAATAAAAGCCTCATCGATATTTGATTTGAAGTTGGAAGCGAGAATTACAAGTCCGTCATGGTTTTCGATGCGTTGTAACAGATAAGCAACTTCCTGGTTGGCATACTTATCATGGGCATCGCGAACGTTGGTCCGTTTCCCGAACAAGGCATCCGCCTCGTCGAAGAACAGTATCCAGTCTTTGCTTTTTGCACGTTCAAAGAGTTGCGAAAGGTTCTTTTCAGTTTCACCGATAAACTTTGAAACCACCATTGAAAGGTCAATCCTGAAAACGTCCCTGCCGGTATTTTTTCCAATTATAATTGCTGTAAGCGTCTTGCCGGTTCCCGGAGGGCCATGAAACAATGCCCGATAGCCTGGTTTAATCCAGCGTTTCATGTTCCAGGCGTTCATCAGTGTATCCTGGTATTTAATCCAATTTTCGAGTTCAGCAATTTGCCTGATTGTGGACGGAGAAAGCACCAGATCATCAGCGTTTAATTCAGTAGTGATGAATTCCGCGGGAAAATCCATGCTCATTTTGGGTCGCGAGATTTTTCCCTGAATAAAAAGCTCCAGGTAATCGCGCCCAATTTCCAGCTTACCGCTTAAAGGTGGTTCACCAGGCTCTGTATCATCCAACCAAACCAGATTTTTTTGAGCAAAATAATGTTCGGAGCTAAAAAGCCTGCTGTATTCAAATCGCTTATGCAATTCATCACCTGCCAGAAGAAATAATGCTGTTTCGCCGCTTGGTAAAAATCCCCGGAACTGTTTGCCACGAACGCCCCCAAGTTGAGGAAAATCGCCCGATTGGGTTAAATTCTGCTCAATCAGCAAATCGAAAAAAGCAGGTCTGACGTGAGGTGCAAGCGCAAGAAGCAGGACGACAATTTCTTCAGGAGTCATTTTCTGATTACGAATAAACGTTGACAATTCGGAATCATCCCTGGCCGATACGATTTTCATTACATCACTCAGCTTTGGCGCTTTATTGTCCTGAGCAAAATGATTCTTCAACCGCCGTCGAAAAACTTCTGCGAGAAAATTCAAATATTGATTAACAGCAAGTGCATTTTTTTCAGATGGAGTCATTGCATGGGTTTACTTTCCTGTTTGCTGAATTACATGGGTAAGCTCGTGTGCCAGAAGTGTTTTTTCTGACGATGAATCAGGATTGTATTGACCTTCAGCAAAATAAATATCGGCCCCGTTGGTAAATGCGATGGAATGCATGTCTTTATTCAGCGATGCCGATTGCTCATCGGTGTGAATGTTTACTTTGCTGAAGTCAGCCCCAAAAGCCTGTTCCATCTGCCGTGCAGTTTTTTCTGACATGGGCTGCCCTTTGCCTTTGGTTTCTTTTATCCGTTCCGAAATATCTGAACTTTTTTCAGTTCCGTTTCCTTCCTTCTTTTTGTGCATAATGGGCGGATGCTCATCCTTCTTTTCCTCTTCATGTTTAGACTGGACTTCCTTCTTTTCGTCAACATCGGCCTTCTGAACCGGCTTATCTTTTTCGTCACTCATCTTCTGAACCGGCTTTTTATCATCTTCGGAAGTTGCTTTCTGCACAGGTTTATCTTTTTCGTCACTCATCTTCTGCACTGGTTTCTTATCGTCTTCGGAAGTTGCTTTCTGTACTGGTTTTGGTTCTTCTTCTTTCTCTTGCTTCTGTGCAATTTTTTCCTCATTCTCCTTCATACTGCTCATTTGCACAGCGCTGATGTCCTGCTTTTGTACAGCAGGTTCAGGAGATGAAGGAACCTTATTTGCAATTTTTCCGGCTGCGTTGTTTGCTTCCTTTTCGTACTTGTCGCCTTTTTCGCCTGTCTTTAATTGCGTCTGAAAAAAGGAAGGATGTTGTTTTGATTCATCGTGGGCCAGATTGAAAAACGGACTGTGCGATCTTTCATTCGGCTGATTTTGTCTGCGCACGAATCGCCTTGAATTTCGTTTCATAGTTCTGTTTTTTAATTCATTGTTGCAAGTATTTCCTCCGCCTTTAGTTTATAATCGGGATGGTTTGTCGCGATAGTGGCGGCCAATGATTTTCTCGCCTCATCGGCTTTGCCCTGATTAAACAGAATGACACTCTTATAATAAAGCGCTTTCGCATTTTCAGGTTCCTGATCAATAGTTATATTAAAATGATTCAAAGCCGAATCAGTTTCACCGGCAGCGAGTTCAATTACTGCAAGGTTATTACGGGCTTCGGTATGCTCCGGACTGAGCAGCAATATTCTGCGGAACTCGTTCACTGCTTCATCGCTTTGTCCTGTTTTTAGAAGTGACATGGCAAGGTTGTGACGGGCTTCGGTGTTTTCAGGCTCCATTCCAAGCGTGCGCTTAAAACATTTGATGGCAGAGCCAAAATCATATTTCGCAAAATAGATGATTCCAAACATCGCATACAATCGCGGATTTTCTTCTTCATCAGGCAAGGCATTTTTCATTACATCCAAGGCCTCATCCAGCTTTTTCTGAGTGATCAGAACATGTGCAAGATCAATCAGCTGACTTGATTGTGGTTGTATAGTATAACATCTTTTCCAGAAAATTTCTGAATCAGAAAAATCACCCTTTAGCATATAAAGTTTGGCTAAACTTTCGTTGGCGTGAAAATCGTTTTCATCAAGTGAAATTGCTTTCAGTAAATATTGTTCTGCATCCTTCCATCGCTCCATCATCAGATAGGTTTGACCGAGGTTTGTATAGGCAGTCGAATATTCGGGACTTATTTCCATTGCGCGAAAATATTCCTGTTCTGATTCATCGAATTTACTGAGTTGGGCAAGAAGGAATCCGAGGTTGTTATGCGCAACAGCATTGCTTTCATTTATCGCCAGCGCTTCCCGGTATTTATTTTCTGCTTCTTCCATCCTGCCTGCAAGATGAAGTTCCGCACCTTCGCGTAAAAGAGTTTTTATTTCAGTCATAGTCATTTTTAATTGTCTTTTTTAAAACTTGTCTGCAATAGGATTAACAATTTGTTCCTTGACTTTCGTTGTTATGTCGTCTAATGATGGATACGTGAATTTAAGGTTTTCAAAAGAGGCATTTGCTTTACCATCTTTATAACCAAATGGAAATTCGAAACCAATTTGAAGCCCGGTGTCAATTTCTTTCTTGAAGATTGGCCATTCCCACCGCTTTGTATAATCGGCCGGCCAGATTCCGATGGAAGCTTCGGCATACAAATCTCCTTTAAAACCGAGAATTGCTTTTACCAGCGCTTTCACATCTCCATTCAGTTCAAATCCTGTCTTCGGAGAATATTTGATATCGGCATGGAAAACCGGTTGTTGAGCCGCCGCCTTAATATAGGCTGACAAATTGATCCCTCCGGTAAGAGAAGCGATGGCAATGCTTGCTGAGATTCCGAAATCAACCCCGGCTGTGATTCCAGCTTCAGCAATAAACTCAAAATCGGCTCCACCAGTAATAGACATTTCGTCAGGATGAGCCGGATTGTAAACTATCTCGGCCTGTACATTGGTTAAATCTCCGGGGCCGATTTGAACGTCAGCAGTTAACCGGGGTTTGATGACCGCTTCGATGCCAATGGTCGCTATGCCGAGAGGAATTCCGAAGAGCGGAATATGTATCGGAGGAATGGAGATGAGCGGCTTGTCAACTATGCTGAATAATTTCGGAACCACCTGGAATCTCTGCGGCAGTTTTATTCCGCCCCTTACTTCAATTTCACCGTTCTCTAAAAGTTTTACTCCGGCAGTAACCGTTATACTATCTGTAATTTTTAAAGCAAGACTACTTTCTCCGTAAACTTTATAATCAGGCAGCGCTTTTCCGGTGGGTTTGCCCTGTGCGTCAACAGCGCGGTTGGTGATCCCGACATTGAGCATCCCTTTCAGTCGTCCCTTTTCAAAATCAACCTTTGCATCAACTAAAAAAATGTCGTTATGAAATTCAAAAGCAAGCTGTGTTGACAAACCGGGAATATCAGGAGTGATTTTTCCGCTACCGCTGAAATCATATTCATCGCCTTTTTTGACGACTTTCAGCGTTCCTTCTCCCTCTTTGATCCCCGGAAGTTTCTCTATTTTCACACCACCTTCAATTTCGGAAACTTCTTCGGCAAACTTAATTCGAAGCGTTACTTCTTTTACTCCTTTGATGGTCAACTCTGCTGTACCTGAGGCTTCCAACACATTGTTAGCGTAACCAACTGTTATATTTCCTGATTTGATTCCCTTGACAGAGTCCTTCGCTATTTGCAATTCACCTTTGGCCGACCAACCATCTTTGTTATTGTATTCGACTTCAATGCTTGCGGCACTTTTTCTGAATAGCTTCGGATCAAAATCAAATTTTCCTTTAATACCAAAGTCCCCGTTGCTTTTTCCAAGACCTGATATTTTCCCGGTTCCGAGTTTTTTGATTTCAAAAAACACATCGCCTTCGACAAAAATACCTTTATTGCCTGCACCGATCGTCAGGAATGCACCGTTAATCTTAAACGGTGGTGGAACCTTAATTTCACCTGCAGTGATGGTTTTGCTGATACCGAAATTATCGCCTTCAATGAAGAAATCAAGCTCGAAGCCTTTGATGATTTCGAGTGTTGGCTGGATGCGACCGCGCACCACCAGGCCGATACCAGGCATAATTTCAGCCATATCAACAACAGCGGGGCTGAGCCCGTTAATTTCGAGTTTGCTCAGGATTTTTTCAAGACCTCCCTGACCTTTTTTTGCTCCCCTGCGGGGCATGTGGCCTCCAAATACCACTCCTTCCATCTTGTAAATGGGTATCGGAACTTTGATATCGCCGTTTACTACAGACGGAGGTTTTATTGCCAACTCAATGTTCCCGGCCAGATCGCCTGAAGGAACTTCAGGGAAGTTAAACTTCGTAACAGTAACACCTTTCAGTGATTCAAGGTCTTTCTTATGCAGACCCGTTCCTCCCGCTTCAGAAGTATAAATAATCGGGTCATCCTTACTACCTTTCGCATCGGCAATCTGAGTTGTAGTCATCGGAACAAATTTCTTCAGATGATCAAAACCCTCCGCGATATCCTTCTTAGACCAAAAATCTTCGCCTAATGCGCCTTTGGAGAAATTAGATTTGGCATCGTCATAATGGATACTGTTAAAGGTGATGTTATATTTTTCTTTTGCTTCATTCGTTTTTGGAAGATCCTTGCCTTTATCGGTGGCTTGTTTTTTTGCATCTTCCGAAGTCAGGAATTCGTTAAGCTGCCTTTCAATTGTGTTTTTGACGGCTGACCCGGAAGCTCGGTTCGCTGAGAAATTCAATAACTCCATATTGTCGATGAAATTAGCCCCGCCCAATTGTAATTCCTTGACGTGATCAACATCATAAGCTGACGCTTTGCCATTTTTGTTCCAGAGCGGAACAAGGGAATTCCTGGTGATTGTTTCCTTAGAGCCCATGAGTTTCAGCGATCCCCATGTCAGGTAATAGGAATTGACAGAGGCATCGAAGGCTTTTTTATCTGCTGCTTTTGTTGCCAGTTTATCAACTTCGGTTTTTACCTTGGGTTCAACGTGGCTTTTCCAGACTTCATCCTGAGCTTTGTCTGAACTTGTTGCACTGACTAAGTATGATTCTTCCCGCTTATAATTCTTCGCACGGGTGGCAGATGTGCTAATGATACCCTGGTTGCGGCTTTTCAGTTTAGGAAGGTAAAGCTTATCGATGAAGATGATGTTACTATCAAAATCGATTTTTGATTTGGTTTCAGCGGCCGGTGCATTTCCGGTCTTCTGCACCATCTTTTGCACACCTCCGGTTTGCTGCACTGTATGCGTCAGTTCATGGGCCAACAAATGTTTTCCCGAAGATGTTTGCGGATTGTATTTCCCTTCATCAAAATAGATATCCTGTCCGTGGGTAAATGCCTGAGCGTTCAGGTCTTTGTTCATTTGCTGCGCTTCACTGCCGGTATGAACACGCACTCCGCCGAAGTCGTTTCCGAACCCGCCTTCCATTTCACTTTGTGTCGAATTGTCGAGCGGACTTCCACCTCCTTTTGAAGAATTTATAGTATTTTCGATTGAAGGAGAAGCTTCATGGCTGCTACCAGAATTTTCCTTTTTCTGAACATCGCCTGTACTTGCTGCGTTGTGTAAAGCAGTGAAGAATCCACGGTAAGCTTTCAGTGAGCGTTTATTCTCGATGATTTCGCTTTGCAACCCGCTGTTGCCATCAATGCTGTGAACCATATCACCTTCCACCTTTACAATGATGGCGTGATGCTGGTGATCGTCCATATAACCGATGTCGCCGGCCTGTGGCGTTTCCGTTTGCTTCAGTTTTCCGAATGCAGTAACACCTTTTCCCATCTGCCAGGTACCGATGTCAATGCCGGCTTTCCTGATACAATACACAGCAAATATGCCACACCACGATGGCAGTCCGGGAGTGACATACTTAATCACATCATCTTCCCAAACGCCCGGTGCCGCGAGATGAAAAATTTCAAGCAGTGTTTCATAGCCGTGGCGCAGTTGTTTTCCACCGTCTCCTGCAAGTCCTTCTTTTGCTTTTACTTTTCCAAGTTTCGATCGTGCAATGGCAACGATGGTTTCCCCTTTACTTAAGTTACCGGTCGATGCTTCATTTTCGCTCCT
This sequence comes from Bacteroidales bacterium, assembly GCA_038251165.1. Taxonomy (GTDB): domain Bacteria; phylum Bacteroidota; class Bacteroidia; order Bacteroidales; family Prolixibacteraceae; genus Aquipluma. The sequence continues at coordinate 3,255 of JBBSBP010000058.1, read as the reverse complement.
GAAAACTTTCTCGCCTTCATCATTTTCAGGATACATGCTCCTCTGCACATTGGGCTCACCTTCACCGTCACTTTCGAACATGGGTTTGCGTTGCAGTGTGCCTTCTTCTTTGTTGTTTTCCTCTTCTTTTTTATCGATTTTTTCTTCTGAATCCTTATCAGGAGCCTTTGCCTGGGTTACCGGAGAATTGTTTGCGCTTTTACTGACTACCTTATCAGCCATAGCATCGGCATGTTGCTCGTATTTGTCACCACGCTGGCCAATATTGAGTTTTGGCTGGATACCGGTAGTTTTGAAAAAAGAATCTTCATGACCTTGGGGAAAGAACTGTTTCCCGACACCGGAATTTTCTTTTCCGTGCCGGGTATTGGAAGGTGGCGCTGTAACAGTTTCTTTCATTCGATTTCTTCAATTTGTTTGTTGCCATTCGACATACAGGGCGCTTTTCATCCATGGCAATTTGAAAATTGAATATCCCCATGGAAGAAAACTTAACAGCATATCCTGAGCCTTACTTTCAATTACAAGTCGATCCTGAAAGTCGTTCAGGATTAATTTCCCTTCACGTTGAAGGAATCCTTCGCGCAATCCATCAGGCGATGTGTTTTTCAAGGCGCTCCAATGCCTGATGGCAGCACTCAACAATGTTTCACATTCGTCTTTCATCTCCTGACTGAGCGTCACTTCTCTGGCGATTGGAAGATCAAGGTTCCAACCGCAAAGGAACTTCTCCATTACGAGATCATATTCGGCTGCAAGTTCCATTTTTGTTGCCAGGTAATGCAGCAAGTGAACGGCCACGGTTTGTGATTCGCTATTTTTAAATTTTCCTTCTTTCAGCAAATCAAAATCTTTGAAATAAGAGTCGAAGAAGGGCTGCAACAGCACCAATCCTGCATTATTCACGAAAATCCCCTCATCTTCTTTTTCAGCTTTTTTTAATTTTTTACTGATTTTTTCTTGCTGATTTTCAGTCACTTTTTCGGTCAACTTCTCAATCTCAGGAAAATCTGAAACCTGCTGATCATTAAAATCTGAAGATGTGATTTCCATCCTCAATTCATCGAGAAGAAACTCAAAATCAAGCTGAGCGTCTTGTTCTGATAAAGTGAATGATTCTAAAGGTTTTACTGAAATTTTATTGAGAATATTCAACAACTTTTGTTCATTAAAAACTCTTTCCTGACTGAATATCAGCCGAATAACTTCTCTGATAAATATTTGCTCCGAAATTGATAAGGTTTGGCCGTCAGATTTTTTTCTATCCACAAAATTTTTCAGTAATCCAATAATTCTGCCTGCCAGATCTTCTCCGGCAAATCCTTTCTGAACTTTAACAGATTCAAAAATGCTCCGGAAATTAAATTCAAGTGAAAACTGGATGAGCAATCGTTCGAGAGCTAATGTATTTTCGTTAAGCAAGCTGGCAAGTCGAACCCTAAATTCAGAAGTAGAATGGTTAAGTATTTCTGTTAGATATTGTTCATGCAATAAATCGCCTGATTTTTCGCTCCACCAGGGAAGTCTTCCTGTTTCAAGAAAAAAAAGAAAACTCTCGAAAGCCAATTGCTCCTTTGTGTATTTTAGCGCTTTTTCAGCTTCCTTTTGTTCATCGACCTGGACTTTTGTCAATTGAAACGGTTCAACCAATTTTTCTGTTTTCTCATGAAAAACCTGTAATATTAAACTGGTGAATTCTTTCTCGAAATTTTCTTCTGATAAATTTTTCAGATTGATATTCAACTGGTTAAATTGTACATGTTCGTCAACAAGTACAAGCGTGTCCATGTATTTCTCCAATTTCGGCAGTATATCATTGTAGAGCAACCTAACCGCATCATCCTTTACCTGATTGGCCAAACGCATTTCGGGCACTTCAATTTCCAGGTTGACCCGGTGGATGATATGAGTGTTATTAGCCATTATGTTGAGAATAAGCCTAAATCTTTGATCAGTGTTTTCAGTGAGTTGATTAATACCGCAAGTTGTGAAAGAAAATTCTTGGTGAAATCTGTCACTTCATTTTCAAGCGCATTCTTCAGATCGAGTTGAGGATACCTTTCGCGGAGTAAAGACGCCATACCGTGGAATGTTTCAAGATTTTTCAGAATAATTGACAGGTCTTTATCATTGATTTTAGTATCACAACGGACAAGGTTGAGCATGATCAGCAGTAAAACCCTTAAAATCGCTTCCAGAATCCGGGCAATTTCGGGTAAATTCCTGATGTTGTTGAAGTTGTATATTTGATTCAGTAAATCGCTCAGGCTGACAATAATAGCAGATTTTTGGACCGGATCGCCTGAACTGAATACATCAGGTACTCTGATAAGCGTGTCGATTGTATTGTTATAAATATTCCGAAGCCCGGCATTTGCTGTTGCTTTTACCCGTTTAAGCATGGCAGGTGTTCTTAATGCTGCAATTTTGGTATTGATATTTTCCGTAACCAACACTTTGCATTTATTTACTGCATCATTTTTGGGTACATCTGTATTCACAATACCTTTTGAATTGCACGGATCGTCCTTTAAAGTAACTGTGGCAACAATCGTTTCAATTTTATTCTTTTTAAGTACTTCAAAATCAAAGTCAAGAGTGAATTCAGCGGTCTTATCTGTTGTAACTTCAGAATGGGCCAAACCAAAATTCCAGATATAGGTTTGTTTTCCGATGATCGTTTCATCGGTTTTATTTCCATATAGTACAAATAACTTTTGATTGGTCGAATCCATAATTTTGGAGGACAAATTCAAGGCAACCGGCTTGGTAACCACAACAGTACAACCGGTGGGCAAACCTGCAACCGTAAAAGTGATGGTTGCCGGCAATATTTCTTTTGCCACTTTGCGGGTATCAAAAGTCGGCTGATCACCATTTCTCACAGCTTCAGGAGCTTCCTTAGATTCTATCAATGCTCCTTTGGGTGAATATTTGCTAAACGGAATTTCACCTTTTTCGTTGCAGACTTTTGATTCTGGCAGCTCAAGTATTGGTTCAGCAAATGGAATGTATGGAACTACATAAACATCTGATTTCTTCGTGCATGTTTCATTGGTAACTGTCAGTTCTACTGCAATTTCCTTCAATTTATTTTTGATCAGGGCAAGCTTATCGAAAGTAATTTCGACCTGTTTACCTGAAGCAGTCTGGCCATTATTAAATTTCCATTCGTAGGTAAAATCTTCGGTTGGACTGTTTGGATTAGCAGTAAAACTCACAATCAAATTCTTTTGCAGCGAGGTATCATCTTGT
>JBBSBP010000057.1:0-33146 GCA_038251165.1 Bacteroidales bacterium | reverse complement strand
CTTGGATTATAAAATTTATTAATTAAAAATCATGCTAAAAAATCTGAAATATTCGGTTGTTATCATTTCAGTCATGATATCACTGATTTTTCTTCCTTCATGTACTGATTTTCTTAATCCCAATCAGGATATAAATGTAACGAAGGATCAGTTATTCGATGATTGGTATGAATATCGTTCGGTAGCGATTGGCCTGTATGGGTTACAGCAGAAATTGGTTGAACAGTTGGTCGTTCTGGGTGAACTGAGAGGCGATTTGCTTACAGTAACTCCCAATGCCGATGCGGATTTGATTGAGATCTACAATTTTCAGGCCTCCAAGAATAACAAATATGCCAATCCGACCAATTTTTTCAAACTGATTTCAGCATGCAACAGTTTTATAAGTGTCATGAAAGTTAAGCATCCTGAAGTACTGGATAAATCGATACCAGTTACCAACTACGACAGGTTATATGGAGAAGCGATCACGATGCGTGCCTGGGCTTATTTTAATGCCGCCAGAATTTATGGTAAAGTGCCATTTATTCACGAGTCGCTTACCTCAATTGAAGAAATTGAACAATATCTGAATTCTGCGTCAACTTACATTGATAAAGTAAATGTTGTATTTGGAAGGGATGGATTTTACAATGACACTACTTACAACAAAACTATTACCCTTGAAAAGCAATTTTACGATTTGGCAATGGTAATTAAAGTTTTCAGTAATGAACTTGAAAGCGTTAAGCATGTTGATGGAAATCCTGCAGTTGGAGTAAACCATTACATCGATAACAACGATCAATCGTGGGAAGTTACTGTTTGGAACATTTTTGCATGGCACGCATTACTGGGCCAGATGTATCTGACCTCTGGCGATTTAACTCAGGCTGAAAAACATCTTCATGCAATCGCATATACCACCTCCGACAATTACCGTTATCAGCTTGATCAGAGTTTTTCAAACAATCAGTGGCGAAATATTTTCAGAAATGTTGATATCAGGGAACATATTTTGACTTTGCCATTCAATAAAGCGAATCTGCAGCAAAATGATTTTCAGCGTTTGTTCGAGCCTTTTGAGCCGCACGATTATATGCTCAAACCAACCAAGGCTGCTATACACAAGTGGGAAACCCTCTGGAGAGGATACAACCTGATTGTGAATCAGGCTAAACCCGAGCTTACCATACTTGATAAAAATCGTCGGGGAATTCCAATTGGTGATATTTACCGCGGATATGGATCATCCTATTTATATTTAAAAAATGGAGCACCTATGCAGGCTTATTCGCAAATGCTAACCTGGAAAATGGAAAAGGAAGAGCGCAGTTATTTGTCGCTGATGGAAGACGTTGATACGATTGTATATAAATATTCGATTGATAAAAACAGGTACGATCAGGATGCCAACTTCATCATATACCGCGCCGGAGGCATACAACTTTACTTAGCTGAAATATTTACCTGGTGGGCATTCGAACGGAATGGCATAATAAGTACCTTCACAACCAATGCGATCAACATTGTGAACGATGGCAGTAATTACAACATACAGGTTGACCGAAGGCAGCTTGGAATTCGTGGCCGTGTTGGATATACTGGCACTTACGACAAAATTCAGGTGGGGAATATCAATTACAAACACGACCCGTTTACCAACGAGGTAATCGGATATACCGATCTTACAGGAAACTTATTGGCAAAACAACTGTATCTCGAAGAACTTATTTTGGACGAGAGAGCAAGAGAATTGGCCTTTGAAGGTGAACGCTTTTACGATTTAATGCGTGTAGCCAAACGCAGAAACGATCCTTCGTTCCTGGCTAAAAAAGTCTCTGCCAAATATCCGTCCAGCATGCGTCAAACGATTTACAACAAATTGCTAGACGAAAAAAACTGGTACATCAATATCTTTGATTAGTACTAAACGGAATATCGGCAAATGGATGCTAATTGTTGATATTTAACGATATACGGATGATTTAAAAAAGGGAAGAGTGAATAACTCCTCCCTTTTTTTTGGGGGATAGGACAGAAATAAATACTGATGAAGCCTGCCGGTTTGAATGCGTGGTAATATTAGGCCGTTTGGCTTAGGACAGAAGAAAAAAACAGCTAAATTTGAAAGCGCCTGAAGAGCTGACAATTAAAATTCAGCACAAATTAATAAAATGGCAGTCGTGACAATAATCCAATTTTTCAGTAGCATTTTCGATTAGGTTAAACCATTAATTTTCAATAAAATGAAGAGAATTTTAGTTTACATCGTAATTGGTTTTCTGGCAGTATCGGATGTTTTTTCACAAGCTGTATTTAACGGTCTGGAAATGAACATGGGCAATTTATACCGTTTGTCAAATGCAAAGACCCGTTCCATCAGTCCTGAAAACTTTACAGGAGAAAAAGGTAAAGGCGGGATGGCCAGGTTGGAGGATAAGGATAAAACCAACACGGCCAATGCCAGCAATGCCGCCCGCGATTTGGGAGAAGGCTGGAAAGTCAATCCCTTTGTCCGCATTCAGCCCGGACAAACATTTACCATGGCTGAAATCGATGGCATGGGTGCCATCCAGCACATTTGGATGACACCAACCGGAAACTGGAAATTTTCGATCCTGCGTATTTACTGGGACGACGAGACTGAACCATCTGTTGAATGCCCGGTAGGTGATTTTTTTGGAATGGGCTGGAATGAATATGCCCCTCTCAACTCACTGGCCGTTTGTGTATATCCAGGAAGTGCTTTTAATTGCTACTGGGCCATGCCATTCCGCAAAAAATGCCGGATCACGATGGAGAATATCAATGATAAAGATCCAATGACTTTATACTACCAGTCTGATCCGCATGCGAAATTCCCCAGATTACCTGACTGGCAGACTATTGAAGTGAACTAGCTGTTCCCGTTTAATCTAATTTAAACCTGTAAATATGATGCTTGTGAAACGGAAATACAAATAAATGTTTATACCCTGAAAAAAATCTTATGCGAAATCAATTATCATTTACCTTGTTTGCATTATTGGCTATCCTCATGGCCACATGTTCGTCATCAAACACAAAAAAAGCTAAAACTATGAATTCCGACACCAAAGAAGTTTTTTCACCGGGAACTTACGGATATGATCTCAGTTTTTTGAAGGCTCATCAGATCGATTTTATCGAACTTAAGGACAACACTTCAAAGGCAGGCCTGGTTGTAATTCCGCAGTTACAGGGCAGGGTAATGACGAGTTCGGCCAATGGCAAAGAAGGAAGAAGTTTTGGCTGGATAAATTACAAACTTTTTGATTCAGGGAAAATCAGCAGCCAGTTTAATCCTTTCGGAGGTGAGGAGCGGTTTTGGTTAGGCCCGGAAGGAGGTCCGTTTTCAGTTTATTTTCCGGAAGGGAAGGAGCAGGTTTTTACGAATTGGGTAGTACCTCCTGTAATTGATACCGAAAGTTATGATGTGAAAGCTGTCGATGACCAACATGTTAAATTTGCAAAAAATACAGTCGTAAGGAATGCTTCCGGAACAGCGTTAAATATCGGTATTGTACGAACCGTATCCATTTTATCAAAAGATACACTGCGTTCATTATTCAGTATCGATATTCCTGACGGTCTCGGTGTTGTTGCTTACCAATCGGAGAATACCATTACAAACACAGGGAACCAGGCCTGGACAAAAGAAAAAGGATTGCCCTCAATCTGGTTGCTTTGTATGTTTAATCCTTCGCCAACAACTACTGTTTTCATTCCTTATAAGCCTGAAGGCAATGGAGTAATTGTCAACGATGAATATTTTGGGAAGGTGCCTTCCGATCGGTTAATTGCAGAAAACGGAACTGTTTATTTCAAAATTGATGGCAGGTTGCGCAGTAAAATCGGACTTCCTCCTGAACGGGCGAAAGGCATTTGCGGAAGCTACGATTCGGATCAAAAAGTTCTGACCCTGCTTTGGTGTTCGTTGCCTTCAGAACCAAAAGATTATGTAAATTCGAAATGGGGAAAACAGGATGATCCATTCAAAGGTGATGTTATTAACTCGTACAACGACGGGCCTGTTGAAGACGGCTCCATCATGGGACCATTCTACGAAATTGAAACCTCATCGCCTGCCGCGGATTTAAAACCCGGCGAATCACTGACTCATACCCAGCAGATTGCTCATATTCAGGGTGATGAGGCTGAGCTGGCGAAGATTGTACGGAAATTATTTCAGTTGGATATCCGGGATATTGCTGCAAAATTTCAATAATCGTTTAATTTCAAATCAGTATGGAAAAACATCAGATCATTCCTAAAGGAATTGTATTGCCATTTGCACTGCTGACTTCGTTGTTTTTTGCATGGGCCATGCCCAACAACCTGACAGATACCATGCTGGCAGCATTTAAGCGGATTATGAGTCTGACCGACTCCAAAACAGCATGGATACAGGTTGCGTGTTATCTGTTCGGATATGGGTGTTTTGCCATTCCTGCCGCATTATACATCAAAAAATTCACTTACAAGTCAGGAGTTATGGTTGGCCTGGGTTTATATGCCTTAGGTACGTTCCTGTTTTATCCGGCGATGTTGTTTTCCGGAATAAACATCAGCATCAGTTTTTTGATGTTTCTTTTTGCCATTCTGATTCTCTTTTCAGGTTTGTCATTTCTCGAAACATCAGCAAATTCGTATGTATGTGCTATCGGGCCGCAGGAAACGGCCACCCAGCGCCTTAATTTTGCCCAGTCATTTAATCCGTTTGGAGCCATCACCGGAGTGGTTATCAGCCAGGTGTTTATCTTGTCACAGTTGAATACCCTAAGTGCAGCTGAACGGGCAGCCCTTCCCGCCGGTGAGCTGGTTAAAATTCAGGGGGCCGAATTGAATGTGGTCACTATGACATACATCGCTGTGGGATTGGTAATGGTTGGTTTATTGCTGGCTTTCTATTTTACCCGAATGCCTCCTTTGAAAGAAGACGATAAGAATCTTGACTTTTTGGGGACTTTCAAAAGACTGATTAAGAACAGAAATTACAAATGGGCAGTAATTGCCCAGTTCTTTTATGTGGGTGCCCAGATTGCCGTTTGGTCATTCCTGATCAGGTATGTGATGCAGCAACTCCAACTCGATGCGGTTGTCGCGCAGTTGGGTAAAAATGCAGGATCAGCCGAAATCATTGCCGGACTGCGCAAAGTTGAACCGGTTGCAGCAGGCTTCTATAATCTGTTTGAATGGGTTGGATTCGATTCGTTATTGCCTCGGACAGCAGAACAGGCAGGTGCAACCTATTACATTATATCCTTGATATTATTCGTCCTGGCGAGGTTTATCTGTACCGGGCTGATGAAGTTCATCAGGCCGCGTGCTTTACTTACCGGTCTTGCATTGCTTGCCGTAGTTTTTTGTTTGGTGACAATTTATGGAAATGGCTGGCTGGGAGTCTATGCTTTGGTTGGAATTTCAGGATGTATGTCGCTCATGTTTCCCACCATCTATGGATTGGGTATTGCCGGCCTGGGTGAGGATACCAAAATTGGTGGTGCCGGTATGGTTATGGCTATCGCCGGAGCGGCTGTTCTGACTCAAATTCAGGGTATTGTGTCTGATGAGGCCGGAAGTATTACACTGGCCTACTGGGTTCCGGCTATCGCTTTTTTAATCGTTGCATATTACAGCCTTTTTGTGGCACACAAACAACTTCCCGCGATGGATTAATTCTATTGGGAGTGAAAACACATACATCCTATGGGAAGTACCGGTTAATAATTTGTAATTCCCTTGCGTACTGAAGAGTACATTGGAACAGGGATTTAGTCTTGATTCCATTCCAATGAATAATCCGGGTTGAATCCAGTGTTCCATCTTTTTTGTTAATTTGTGTCCTGAAACTAAATGTCTGGTCGATGAAACTATACCTGAAAATACTGCTTTACCTGATTTTTCATTTCAGCTTTTATGCCCTTTCGGCACAGACCCCATTTTCCCGCGGCGTTAACCTGACCAATTGGTTTCAAACCGGTAGTGCCCGTCAGGTCCAGTTTGCAAAATACACCAAGGAAGATTTTATCCGGATTAAAAGTCTGGGTTGTGATGTCATTCGCCTTCCAATCAACCTGCACTTCATGACTAACGGTGCACCCGACTATACCATTGATCCGTTGTTCTTCGATTTTTTGGATCAGGCTGTTGATTGGGCTGAAGAATTGCAGATTCATATCCTGCTCGATAATCACACTTTCGATCCCAATGCCGATACTCAACCGACCGTCGAAGGCATTCTCCTGAAAGTCTGGCCACAAATGGCTGAGCATTTCAAAGACCGCTCGAATTACGTGTATTACGAAATCCTGAACGAACCTCATGGAATTACAACTGCTCTTTGGTGTCAGATTCAGAAGAAAGTGATCGATGCCATTCGTGCAGTTGATGTGAAACATACCATCATTGTTGGCCCTTCAGGATATAACAGTTACAACGAACTGAAAAACATGCCGGTTTATACGGATACCAATCTGATTTACACCTTTCACTTTTACGATCCCTTCATGTTTACACATCAGGGTGCTACCTGGACCGACAATATGCAGGATTTGGCAGGTGTTCCTTTTCCGTATGTTGCGGCAAATATGCCGGCCACTCCGGCCAGCGCAAAAGGGACATGGGTCGAAAGTTCGCTAAACAACTATAAAAACGACGGGACTGTAGCCAAAGTGAAACAATGGCTCGATATCGCCGTGAATTTTAAAACCAGTCGTAAGGTGAATATATTTTGCGGCGAATTTGGCGTTTATATTCCGTATAGTCCACATGCCGACCGGGTATACTGGTACGATGTGGTGAGGAAATACCTGGAGGAGAAAGGAATCTCGTGGACTATCTGGGATTACCAGGGAGGATTTGGTTTATTCGAAAAAGGAAGCAATGAATTGTTCGGGTATGACCTGGATACCGCGATCCTGAAAAGTCTGAATCTGAATATTCCTGAACAAATGGACTGGGTTTTAATGCCTGATAAAAAACCTGTTATTGTCTATTCCGACTATATTGGCCACGCTGTTTTCGAATCCGGAAATGCCGGAGAAGGAATCATTGATTATTATTCATCCGATGCACAGACCGGAAAATATTCGATCTACTGGACCGGCAGTAAACAGTATTCAGGTCCCGGATTTAATTTTAATCCCGATAAAGACTTATCGAAACTGGTTGCAAATAATTATGAACTTGACTTTTGGGTTAAGGGTGATACGCCCGGAACTAAATTTCAAATTCGGTTTATAGACACAAAAACGGCCGATGCTGCCGATCATCCATGGAGAAAAAGCTATGATATCGATCAAAGCAAGGTAACCTGGAATGGGACCTGGCAGCATGTGAAAATTCCGCTGAAAAGCTTTAGGGAAACCGGGTCGTGGGACAACAATGCATGGTTTAATCCGGCAGGCAGGTTTGACTGGAAAGCCGTTGACCGGCTTGAATTTATTTCAGAGTTTGGGGCTTTGGGTACACAAAAAATCTGGTTTGATGAAATTGTGATTAACGGAATACCGATTACTTCGGTAATTGAAAATGCGGGACTAAGCGTTTTTAAAGCTAAAGTCTTTCCAAATCCGTTCTCGGAGCGTACTACGATAGAATATGATCTTCCTGAATCAGCAGTTGTTGATGTAAGTATATACAATGTTTCAGGCCAGAAAATTGCGGTTTTAGTCCATACGAAAGAAGCTCAGGGAAGTCATCAGGTTCAGTGGATTCCGGAGCAGCCTGTTTATTCAAAACCTGCTGCCGGAATGTATTTTTGTAAAATCACCGCTTCCGGCAAAACAGAGGTCATAAAACTGGTATTCAACAAAGATTAATTGCATTTGAAACCTCGAAAAAGAAACTCTGAATCTGAATAAACTTTAAGAACAGATCATTATAAACGAAAGTATAGCAGGCTGTTTCGAAAATATGTTTGTTAAGAATGATAAATCGACAGGTAAATTCAGGCCGGTAGTTTTAGTCGGACAAAAATGTCTATTTTTAGAACCTGATGCCTGCAACAAAAAGTTATTTTCAATTTGCAACAATTGATGAGGTTTTCAGTTTAATTAAAGTTGCAATTTGCCTTGAATTTAATCCTTAGCGAATGAATGAAAATTTACTTTCAATTATAATCCCGGCCTACAACGAAGAGAAGACTATTTCTTTAATTCTGTGGAAAGTGTCAGAAATTAAACTTATCGGAAATCTTCAGAAAGAAATTATTGTTGTTAATGACTATTCTATAGATCAGACAGCTGCTGTTATTGAGCAGTTTATAACAGCAAATCCCGATGTAAATATCCGGCTTTTTCATCAACCCGTGAATATGGGCAAAGGTGCTGCTATACATCGTGGTATTCTGGAAGCAACAGGTGATTTTCTGATTATCCAGGATGCTGACCTTGAATACGATCCGCGGGAATACAATGATTTGCTGAAACCCATGCTCGAGGGATTTGCTGATGTGGTTTTTGGTTCCCGCTTTTCAGGAGGCAATCCGCACCGGATCTTATTTTTCTGGCATTCAATCGGAAACAAGTTGCTGACCTTCGCTTCGAATATGTTTTGCAACCTGAACCTAACCGACATGGAAACCTGCTATAAATTGTTTCGCACCGAATATATCAAATCACTCAGTCTAAAGGAAAAACGATTTGGTTTTGAACCTGAAGTGACCGCAAAAATAGCCAAAATACCAAACATCAGAATTTACGAGGTAGGTGTATCCTATTACGGACGTACCTACGCGGAAGGGAAAAAGATAAACTGGAAAGATGGTCTTCGGGCTTTCTATGTCATTCTGAAATATAATTTATGGGCAAATTAGAGCAGATCAATCCTGAAGTGAATGATATTTACGGCTATTCAACACTTGAAAGTATTTCGGGCGCCGGCAAGTTTAACCGCTGGATGTATGAAACGATCAAACCGTATTGCAAAGGGCGTATTCTGGAAATTGGCGGTGGAATCGGGAATATTTCGCAATGTTTTCTGAACGATGGCGAAGAACTGGTGGTTACCGAGCTGCAAAAGGAATACTGTGATATTATCCGGAAAAGATTTGGTTCGGATCAAAACCTGAAAGGCGTTTTGGAGATGGATATTGTGGACCCGGAATTTGATTTGAAATACAAATCCTTATTCGGCAGTTTTGATTCAGTCTTTGCATTAAATGTGGTTGAACACATTGAAGATGACCGTAAAGCCATTGCCAATTGTAAAAAACTGCTTAAAAAGGGAGGTCAGCTTGTTATCCTGGTCCCGGCTTTTCAGAACATATTCAATCATTTTGATACCGCTTTGGGACACTACCGGCGTTACACGGCTAAATCGCTGGCAACTGTTTTTCGTGCAAATGACCTTCCGGTTATTCACCATCAGTATTTTAACCTGATCGGTATTGCCGGTTGGTGGGTGAGTGGTTCGCTGCTTCGGAAAAAGGTAATTCCTGAAGGTCAGATGAAACTGTACAATTTTTTTGTCCCTGTTTTCAGGCTAATCGATAAAATATCCAACAGATGGCTGGGTTTGAGTGTAATAATGGCAGGCAGGGTGGATTGATGTCAAAAATAGATGGCACGACGTGATGCATATTTTACTATTTCGCAACACTTATAAATCTTTTACAAATGAGCAAAATGATTCAATCAGAAATGAGTAAACTGGTTAAATATGGTTGGCTCTTCCTGTTCGCCGGCCTGGTGATCAATTACATATACCGAATGATTTTCCATGATGTATCACTTGAAAAAATCATCATGGGTTCGGACATGCAAGGATATTATCAGTACCTGGTTCATTTTTTTATCCGCGACTGGTCGGACTTTGACCGGATGCTTTGGGCTATCCCATTCGCAGAAGGTAAATCGCTATGCGTTTACACCTCCGGAGTGGCAATTCTTTGGTCGCCTTTTTTCCTGATCGCTCATTTTATCAGCATCTTCTTTGGACTCGATTCCAGCGGATATACCAATATTTACTTTGGTTTTATGCTGGTGGGAGGTATTTTTTATACCTACGTCGGGCTTGTTTTCATTTATAAATTGCTTCGCGAATTTTATGAGCACAAAATCAGTCTGCTCACAGCTGCTTTATTCTTTCTGGCAACCAACGTGTTCTTTTATTCCGTTTTGCTCGGAGCCGGTATGGCACATGTATATTCATTCTCAATGATTGCCATTTACCTGTATTACACCCATCAGTTTTTCAAGGAAAATACGTTGAAAAACCTGATCTTTCTGGGGGTGCCTTTTGCATTGGCAGTTTTAATCCGTCCAACCAACCTCATTTCCGGCTTGTATCTTTTTCTTTATGGTGTTGGCAGTATCGCTACTTTAAAGGAGCGGATTGTCTTTTGGATCAAAAATTATTGGGCCATCATCGGTCTGTTTGTTATTGGAGTAATTGTCTTTATTCCTCAGATGGCCTATTGGCACTACGTTACCGGTAAGTTTCTGTATTATTCCTATCAGAGTTCCGGTTTTCCATACTGGATGACCCCTAAATTTGGAATTGTCCTTTTCGGAAAATACAATGGCTGGTTAACCTATACGCCCATCGTGCTGTTTGCTTTGGCAGGTTTATTTATCCTCCTGTTTAGAAAACAGATGAATAGCCTGGCCGTTTTGCTGATTTTGTGTATAAGTATTTACGTGAATGCCAGTTGGTGCGAGCCTACATTTTCAGCAGCAGTCGGACAAAGGGCCATGATTGATTATCTTCCTTTTCTGGCTATTTCGTTAGCCTTTGTAATCCAACAGATCAAAGGAATGTCAAAACCATGGAGGATAGCATTGAGCCTGATAATCATTTTATTAATCTTATACAATATCCAGTTTGATTTCCGCTACAATTCAGGTATGTGGTGGGATTCGCCGATGTCATGGTCTAAATTCTGGACTACGCTGAAGTTTTAAGGATTCCTCTTATTCAACAAACAAATTTGTTTCTGAAATCAGGTAGTTGGGTCTTCTTTTGTTTTCGATGAAGAGTTTGCCAAGGTATTCACCTATGATCCCGAGCATCAGTAAGTTGATTCCACCAACAAATAAAACGCTTAAAATCACAGAAGTCCAGCCGGTTATGGCCCGGTCGGTGAACAGGTGAATATAGGCTGCATACAATCCATACAAAAAAGCCAGAAATGCAATTGCTGAACCCAGATAAATGGAGAGCCGCAGGGGCTTTACGCTGAAGGCAGTAACACCGGTAGTTGCGAACTTCAGCATCTTCCGGAAGGTATATTTGGTAGTTCCGGCAAATCGTTCATTGGCAGTAAATGGAATTATGGTTTGTTTAAAACCCATCCAGGGAATAAGTCCACGGAAAAATAAATAATTCTCCGGAAAGAGTTTTAGTTGTTTCAGAACTTTTTTATCCAGGAGACGGAAATCGGCCATTCCATTTTCGATGTTAACATCCGATAATTTACGCATGATCTGATAGAAAATACGGGAAGATAATTTTTTGGAATACGGGATACTTTGGTGATCACGCCTCATGGTATTTACGATTTCAAATCCATTTTCCCATTGGGCTATCAATTCAGGAATAACAGCGGGCGGATGCTGCAGGTCGGCATCCAGACTAATGGCGCAATCGCCTGAAGCAAAATCGTAACCGGCTTTCAGGGCATTCTGGTGCCCGAAGTTCCGCGAAAATGAGATGTATTTGATTGCAGGATTGGACTTCGCTAACGATAAGATAACTTGAAAGGTATGGTCTGTACTGCCATCGTTCACATAGATGATCTCGTACTGAAAGGCTGACGGCAAAAACTGAATCAGCGTTTCGTTAAATGTTGCCAGGCTCTCTTCCTCGTTAAAACAAGGCACAATAACGGATATTTTCTTTCCTGATTCCATTAATTATCTTTTATTTTGTAAATATACTTTAATTTGTATAACAATAATCCTGCGAAATATGGAAGATTTCAGAAGGGGCATTTTACTGACCCTTGTATTGAGTATTGCTGTTTTGATTCTGTTTTTTGGTCCCTTGCTGAAAGATCCCAATCACATATACTTTTCACCTTCAGGCGATGGTTTAAAATCGTATGTGGGTGCCATTTATCACCTCGAACACGATACCACTCTATTCCGGATGAATGCCATGAATTATCCCTATGGTGAAATGGCATTTTTTACCGATTGTCAACCGATGATCGTCAACCCGGTGAAAATTCTGAGTAATCATGGAATTGATTTCAGACCATACATTGTCGGCATTATTAACATGTTCATGCTTTTGTCGATTGTTTTAGGTGCAGTTTTCATTTGTCTGATTTTTCTTGAACTAAATATTTCATGGTGGTTTGCTGCCATAGCATCGGTCGGGATCGCTATGCTTTCTCCGCAAATCGGTCGAATGGGCGGGCATTTTTCACTCAGTCATCTGATGTGGCTTCCAATGCTTATCTGGCTGTTGATGAAGTTTGACAAGAACAAGTCGTATCTGATTTCCGTTGCGATTGGCCTGGTTACTTTTTTCGCTGCAGGTATGCACATGTACTTTTTTGCCCTTTTCGGATTTTTGTTTCTTTTTTACTGGGTAAATTGTATTTATTCAAAACAAATGAATTTCCGCGATTATCGTTGGGTCGTCCACCTGTTTATTCAATTAATTCTTCCTTTGATATTGGTTCAACTAATTGTTGGGTATAACGATACTATTGTTGACCGAACAACACATCCCTGGGGATTTTTAAATTACAGAGCCAATCCAGCCTCGGTTTTACTGCCTTTATACAAACCTTATGCACCATTCCTGCTGAAGATCGAAACATTCCGAACATTCGACTGGGAAGCATTTGCC
This sequence comes from Bacteroidales bacterium, assembly GCA_038251165.1. Taxonomy (GTDB): domain Bacteria; phylum Bacteroidota; class Bacteroidia; order Bacteroidales; family Prolixibacteraceae; genus Aquipluma. The sequence continues at coordinate 20,342 of JBBSBP010000057.1, read as the reverse complement.
TTCGTTGGTTTGGTTGCCCTGATTGGTTTCATTGCCGGAATTTATAAAATGATTCAACGGATTAAGCAGAAACAATCCTGGTGGAAAGTTTCAGAGAATAGGCTGATCACAGTTTTCTTCTGGGCTTCAGTGGCTTCGCTGTTGCTGTCTTTCAGTATCCCGTTCAATCTTGGACTGATGTTTCTGCTTGATTATCTGGGCCCGATTCAACAATTGCGGGCATTGGCACGTTTCTCCTGGTTGTTTTATTATCTGCTCAACATACTGGTATTCTACGGAATATTTAAGCTGATGAAAGGTCGGTTACCTTTGAAGATTTTGGCTTTACTGGCACTGGTCTTCCTGTTGTACGACGGTTATTTAAATATAACTGATTATACGCCACGATTGAACAACAGGGTGACCGAATTGGAAGATGAAAACAATACTTCTCCTGAAAATGCCTGGGTATCGCTGATCAACAAAGATGATTACCAGGCCATTTTGCCACTGCCATACTTTCATGTGGGCTCTGAAAATGTATGGCTGGAACCCAAATGTGATATTTTACGGCAATCATTTATCGTAACGCTGAAAAGCGGTTTGCCATCCATGGGAGTCATGCTGAGCCGTACTTCCTTATCACAAACCTACAAAAGCCTTGAATTGGCTTGTATCCCTGTTTCTCCATACCGGATTAAAAACGATTTACCTAATCATAAACCCATACTTCTGATGGTCGATGAGTGTAACAACCTAAACATTGCTGAGAAAAATCTGGTTATCCATTCGTCACCTGTTTGGCAAGGCCCGAAATTTTCGCTGTACAGTCTTCCGGTTGACCAGTTGGATAGTATTGCACTTTACGGGCAAAAGTCTTTTGAACGTGAAATGAGGCCTATTCGTGAAGGTCAAATAGATTCCACGCAGGTTTTGTATTACAATGGATTTGAAACCAGCCCGATGACTGGTTCGTTTGCTGGCTCCGGCGCATTCACCGGATCAATGGAAAATTGGAATCACCCGCTGGAAGAAAAGATTAAAAATGGATTGCCTGGCGATACATGCGAGTTGCTTTTCTGGGTAAAAGGACTCGAAAAAGACCTGATGCCTCGTACTACTTTTGAATTTGTGCAGAAGAACGGCGATCAAACAGTGGATTACAAATATGACCAGTTTCAGCATTTCTTTTGCTCACTGAAAGATAACTGGATGAGGATCAGGATACAGTTTGTTCTGCAATCAGAAAATGATTTGGTCATGCTCGCTATTCGCAATCGGGATTTAAAGAATTTTCAGCTGGTATTGGACGAGATAATTATTCGGAAGCAACCTTGACGAGTTTGTAAACTGATTCATTGGTTGCCTCGTTTGAATAAGTAAGGATTAATTCATATTTTTCCGGAAAATAAGCTTTGGTATCTTCAAAGAAGGTGTCTTTCAGTTTATTATTTTCAAAATAGATGTAAACAGGCTGATCGGTATCTTTAAACGCCGGTTCATTCCCCCAGAAATTTACCGTTTTATCCCAGGGATAATAGATATAAGTATTGGGAAACAAACGTGCCAAAACTGGACGGAAGAGTTCTCTTTGCCTGCCAGCCCAGCCGTCGCTGCACATCAGGGCATATTCAGGTGTCGGGCATCCGTAACCACCCGGAACCAGAAACTTAACCGAATTTTTTTCGAGCGACTGCATGTAATGCAAAGCCGGCATTTTCAATACTTTTTCCTGATCGAGATGGGCTGAAAGGCTTCGGATTATGGGAAGCTGTTTCACAAAGTAAAACGACACAAACAAGGCGACGATTAGCTGCGGAATTTTATACCTCGAAATCAGTGGTTTCAGGGGGAAGAAAGATTCCATCAACAGTATCAGTGAAACAGGGAACAACATTAACGCCGGAATAAAATACCTGGGTTCAAATTGTTTGCAGACAAGGACAACCTGAATGGCAACAGCACAAAGTATTGCCAGCGAAATTCGCTGAATGAGCCGGTATTGCTTGTCTTTTCTTAAAATGAAGGTTACGGCTGTTACAACTGCGAGCATCACAACAACATAGAAAAAATAGCGGTTTTCGTTCCAAAGATTGTTGAAGTTCGGCCAAAGTGTTTCCAGGTTTACTATATTACTGTCTCCACTGCCATATTTACCGCTATGCAGGAAAAGCCCCATGATCCATCCCCGGAAAATGTTGATTTGCAGCGTAACAGGAAGCGCCATCACAAAGAATGAACCGACGGCGGTAGCTGAATACCGGATTTTGTTTTTCCAGCTTTTTAGTACGATTAACGGAATAATCCACAAAGGGAAATAAGTGAGTTTGATCGATAAACCGAAGGCAGAAATCAATCCGAACCAAATGCTATACTTTTTTGATTGTTCTTCTTCCGGTTGATAAACAAGTTTTAGCAAGAGAAGACTTAACAACATTACCGGGATAGGAATCAGGTTTTCAGGTGTAATTCGCCCGATGTTTCCATAGATGATATCAGTGAAAAGAGGTGAAAGTTGCAGCAGTATGGAGTAGGAAAGCCGGTTGGTAATTTGGTAGGCTGCTTTTCCGGCGAAATACATAAAAACAGAGACAACCATAGTCATAACCAGGTTCAGAACCCGAAGGTAAAGATCGGCATTGGCCAAAACATCCTCATTAAAAGGAATTTGATGGTCTCTTAATTGATACAACACCTTAAAAACCAATGCTGCCAGATATTGCAATGGTGTTCCCGGATTATCAATGTGACCGAGTATTAGTTTTCCGTTGGCAATACTCAATCCGCTGATAAAATAGATGTATTCAGGATCAGCTGAACGAAGTGAATAGAGTCCGATGATTTGATGGACGTAACTTCCAAGAAAAAAGTATGCCAACGGGGCAATCAGCAGGAATAATAACTTCTTTGAGTTCATTGGCCCGGTTTTTTGAAGATAGCGAAGTTTTTTATTCCCCATTTCTGCAGCCGGAACTGAATAGAAGTTTTCAGCACTCCCAATCCATATATTGAACTGTTTTTGATGTTGATGCTGGAGGCATCGTCGAAATACTTGGTAGGGCAGGTGATTTCAGCTATTTCGAAACCGGCATACCATATTTGCGCCAGCATCTGGTTGTCGAACACGAAATTGTCAGAATTGGCGTTAAAGTTAACTTTTTCAAGTACTTCCCGTGAGAATGCACGGTATCCGGTATGATATTCAGAAAGTTTGGCATTCATTAAAATGTTCTGGAACAAGGTCAGCAAACGGTTTGAAACATATTTGTACCAGGGCATCCCTCCGGCGAGAGCGCCTTTCCCTAAAATTCGGGAACCCAATACTACCTGGTATAAGTTGCTGGCAATCAAATGGGTCATTGATGGTATTAGTTTTGGGGTATATTGGTAGTCGGGATGCAGCATGATTACAATGTCGGCGCCGAGTTCAAGCGCCATATTGTAGCACGACTTTTGATTTCCTCCGTATCCTTTATTTATTTCATGACTAACGATGTGCTTGATTCCAAGTCTCCGTGCTTCCTGAATGGTCTCGTCTTTGCTTTTATCATCGACCAGTATAACTTCGTCAACAATTTTAAAATCGATTTCACCGTATGTAATTTCAAGTGTTTTGGCTGCGTTGTAGGCGGGTAAAACAACTACTACCTTTTTGTCGTTAATCATTCCAGTTTTTCGGTAAATATAAGTGGATTTCGTTTAAACGGAAAGACTTTGGCGAAAGTATTGGAACATAAACCCTTTGAAATATGGTAGCTGTAAACGTTTTAATTTCCTTTTGGTACAGCTTCATGGATCAGATTTAAGGGTGTATTGGCAATAAATCGCTTAATCTTTATATTTCTTTATAATTTGTAAATCATCAAAATAGGCAGGTTGAGGTCCACTGTTCCACAAACTGATGTTGCAGTTTGTAATGTTTTGTTCCTGGGGAACCCAAAAGTTCAATATAAGTCTTTTCCATCCTGATGGTTCAATGGTGTCATTTTTATTACTATAGAACGTAAAATCTTTCCCGCAATCGGCAATAATATTTTCCCGCAATTCTTCATCACAATAACACCATGCACTAATCCGGACATAAATTACCTGGCTTATATCTTCTATTTTTATTATTGTACTGTATGGATTTTCGGGTGTAAGCTTAATACTATGACTTTCACTATGCGATTTTTCAGTTGAAAGGAAATTTGTTGTATCAGCCTTTTCTCCGTTCGTAAAAAGGACATGATTTTTTGCCTCGTCTAATTTTTCATAACTGCAGAATAAAGTGTCAGTACTCATTTTTTGCTTTGAATACCCGGTTTTTTCTTGATTGGCAGATGTTTTTAACCGGAACAAAAAAACAGGGAATTCCTGCGCGATTATTTCCCATTTAGGGTCAGAAAAATATTTGTTCCTGCTTATTTCATTGTCGTTATGTGAGATCATAAAATAATCATCATATACAGAGAAAACAATATATTCAGCATCATTGACAGTTGGGAATAAATATATCGATTGTCTTTGTGAAAGGTGAGCCAAAATATGGTCTGATGCGCTGACTTTTGCATCAGGCGGGATAATTGACAATAATGCATTGACCTTTCTAACGTTGAACGGAGGTTTATAAAAGCGCTTGTCATAGAATTTTTCTTTTGCTGGAGTCATAGTCCAGGGAATCACGCAATTACTTGCGTCTAATTTGTGTATAGTCATCGAGATTGTTGCAATACAGACAGCTATTATCAGGCCGTTCTGATACAACTTTGACTTAATTGAAGATAATACCAGGAATACTGATAATGGAAGCAATGTAACAACCTCAATCGAATAGTACGTGGCAATACCCCACCTGAAAGAGTTATCGTTTAACATCTTTTGGGCAACAATCGGGATAAACCAAATGAGATATTTTGGTCTGAGAAATAAGATGAACCCTCCGGAAATAAGATATACCCAATAAAATTCAGCTTTAACCCCATTGGCTGCCGGGTCATTAAGATGGTTTATGAAAAATAATTTGACTGTTTCGAAGGGATGTTTGATAACAAATGAAATAGCTTCTCCTGGATTTTTGCCCAGGGCAGCGTAATTAAAAAGTGTAAATTGCTTTTCAGTGGTTTCGATTGATGGAATAATTAATTTAAACAGAAGGATGAAATAAACAATAGAAATTAAAATACCAACCAGGCTATATAGGACTGCCTTTTTGTCTTTACGGTGCTCTATGATCAAAACCAGAAAGATAAATACAAACCAAATCGGGATATTTTCTCTTGAAAATAATGAAAGAACTAAAATAATGAAGGCTACCAGGTATTTTCGTGTTTCAAAATAATAAATGAAAATAGGAATGAAACAAGCGGAAATTACTGCAATATTAACATCGCACGAAATTGTTGTGTACCTGCCCAATAACGTGAAATAATATATCAACACTCCAACACTCAACCAGATATTGTCTGATTTTAGAAGTATCAGTTTGTAGGTGTACCACCCAGCTGTTAATATCAGCGTGTATTGTATAATGATTAATGTGTAGGTTCCCGTTATCCAGTTTATCAACCAATAAACAGGGACAAAATACATCAAAGTGAAAGAAAAATGATCCTGAAGGAAATTCCCGGGATATGTTGGCATTGGGCTTATCCTGAAATGAGAGTAGTCCCAGAAAGCGAAATTGTAATTGCCATAATCAAAGGTGTAAGACCTGAAAAAGTAATGGTTTAAAATCCCCATTGAAAAAAGAACAATACCAAAAGCAATAAGTACTAAATATGGATACTGTTTCTTGTTTAATCGAATCTTCATTTGTTTATAATTTGTTTTTCAATCCTCAGGTGTTTTAGCTGCGTTGTATGTCTGCAGAACTATCACAACTTTTTTGTTGTTAATCATTCGTATTTTTCCTGTAAATATAAGGGGATTTCAATGAAACGAAAAGTCTCGGGGAAAAGTATAAAAACAAAAAACTCTGATATACGGATAGAAAAAAAATCAACACAAAGTTTGAATTTTTGCACGCCATGACATTAACGTATTCTATCCGTAATCAGAGTTTTTTATAATCGTATTGTACCGCTTAAAAAGCAGTCACACGATATAACAACTTAATTGCAGACTTGTTTGCAAACAGGTCCGATGATTTTTGGATTTATTTCTTCGGGAAACCTACAGTTTGTGCCAAAATGATCTTTTGGGCGGGTTTTAACTGCAGTTTTTCATGCAGCGTTTCCTTGTTGACCCAACCTCTCACAACAGTACCCAGACCTTCTGAAGCACAGAAGAGGTAAACATTCGAAAGGGTTTGCTCCGGAAGTTTCGTTTCAGCAAATTCACGGGTTGAACAACGTTGGTCAAGGGCTTCCATCAGTGGTTTACCACCTTTCCGGTCAGGTTGCGGAAATCATCAATACATTAGTAACGCGGAACCGCGTAATTCAATACATCCTCTTTGGTAATGTTTTTATCGCATAAAATAATCAGACGTTCGATTACATTCCTGAATTCACGGATATTACCAGTCCACCGCATGTTCTGAAGTTCGCTGATGGCATCGGCATTAATCAGTTTTACCGGCATTCCGTATTCGGTACAGATTAAATCGATGAAATAATCGCTTAAGACAGGAATATCATCAATCCGGTCGTTTAAATCCGGAACATGAATTAATATGACACTTAGCCGATGGTACAAATCTTCGCGAAAGTTATTCACTTCAATCTCATGAGTCAGGTTTTTATTGGTTGCAGCAATAACCCGTACATCAACTTTTATCTGGGAATCGCCGCCAACACGGGTAATTATACTTTCCTGCAGAACCCGCAGTACTTTAGCCTGGGCAGAATGACTCATGTCGCCGATTTCGTCAAGGAAAATGGTTCCTCCGGTTGCCTGCTCAAATTTTCCTTTTCGCTGTTTGATGGCCGATGTAAAGGCACCTTTTTCGTGCCCGAACAATTCGCTTTCGATTAATTCAGAAGGAATGGCAGCACAGTTTACTTCAATGAACGGACCGTCGACCCTGTTGCTTTTTTCGTGCAGCAGTCGGGCGACCAATTCTTTGCCCGTACCGTTCGATCCGGTGATCAAAACCCTTGCATCGGTGGTTGCCACGCGGTCGACCATATCTTTTACCTTCTGAATGGCCAGCGAATTGCCCACGATATCAAAACGTTTATTCACTTTTTTTCGCAATACCTTGGTTTCGGTAATCAGGGTCGATTTATCCATCGCATTGCGCAGGGTAATGAGCAGGCGGTTCAGGTCGAGTGGTTTTTCAATAAAATCGAATGCCCCTTTTTTTATCGATTCTACTGCAGTATCAATGTTCCCATGACCCGAAATCATGACCACCGGGGTGTCAGGTTTTAATTCCTCAACTTTCTGAAGAACCTCAATTCCATCCATTCCCGGCATTTTGATGTCGCATAAAATCACATCAAAATCGTTTGTTTTCAGAAGTTCCAGCGCTTTATAGCCGTCTTCGGCCAGTTCAACCTGATATTTCTCGAATTCCAAAATGTCTTTTAAGGTATTCCGGATACTGCGTTCGTCATCGATGACTAATATTCTTGACATGCTTATTGTTTTTAACTTGAATTTGAAAGTTCAAATTTAGTTGATTCTATGGATTAAAATGTTGATTTTTTAAACTGTTCCGGTAGAATTGAAAATACGATCGTATAAAACACCTTCGCGAAGGGCAAAGTCGGTTTGGACTATTTTCTGAATGTTTAGTTTTCCAATCACCAGTTTGATCAATAAAACGGATGGGATAATCATTTCAACGCGAATGGGTTCCATTCCCTTCAACCTTATTCTTTCCGCAGTTGTTGAAGTAACCAGGGATTTATAAATGCGGTTAAAGTCATCGATTCTTATTTCCTGACTGATTCGGGTTTTGGTTCCGGCATCAGTCAGGTCAATTAAATCCGCGAGGGTGTCAAAAGCGCCCGAACAGCCTGTCAGCATTGAAACAGCTGTGTTTCGAAGCTGCTTCCATAACGGGTGAAGCTGGCTTTCAAAATAATCGGTGATCTGACTGATTTCTTCCCGGGTTATCGGGTCGGAGGGTGGTATCTGTTCAATAATCCGGGCCATTCCAAGCGGAAAACTTTGTTTCCAGCAGGATTCACCTGCTTCAGTCAGGATAAATTCGTTGCTTCCGCCTCCAATATCCAGGATCAGTGAATGATTTTCAAGTTGCCCTAAGGCCAGTTTAACGCCTTTAAAAATCAATTCGGCTTCCTTTTCTCCTGAAATAACAGTGATTTCAAGACCCGTTTTTTCTTTTATTTCCTGCTGAAACCATTCCCGGTTGATGGCTTCCCGGATTGCTGAAGTGGCCAAAATAACCGTTTCTGAAACTCCTGTGTTCCGGATTCGTTCCTGATGTTTTTGGATAGCCAGAACAGCCCGCTCCAGTCCGTCCTCTGTCAGCTGATTTTTGTCGATTCCGTTTTTCCCGAGTTTAACCACTTCTTTTCCCTGGTGAAGAATGTTGAAGTTTGAATAGTCATATTCAGCAATCAGCAGGTTGCAGGTATTGGTTCCCAGATCGATGACAGCGATTTTTTTCTTCATGGTATCCTGACGGCTTTTATCTGATGCGAAATTAGTATTTCATTGGAAAATAATAGTGTTAATAAATTGAACTTTTATGCGTTCTCATGGAACTCCATGCCAAGAGAATTCCGGGTTGAACTATATTTTCATACTCTTTTTGCGCCGCCACCTTTGAAATTAATTCCGCGGCATGTTCGTTTCATTGGATTGGAAACAGCAATGATTAATTATTTATGATCCTTCATTCCTGCATTTTTCAGGAAAAGCAAAAAGGCTGTCTTAAAAGTCATAGACCGAGTCATCCTGAACTTGTTTCAGGATCCCATCGCACTGAATATCAGACCCAGATCCGTCATCTGACGGTCGGGGTGACAGGTTCATCGATTAATTTGACTTTTGAGTCAGCCTCTTTTATTTAAAATAATCCTTCGATGGATAAATACCGTTCACCGGTATCGTAAGCAAAAGTGAGAATTTTCGAACCTTCCGGAAGTTCAGTGATTTTTTTGGCAACCGCTGCCAGTGAGGCTCCGGATGAAATACCAATAAATAAGCCTTCTTCTTTGGCAGCCCTGCGGGTATATTCAAATGCTTGGTCTTTTGAAACCTGAATTACACCGTCCAGAATTTCTGTTTTGCAATTGACCGGAATAAATCCTGCACCAATTCCCTGTATGGGGTGTGGTCCGGGAGCTCCGCCGCTGATTACCGGCGACAATTCAGGTTCAACAGCAAACGATTTCAGGTTGGGGAATCGTTGTTTAAGCACTTCAGTCACTCCTGAAATATGGCCGCCGGTTCCTACTCCTGTAATCAGGTAATCAAATCCTTCCGGAAAATCGGAAAGTATTTCCTGAGCTGTATACAATTTATGTGCATTGATATTGGCTTCGTTATCAAATTGTGACGGGATCCATGAGTCAGGCGTTTGGGCCGAAATTTCACTGGCCCTGGCTATTGCACCTTTCATTCCCTGTTCACGTGGAGTCAGCACCAATTCTGCACCATATGCAGTCAGTATTCTTCGCCGTTCGATACTCATCGATTCAGGCATAACCAGAATCAGCTTGTATTTTTTTACTGCAGCCACCAGGGCCAGGCCGATTCCGGTATTTCCTGATGTAGGCTCAATTAATACACTTCCGGGTTTCAAAATTCCTTTTGCTTCAGCATCTTCGACCATGGCCAGGGCAATACGGTCTTTGATACTGCCGCCCGGATTGGTTTTTTCAACTTTTACATACACTTCATATCCTGAAGGAAACAGGTTGTTTACTCGTACCAGTGGACTGTTGCCGATGGTTTCCAAAATGTTGTTTACTCTCATCTTATTGTAATTTTTAGGTTTTATAACAAAAAAAGCCTCCCGGTGGTTCGGAAGGCTTCGACATATAATCTCTTTTATGTGTTTCAAATGTTCATCGAAAACATACCTTCTCCTGACTGTTTATAACAGCAGCACATATACATGTATGAGAAATTTGCCTTCATCATTTTTAATTTGGTTTTGCAAGTATAAGCATAAAAATTAAATAAGATACTGTTTTGTCTTTTATTTAATTTTTATAAAACAACCATTTCACAATTTCTTTAAGATTCACCTTTTTCCCATACATCAGAATTCCTGTACGGTAAATTTTACCTGCCATCCAGATTGTTCCAAGGATGGTAGCCACCAGGATAACCATGGAAAGTATGATTTCCCAGGACGGTATTCCGAAAGGAATCCGAACCATCATGACAACCGGAGAAGTGAGTGGAATGATTGAAGCCCAGAAGGCAAGCGGTCCTTCCGGATTTTTGGCTATGGCAAAAAGAATGATGATCGAAAAAATCAGGGGCATCATTACCGGAAGCATCAATTGCTGGGCATCTTCGTCACTGTCAACAGCCGAGCCGATAGCTCCCATCAGTGAAGCATAAAGCAGGAAGCCGCCGATAAAATAGAAAAACAATGAAAAAATAATGAGTGGAATATTCAGATTGCCAATCATTTGGATAATCTCCAGGGCGATATTTTCTTTCAGGGTATCGCCGGCAGCCAACTGTCCGGCAGCCTGTCCTCCCGACATGATATTCTGAGCCTGAACAGCTGTTTCTGCTGATCCCTGCCCTAAAAACATGGTTGCAGCGGTAGTAATGGCCGTTCCAAGTACAATCCAGATGGCAATCTGGGTCAGTCCAACCAATCCGATGCCGATAATTTTCCCGAAAAGAAGCTGAAAAGGTTTTACCGACGAAATGATCACTTCGACAATCCGGCTCGATTTTTCTTCCATAACGCCACGCATCACCATGGTGCCGTAAATAAAAACGAACATATAAATCAAAATTCCGGAAACATAGCCTATGGCCATCGAAATTTCTGCCGAGCTCCTGACTGCTTCTCCTTTTTCACCCAATTTAATGGTGTCAACCGAAATATCCGTTTTTGTAGCTGCCAGTTTTTTTTCCAGATCCGGCACACCGGTTTCATCAATCACCTGTTTCCTTTTATCACCTTCAATAATATTTTCAATGCGCCTGGTAACCAGGTTTTTAATATCGATGGTTACCTGTTTGTCCGAGATCATTTCAACCCGGTTGATCGTCAGTACATTAATTGGAATGTGCAAAACCGCGTAATATTTTCCTGATTTAAAATTTTTGCTTAATACCTGAAATTCATCTTCAGGTATATAATGGAATTTGGTGAATTCATTGCTTTCAAGCTTATCCAGGATAAGCCCGGTTGGATCGTACACCGCAATGGTACGTTCCTCCTTGTCATCCATTGTGGCAAGGTAGGCCGGTAAAATGGTGAAGGCTGCCATCATAAGCGGTACCAGCAAAGTCATGATAATAAATGATTTTTTCTTTACCCGGGTGAGGTATTCGCGTTTCAGAATTAAAATTGATTTGTTCATCGGTTGTATATTATCAATTTAGGCCTACACAATTTTGATATTCACTTTTGTTTTTCAATCCTGATTTCAAGGGATAGAATAGCAGGAAATGATTTTTTATAGAATATAGCAATGGCATGATTTATTGCCTGATCTCACGGTTATTTTCTTCGACTACATGGATAAATACATCGTTCATACTTGGAATTAATTCCTTGAATGAAACGATTTCGAATTGATTCATAAGTAATTTCAATAATTCGTTGTTGTCCTGGCCGTTCAGAAACTTAACTTTAATTTGTTTCAGAACAGCGCTTTTGTTATGTTCGAGTATATTGAAATGCTGCCCCAGTTGATTCTGCAAATCAGATGTTTCGCCGCGGTAAACAATCTCGAAGGTATTGGTTTTGTATTTTTCCCGAACCCGGTCAATCTGCCCGTCCAGAATTTTTTTTGATTGGTTGATCAATGCTATATGATCGCAGATTTCTTCCACTGAGCCCATATTGTGTGTTGAAAAAATGATAGTCGTACCGTTTTTTTTCAGTTCAAGAATTTCATTTTTGAGCAGATTGGTATTGATCGGGTCGAATCCGGTGAAAGGTTCATCAAAAATTAAAAGTTTGGGTCGGTGAATTACTGTCGTTACGAACTGAACTTTCTGGGCCATTCCTTTCGACAGTTCTTCAACCTTTTTACCCCACCAGGCCTGAATTTCAAATTTTTCAAACCAGTATTTCAAACTTTTCAGGGCGTCTTTTTTCGACAACCCTTTGAGTTGGGCCAGGTAAAGCGCCTGTTCTCCCACCTTCATTTTTTTATAGAGGCCACGCTCTTCCGGAAGATAGCCTATCTGGTAAATATCTTTTGATTGGAGTGGGCGGCCTTCAAAAAACAGTTCTCCGCTGTCAGGGGCTGTAATCTGGTTGATAATCCGGATAAGGGTAGTCTTTCCTGCACCGTTTGGTCCCAGGAGTCCAAAGATGGATGCTTCTTTTACTGAAATGCTGACCGAGCTTAAAGCCGTATGGCCGGCAAATTCCTTTACAATATTATTCGCCTGAAATATTTCCATGATCAATTCGTTGAAAACTTTATATTGGTGTCAATTGTCAGTCAATCGTTACAGAAACCTATAAACGTTTAAAAAAAAACAAGTATGGCTTTTGACTTAAATTTCGTTGGGTTCGAAGGTAAACAGGCTAAAATGTACACTGCCATACAGGCGTAATTCTTTGAAATTCGGATGACCTGTATAATCGAACTGAGTGGAATGTTCCAGAATAAACAGGCCTCCGGGTTTTAACAGGTTGTTTTTAAAAATCAGGTCCGCGATTTCATTGAATTTTGGATGATCGTAAGGTGGATCAGCAAAAATGAGGTCAAATTGTTCATTAATCCGTTTGGCAAATACAAAAACATTCGATTTAACCAGGCGGATATTTTTCTCCTGCAATTTTTCAATGACTTCTTTGATAAACTGGTAATTCGCCACATTGATTTCGACGGCAGTAACATCCGGGCAGCCACGTGATGCCAGTTCGTAACTGATACTTCCGGTTCCTGCAAATAAGTCAAGTGCCCTGACATTCTCAAAATCAACATAATTCTGCAGGACATTAAAAAGGCTTTCTTTAGCCATGTCGGTGGTTGGCCTTGCTTTAAACGATTTCCCCGGTTTAAAAATTCTTCCTCTGTATTTTCCGCCAACTATACGCATGAATAAGTATTTAACAAGCTTACAAACTGATGTTTCTGTACTTTTTCGAAGATGTTCCCATAGCTGAAATCTGCGGAAGGCTTCAAAAACTGAATATTACTGAGGTATTTTTTCAATTGCCTTACATAACTTGAATCATCAGCTACATAGCCTCCGATCATAATTTCATCACGCCCGGCATCGATATGCAAACTATGACAAATATTAAGTGTATAGTATAAAAAATCGGATTCATTTTTGAAATAGAAGCAATTGTATAAGGAAATCTCAGTTCCCTTAAGGGCAATAATCCTGATGTATTTCTTTTCAAAATTGATCAGAAGTGTGTTTTTCTTTTCGGTACGCTGATTTAAAACGGATGCCAAAAGCGGAACCGATTTATGCATAAACTGAAAATCGGTATATTTCCGGTTAAACAAGGCCATTAAGTCCTTTGGGAAACTGTAGACCAGTTGGTAATTGAATCCGGGCAGATCATCAGTGCCAATATCCTCATTACGGTTAATATTGCTGGTTAATGATATCACCTGGCTGAAATAGTCCGGTTCGGCCAATTCCTTCGGAATTAATGTAGCCTTATTGGTTGAATAGGTAACCGCAACTGATTGATAAGATGCATTTAGTTTTTCTTCCTGGTCAAAAATGGTTTCAATTTTTCTGGACAGGAATTGCAGTTTGCCAACAATTAACGGGATATGCCGAAAGACGACATATTTATTCCGGAGAATATCCAGGATGCAAAAAGAAAATCCATCCAGGCCAGCCTGGATGGATATATGATATTCTGCTGCGAGTTTTAAATCGAATGATTCGTCGACAAAATTTAATTCATGCATAAGGAAAAATTATTCCCAGTTACCTGCATTATTATTTGTTTCTTCCAATGATCCAACTTTTAATCCAGGATATTTACCGTTTGTTCTTTTTGACTCATTCAGGTTGATCACCTGTTGTCTGTCGAGTCTGCACAAAACCGTATTATTATGAGCTTTTGCCTCAAATACAGGTACTTTAATTCCTGATCCGGTAGTAATCCAGGTTGAACCTAAATGAAACTGAGCAACGGTGTCCTTCACCGGAACAAATTTAATTTCATCAATTTTATATCCTTTTCCGAAGACCGTATCCAAAACATTTACGCGAATTGTATCACGAATGATTTTCCCTTCCTTTAATGCTTTTTTTTCCGTCCAGCCAGCTTCGATCATACTGTCGGTTAACATACCGATCTTGCGAACCAGTGGAATTTGTCCGGTTTTAACAAAATCAATTAAGGTATCCCAACTGCCGGTAAATTTACCATAAACGTCCTTGTATGCAAGTTCTGCTTTTCTGATATCTTTGAGACGTGAAATTGTAGCATCATATCTGACTTTCTTTTCCTTTTCAAATGCCAATGGTCTTTCAACACTGGTATACAGGAAATAAGATATTATAATAACTGCTGCAATAAGGACGATTTGTAATACTGTTTTCATCTTACGAATTTTAAGATTAGTTTTTGTTTGTCGCAAATTTATAAAAAAAAATTATTTAGAATCTTTGGTTTTGTTTTATTTTGCCTGTTCATGATAAAAAAACACATCCAATCGGAAATCCTTAAAAATTTAGGGAAATCTCCAACCAGGGGACAAGAAGAACTTTCCGTTCAATTAGCCGACTTTATTGCCGGATCAGATCCTGATGCAGTCTTCATTCTGAAGGGTTATGCAGGAACTGGAAAGACAACTATGCTGAGCTCACTGGTCAAAACATTAACAGTTTTTAAATTCAGGTCCATATTATTGGCTCCAACTGGTCGCGCAGCTAAAGTTTTATCTGGTTATTCGGGGCATAACGCCTATACAATCCATAAAAGCATTTATCGTCAGCAAACTTCCGGTGATGGAATGGGACGATTTGTTTTGAACAAAAATCTGTATAAAGATACATTTTTTATCGTTGATGAAGCATCTATGGTTTCAAATTCAAACAGTGAGTCCTCTATTTTTGGCTCAGGCCGTTTACTCGAAGACCTGATTGAATATGTATACTCAGGTTCAAACTGCCGTCTCCTCCTGGTCGGAGATACCGCGCAGTTACCGCCGGTAGGCCTTGATGTCAGTCCGGCCTTATCCGGAAATGAACTTGATAGCTACGACCGTATTGTTTATGAATACGAATTAACGGATGTTGTTCGTCAGGATGAAAATTCCGGAATTTTGTATAATGCGACATTTATCCGGAACCTGATCACCGATGGATTCGATTCTCCCGGGTATTTTTACCTTGAAATTGAAGCGTTTGATGATATCCGCCGGATTGGCGGAGCGGATCTGATTGAGGAAATATCATCCTGTTACAGCCGTTTCGGTTTGTTCGAAACCATCGTGGTAACCCGGTCAAATAAACGCGCCAACAAATTTAATGATGGCATCCGAAGTACAATTCTGTATAAAGAGGCTGATATTTCGGTGGGTGATCTACTGATGGTCGTGAAAAACAACTATTTCTGGCTGGAGGCGAATGAAACTATCGATTTTATTGCCAACGGCGATATTGCTGAAATTGTTGCCATTTACAAATACGAGGATTTGTATGGATTCAGGTATGCTGATGTTAGTCTGCGGCTACTTGATTATCCCGATATCGAATTCGACTGCAAAATAATCCTGGATACTTTATCGATTGAATCAGCTGCCCTGAATGCCGAACAAAACCGCAAATTATTCGACGCTGTTGCTGAGGATTATACTGATATCCGCAATAAAAAGAAACGCTGGGAGAAAATCAGGGAGAATCCTTATTTTAATGCCTTGCAGGTGAAATTCGCTTATGCTGTAACCTGTCACAAGGCACAGGGAGGTCAGTGGAAAGCTGTTTTTGTCGATCAGGGATATGTAACGGAAGAAATGCTGAATGTAGAATTTTTACGCTGGTTATACACTGCTTTTACGCGTCCGACCGAGCGGCTCTACCTCGTGAACTTTAATAAAGAGTTTTTTGAGTGATTGCTCTATTTTTTACTCACGGGGTGACTCGAAGTCACCCCGTGAGTTGTACTAAGGCGGGAACAACCTTTAACAGGACGGCCAGAAACTTAACAGGACTTCGAAAATATTTAACATAATGAGGATGGTATTTTCTAGTTGCCGCCAATATTATTTCGCCACTTGAAACGGTATTGGTTTTGACCGATTTATATAATTAACCGTTCAAGCAGTTTAAGAGATTTTTACATTCTGACTGAGCCAAGCTGTTTGAGAGAGATTTGAATTTTGGATTTTACGTTTTCGGCTTTGACAATTTCTCGCATTTTGAGAAAATCGAGCCGTTCGACTTTTTTTTAATTTTTGGATTTTACGTTGGCTGGTTTTGACAGGGTTTCGCTTTTTGAGAGAGCCGGTTTCGACCAAGATGTTCATTTTCAACTTGACACAAACTGCAACTGGAATTGGAATTGAATTCTCGGACAAGTTTTTAAAACTTCGTGGACACATCAGCGGAGAATCTGGTTGAGAGAATTTTGCAATTGGACGCGGAATTTATTGACTGACAGTATTTATTAGAGATTTACAAAAAGAAAAAATATACAAATGTTTCAAGGAATCGAAAACCGCCCCCATAACAAAATACCTGCAAGTCGGGTTTCAGTGCTTCGTTGACAAGGACACCGAGTAATCGGGGCACCTTTTATCCGGAGAATTATAATCCAAACTTGATAAATTGGTTTTGAATGAATAAAAATTTAAAACAGATGACTGACAACAAAAAACTAATCAGAAACAGCACAGCCGAATTTCTTATTTTTAGCGCTCAAGGCGCTTAAAACACCATTGAAGTACGTTATGAAGACGAAACGATTTGGCTGTCGCAAAAGATGATGGCAGAGCTGTTTGATGTAGATATACGAACCATCAACGAGCATTTACAAAACATATTTAAGACTAATGAATTGGATAAAGTTTCAGTTATCCGGAATTTCCGGATAACTGAAACTGACGGGAAAAACTATGATACACAATTTTATAATTTTCACGCAATTATTTCTGTTGGATATAGGTTGAATTCCGCGAGGGCTACCCAATTCAGGCAGTGGGCAACACAAGTACTGAAAAAGTTTGCTATTCGGGGTTATGTTCTCGATAAAAAGCGTTTGGAATACGGCATTTATTTGGGCAACGACTATTACGAAGAGTTGCTGTAGGAAATCAGGGAAATACGTTTAAGCGAACGCCGTTTTTACCAAAAGATAACCGATATTTATGCCACAAGTGTCGATTAAAACAACATCACCAGAATTTCAGGAATTGAGGATTTGGATTTTCTCAAGGCCATTAAAACTTTTTATCTACTGAAATAACATCGCCTTCCAAAATGGCCTTTGTTTCCTGAAAAATAGACAACGCTTCTTTTAAAATAGGAGAGTGGTCTTTATATCTGGCTGAAAAATGTCCGATCAAAAGTTGTCCAACCTGAGCTTTTAAAGCAACTGTAGCTGCATCTTTCCCGGTTGAGTGCCAGGTGCTGGTAGCCAGTTGCTGGTTGTCGGCAGCAAAAGTTGCTTCGTGATAAAGCAAATCTACATTTTTGACATATTTGATGTAGGATTCGCTGTATTTGGTGTCGCTGCAAAAAGCAAATGAGCGTGGATGGTGTTTGATGGTTGTCAGTTCGGTATGAGGTATAAGCCGGCCATCGGTGGTCAGGAAATCTCCCCCTTCCTTAATGCGCTGCCTGTCACGGATCGGAATCTGGTATTCTTCGATTTTATCCTTCAGTAAATTGGGCCATGCTGCCTTTTCTTCGAACCTGAATCCGCAGGTAGGTATTCGATGCGTTAATGGAAACGAGAAAACAGTGACTTTTTTATCCTCAAAAATCTTCTGTTCTTTTTTGAAATTCAGTGGGTGAAAGATGATTTTAAAAGGTAGTTCTTCGCCATACAGGAACTCGATTTGAGGTGAAAGAAATTTCTGCAACTCCGAATGGGAATAGATGTGTAAGTCATTTAAACGGCCAATCATGGCAAAGGTCGAAATGAGTCCGATCAATCCAAAGATATGGTCGCCATGAAGGTGGGAAATGAAAATGTGATTGATTCCGGAAAAGCCAATCTTGTATTTCCGCATTTGGGTTTGCGTTCCCTCTCCGCAGTCGATTAAAAAAAACCGCCCAAGTACATTCAGTACCTGGGCGGTTGGATATCTGTTTGATGTAGGCAATGCTGAACTTGTTCCTAATATGGTCAGTTGAAACAGCATTACAGCAAATACTGACTAATTTTCCTTTTGTTCGTCAGCTTCCATCTGAGTCCTTAAAGCAGCTAATTCAGAAATATCTCCAAGTGTGGTTTTTTCAGCATTGCTTTCCTTCACTTGTTTTACAGCTTTGGCTGTTGCCTTAACCTGAGTTTTCCGTTTGGCTGTATCTTCAGCTTTTTTCTCATCTTCGAAAACTCTTGAATGAGAAAGAATGATCCGTTTGGCAGCTTTTGAGAATTCGATGACTTTGAATTCCATTTTTTCTTCCAGCTGAGCCTGACTTCCATCTTCTTTTACCAGGTGACGTGGAGTGGCAAAACCTTCAACACCATAAGGAAGAGCAATTGTTGCTCCTTTGTCGAACAATTCGATAACGGTGCCTTCGTGTACTGAATCAACCGAAAAGATGGTTTCGAATACATCCCATGGATTTTCTTCCAGTTGTTTGTGTCCAAGGCTTAAACGACGGTTGTCCTTGTCAATATCCAAAACAACCACATCGATTTCAGCACCAATTGCTGTAAATTCTGAAGGATGTTTGATTTTTTTAGTCCAACTTAAATCAGAGATATGAATCAAGCCATCAACACCTTCCTGAATTTCAACAAAAACTCCGAAGTTGGTGAAGTTGCGAACTGTTGCTTTGTGTTTTGTTCCAACACCGAACATGGAGTCGATTTCCTGCCATGGATCAGCTTTAAGCTGTTTGATACCCAATGACATTTTGCGTTCGTCACGATCAAGTGTTAAAATCTGAGCCTGAACTTCGTCGCCCACTTTCAGGAAGTCCTGAGCACTGCGAAGATGCTGTGACCATGACATTTCAGAAACATGGATCAACCCTTCAACTCCTACAGCGATTTCAACAAATGCACCGTAGTCAGCCATAACAACCACTTTTCCTTTAACTTCATCACCAACTTTCAGTTCAGCGCCAAGGCTGTCCCATGGGTGAGGAGTTAATTGTTTCAGACCTAATGCAATACGTTTTTTGTCGTCATCGAAGTCAAGAATTACAACATTCAATTTCTGATCCAGTTCAACGATTTCATTAGGATGGGAAATACGGCCCCATGACAGGTCGGTAATATGGATTAATCCATCTACGCCGCCAAGGTCGATGAAAACACCGTATGAAGTAATATTTTTAACGGTACCTTCGAGTACTTGTCCTTTTTCAAGTTTAGAGATAATTTCCTTTTTCTGCAATTCGAGTTCAGCCTCGATCAATGCTTTGTGAGAAACTACCACGTTACGGAATTCATGATTAATTTTAACCACTTTGAATTCCATAGTTTTGCCAACATACATGTCGTAATCACGGATTGGTTTCACATCGATCTGTGAACCCGGAAGGAATGCTTCAATTCCGAATACGTCAACGATCATACCACCTTTGGTGCGGCATTTGATGTATCCTTTGATTACTTCATCTTTGTCAAGGGCTTCGTTTACACGATCCCATGAGCGTAATGCCCTGGCTTTTTTGTGCGAAAGAATCATCTGGCCTTTTAAATCTTCCAGGCTTTCGATGTATACTTCAACTAAATCTTTAGGTTTTAATTCAGGATTGTAACGGAATTCGTTCAAGCTGACAATACCATCTGATTTGTAACCAATATCGATAACAACTTCACGTTTGTTCATCGATATAACTCTTCCTTCTACTACTTCTTTTTCCTGAACAGTAGTCAGTGTCTTTTCATAAAGAGATTCCAGCTCGTTGTTAGTCTTTCCGCTGAATCCTTTGTCTTCTTCTTCCAATGCATCCCAGTCAAATTCTGCTGCTTCAGCAACAACTGCTTTGGCTGTTTTGGATTTTGCTTTAGCTTTTACAGGAGCAACAGTCTCTTCTACAATTTCTTCTTTTACTTTTACTGGTGCAACAGTTTCTTCTACAATTGCTTCTTTAGCTTCAACCGGTGCAACAGTTTCTTCAACAATTGCTTCTTTAGCTTCAACCGG
>JBBSBP010000056.1:0-33179 GCA_038251165.1 Bacteroidales bacterium | reverse complement strand
TTTTAAAAAATTGGTTTGGTAATTTATTGCGAGAATAGCTCAGTTGGTAGAGCACGACCTTGCCAAGGTCGGGGTCGCGAGTTCGAGTCTCGTTTCTCGCTCAAAAAAAAGCACTTCGGATTAACGAGGTGCTTTTTTCGTTTTTCTGGGTGCGGAAGTTTCTAACTTCCGATTGTTCATTTACCTGAAAAATGCATTTAAAAGTCGCATCACCCAATTACTTCAGATATTTTTTTCATTTGCTTTAATATTATGAATGAGGAAAATTATTTTGTTTATTTACTTTCAATACTTATTTGGAATAACTATTTAGCCACCAAACCATGAAAAAGCTGTTTAAAATTTTGGCGTACATCATTGGATCGCTGATAGGATTAATTATTCTGATCGCAGTTGGCCTCTACCTTTATCTGTACATACCGGAATGGAATGGCGAAAGGAAAAGCAAAGCCATGGCCGGGAAGGATTTAAAGACAATAACCATAGACGGATTTACCTTCAGGGACCTTAACAAAAACGGAAAGCTTGATGTGTATGAGGATTCAAGGAAGACAGTTGATGACCGGGTTAGTGATCTGCTTTCCCAGATGACTATTGACGAAAAGGCTAATTTGCTGGTGGGTTCAGGATGGAGATCTATGATCGGCTTTTCATACCCGCAGGCCGATGTCGCTCAGAAAACTGTCAATGGAGCTGCCGGAACTACAATTGCCATACCTCGCCTTGGCATACCTTTTATTATTTTGTCAGACGGTCCAGCAGGATTAAGGATAGAGTCGACCCGAAAGCATGACTCTAATACCTATTATGCCACTGCCTTCCCGATTGGAACGCTGCTTGCTTCGACATGGGATACAAGCCTTGTAGCAAATGTGGGCAAAGCAATGGGTAACGAAGTCCTCGAATATGGGGTCGATGTCATCCTTGGTCCGGGAATGAACATCATGCGTAATCCGCTTTGCGGGCGTAATTTTGAATATTTTTCCGAAGATCCAATTCTCACAGGTAAAATCGCTGCTGCAATGGTTAACGGAATACAATCCAATGGAGTTGGTACTTCAGTAAAACATTTTGCTGCCAATAACCAGGAAACAAACCGCTCTGGAAACGATGCAAGAATTTCAGAGCGTGCTTTGCGTGAAATATATCTGAGAGGTTTTGAAATAGTTGTAAAAGAAGCTCAGCCATGGACGGTCATGACATCCTATAATAAAATAAATGGCACATATACTGCTGAGAACCACGATCTTTTGACTGATATTCTGCGCGGTGAATGGGGATTTAAAGGTATTGTCATGTCCGACTGGTTCGGGGGAAGTGATGGCGCAAAACAAGTGGTTGCCGGTAACGACCTCCAGGAGCCCGGAACAGATAAGCAAAAGAAAGCCATCCTAAAAGCTATTGAAACGAATACTTTGTCTGAAACAGATCTGAATATTTCCGTAAAACGCATACTGAATTTGATCATCAAATCGCCTACGTTTAATGGATACAAACACTCCGGCAAACCCGATTTAAAGGCTCATGCTGCTGTTACCCGTCAAGCCGCTGTGGAAGGTATGGTTCTGCTAAAGAATAATAGTACGCTTCCGCTGAAAGATGTTAAAAACATAGCCCTGTTTGGCAATACGTCTTATGATTTCATCGCTGGAGGAATAGGCTCAGGTGATGTGAATGAAGCGTATTCTGTTTCTTTGGAAGAGGGACTCAGAAATGCAGGTTATGTGGTGAATACTGCTGCCAAGGGGGCATTTGAAGCACATAAAGCGACCAATAAAAAAGCATTCAAAAAATTAGAAGGATTCGCTGCTATGTTGAAATGGATTGCTCCGCCTGAATTTATACCCACCAGTAATCAATTGGAAAACGTTGCAGGAACTGCCGATATAGCGATTCTTACCATCGGCCGCAACAGCGGTGAAGGCATAGACCGGGTTGAAAAGGACAACTTCCTATTATCTGAAACGGAACAGGAAATGTTAACGAAAGTATGTGATGTGTTTCATGCTGCAGGTAAAAAGGTATTGGTTGTTTTGAATATCGGAGGAGTGATTGAAACTGCTTCATGGAAGGAACAGCCCGATGCTATTCTGCTGGCATGGCAGGGTGGTCAGGAAGGTGGAAATTCGGTCACCGATATTTTATCAGGGAAAGTAAATCCAAATGGCAAGCTTACAATGACATTTCCAGTAGCGTTATCAGACCATGCATCAACCAAAAACTTTGATGCAAGAGGAATTAAAATGAACCTCCTGAGTAATTTGGGACTAGGAAAAGTGACCAAGCCGGAAGATGAGGTTCGTAACTTTGATTATACTTTCTATGAAGAAAATATCTATGTAGGATATCGCTACTTTAATACCTTCAGCATAAAGCCTTCTTATGAATTTGGATACGGATTGTCCTATACAGCCTTTGACTACAGACCGGTTACGCTGAGCTCATCCATGTATACTGGAAACCTTACTGCCACTGTTACCATCACAAACACCGGAAATGTTGCGGGAAAAGAAGTGGTTCAACTATACCTGAATGCTCCTGCCTTGAAAATGGATAAACCATCAGAAGAATTAAAAGCATTTGCTAAAACAGGCTTGTTACAACCGGGCGAATCACAAACTTTAACATTTACTTTGGAACCCAAAGATCTTGCTTCTTTTGATACTGACCGAATCTCATGTTTAAATTGCCTCAGTCTGCAAATCCTTCACTATTTTATATGAGTTCAATCGGGCAGCATGGTCATAGATATGAGAAACGACCATAAGTTCATCAATTTGTGTATCATCAACAAACTCCGTTAAATTGTCTTTTATTTCTGTTGGGTTACCTATGAACGAATAGGTTAAGAACTGTTGAATTAAGGGTTGAAGTCTGGCGTCCAGTTTAAAGGCATGATCAGGTTTCTGAAGTGGCTGGCGGTTGTTTGTGAAGATACCGAGAAAAGCCTTTTCCATGGAAGTTGCCATAAGTTTTGCCTCAGCAGTTGTTTCGGCTGCGATAACATTGACGCAGGCAATTGCATAAGGCACTTTCAGATGTTCCGAAGGAATAAATTCAGACCGGTAAATATCCAGCGCCCGATATAATTCCGGTGGTGCAAAATGACTGGCAAAAGCGTAAGGCAATCCGAATGAAGCTGCCAGTTTTGCACTGGCGGTACTCGAACCCAAAATCCAGATCGGAATATCCAATCCTTCGCCCGGAATAGCCCTTACCGCTGCACTTTTGTTATTTGCCGAAAGGTAATTTTGTAATTCACGTACGGTATCCGGAAAATGAAAAGCGGCCCAATCATCACGCTGCAATGCCTTTGCTGTTGGCTGATCGGTTCCCGGGGCCCGTCCAAGTCCCAAATCGATCCGTTGGGGATAGAGTGAAGCCAGTGTTCCGAATTGTTCGGCAATAACCAAAGGCGAGTGGTTGGGTAACATAATTCCTCCGGAACCCACACGGATGGTTGATGTTCCACCGGCAACATGGCCAATCAAAACAGACGTTGCCGAGCTGGCAATACTGGGCATGTTGTGATGTTCTGCCAGCCAAAACCGGCGATAACCGAGTTTTTCAACTGTTTGTGCCAAACTCAGACTATTCCGGAATGAATCGGCGATGGTTTTTCCTTCCAGCATAAATGCCAGATCTAAAACGGATAACGGAATTTGCTTAAACTCTTTTTTCATATTCTTCCCTTCGTTCCACTTTTGTAAAATTTTTAAACAGAAACATTTATTCAGATGAAAGGTTGTTTCCTGAATTCGCATTTATTGATTTCACGAATAATTGAACTAAACACGATCAGCCTTGGTTTTAATAAGAAAATATTACTTATGTGCCGGAAATAAACTTCAACAGACCTAAACTTCAAAACTCATGAAAACCACCTCGCATTTTTCAAAAACTATTTATTTGTTGTTTGCGGTCGCACTATTGGCCGGTTGCAATTCAAATGTCAGGAACAAATACAATTCGTGGACAGAATATTTAGGTGGCCCCGACCGGAATCATTTTTCGATGCTGTCACAGATCGATACGAATAATGTAGCTCAACTGGAAATTGCCTGGACCTACGCATCTCCCGACACCGGACAAATGCAAATGAATCCGATCATGATCAATGGCCGGGTTTATGGCGTTACTTCGGCCTTAAAAGCATTTGCACTGGATGCTGAAACCGGCGAAGAATTGTGGCTTTATACTGATTCTGCATCCAGGAGTGGGACAAGCCGTGGAGTGGCTTATTGGGAAGATAAAAATGATAAACGCATTTTTTATTCGGTTGGAGATCATTTGGTGGCATTGAATGCTCTGGATGGAAGACGGATAGCATCTTTTGGGGAAAATGGGATAGTAAATCTGCATACCGGCTTGCCTGACGGAGCAAAAAATAAATTTATCGGAAGCACTACGCCCGGAACGATTTATAAGGATTTAATCATCATGCCGGTTCGGGTTGGCGAAGATGCTGCTGCAGCCCCGGGATATGTGAGAGCTTTCAATGCCCGAACGGGTGAATTAGCCTGGACTTTTCATACCATACCGAAACCGGGAGAATCAGGATATGAAACCTGGCCGGAAGATGCCTGGAAAAACATTAACGTTGGCGCTGTAAATAACTGGGCCGGAATGGCGCTGGACGAAAAAACAGGAATTCTCTTTATTCCGCTGGGATCGGCAGCTCCTGATTTTTATGGTGCCAACCGAAAGGGCAATAACCTTTTTGCCAACTGTTTACTGGCGCTGAATGCAAGTGATGGATCGTATAAATGGCATTTCCAGATGATGCACCACGATTTATGGGATCGCGATCCACCGGCGCCGCCAAATTTAATTACAGTTACCAAAAACGGGAAGAAGATTGATGCAGTAGCCCAGGTAACGAAACAGGGTTATGTTTACGTTTTCGACCGAAACACGGGTGAGTCTTTGTTTCCGATTAATGAAATTCCGGCATTGCCTTCCTCATTGCCGGGAGAGCAGACTTCAGCAACACAGCCGGTACCTGTTTTGCCGGAGCCATTCGCCAGGCAAGCATATCATTTAACTGAAAATGACATCAGTCCGTTTGCACCAAACAAGGAGGAAATTAAGAAATTACTGTTGGCTGCCGATAAACGCTTATCTGCTCCACCAGATACCACCAATGTTTTAATGTTGCCTGGTTACGACGGTGGCGCTGAATATGGTGGCGCAGGAGCAGATCCCTATAACGGAATTCTGTATGTCAATGCAAATGAAATGGCCTGGTTTCTTCGGATGGAGCGCCGAACTGAACCGAATACAAACGATAATACGAAACCTCAGGTAACTGCAGGTGAACAAATATATCAGGACAATTGCAGTTCATGTCATGGGGAAGAAAGGCTGGGTGATGCGGCCAGCGGATATCCCAGTCTGACCGCCTTAACCGCAAAACAAACTAAGCTATATGTCCTGAACATGATTACTTCCGGAAAAGGAATGATGCCCGGATTTCCCGACCTGTCCAAAGAAGACAAACAATTGTTGGTTGACTATCTATTTGGCCTGGAAAAGAAGGAAGCAACCGCTGTAAATAAGTCTTCTGTTCCTAAGGATTTATACCAGTTTACTGGATATAAAAAATTTCTGGATGACAACGGGTTGCCTGCCATTTCGCCTCCTTGGGGTACGCTAACCGCAATTGATTTAAATTCAGGAAAACATATCTGGCAAACCACACTCGGAAGCACTCCCGGACTTCCGGATCAGGATACGAATCCTACCGGATGTGAAAGTTATGGAGGACCGTTGATTACCGAAAATGGTCTTTTACTGATTGCCGGCACCAAAGACGGTATGTTCAGGGCATTCAACCGGTTTTCAGGAAAATTACTTTGGCAGACAAAACTTCCGGCAGCATCGTTTGCCACGCCGGCCATGTACAGTATTAAAGGCAAACAATACATTGTTCTGGCTTGTGGCGGTGAAAAACTGGGAACGCCAAAGGGAAATAAGATTATCGCTTTTGCGTTAAAATGAATTTCACTAGAATCAAAAAATAATTGAACACATGCAAGATTTATTTCTTCGCTTTTTTAACCTTTTTATTGATGCGCTTTAACTTCTCAAAAGCTTTCATTAATTTTTCTTTCAGGATTTTAAGTTTGCTTTTTTTAACATCTTTTCTTTTGGCCTTTTTAACCTTAAGTTTGAGTTTATCAACCTTTTCTTCAACTTTTTCAGCCTTCTTTTTGACCACTTTAATTTTTTCTTTTTTTGACTTGTCTGAACCGGGTTTTTCTTTCATACTAATGCTTTTTGTTTTTGCTTTATCCACAGATGTTGATTCGGGAGATGGTAGGATCTTTTTCTTCCCGTCTTTGGAATCTAACTGTATGTTCCTTTTTACTTTCGCAGTGACTTTTACATCCTTTTGCCGGATTGGTTTTGTTTCTGCTTTTAAATCCACCTTTTCAGATTTGCTTTCAATTGCTACTTCATTGGCATCGGTGTTTGAAGTTGCAGAAACCGGAATTGTTTTCTGAACTGGCTTGTCCGGATTTGCAGCTGCTTTTGTTTTTATTGTAATTCTCCTTGGCCGGGAAGAAGTGGCAGAACCACTGCTGGTTTTGTTTTGAGATTCAGCGATCGATCCATCTGTTTTTTTTACAACTGTTTTTTTTGTTTTCGGGTGTCTTACAGTTTCTTTCTTCTGATCTTTCTGGTTATCTGTTGGGTGTTCACCAACAACTTCATTTTTTGAATCTTCCATGATTAATGTATAAAAGGGTTTATTTTTTTGACAAAGTTACTATTTCTAATATGAATCGGTTGGCATTGCCAGTTGGTTTTAATAGCCGATGTCGAAAGAGTCCTGCGATTTTTGCATGAACGATCCTGAAAGTGCAACAAAATGAATCAGACTGCCGGTTCGATCTTAAACTATACGGGTTTTAAAATATTTCAAGCCTGGCTTTCCGTTCTTCAGCTATTTTATAGAACATTTCTGTTGCAGCAGGGTCAGCTCCAAGCAACAGGAATATTTTTGTTCCTTTTTCCCTGGCAAACTCGTTTTCAACAACCCCTATTAATATATATTCCTTAAACAGATCCATCACCTCTTTGTTTGGCAATTCACCAACAAATACGATATTCTGTATCTTTTTGAACTTCGGCAACCAATAAATGTAATCGGTATTAAATGAAATCAAAACAGGATACAAACCGAAGGTGTAATAACTTTTTGCCCGGGCAAGGGTGTACAGTGTGATTGCAATTGCAAAAGCCCTGCAAAAAGTCCGGCCATCAGAAAAATGATGTTGTATTTATTGTAGAGTCCAAGGGCAATAATTACTGAAAGCAAATAGAGCCATTTCTCATGTTTTGTATTGATTTATACTAAATGTATGATTTTACGGTTTCCCGAATACCGGTTTCAACAGGTGTTGGCTTAATGTTAAACCGTTTTTCAAATTTGCTGCTGTCGAAGAAATAATCGCGGTCATTTTGATAGGCCATTTCCTTCAGCTCTTTCATAATGGGGATAAAAACTCCTAAAATCCCCATCATCCAGACAGGTAAAACCTGGTATCCGGGTTTTACCTTCATTGCTTTGGCAAATGCCTCAATCCATTGTTTACCTGTTAATTTCTCGTGGGTTGAAGGCAAATGCCACACCTGATTGTAAGCGTCAGGAGTATTTCCAAGCAGTGCAGTGGCCACCCCGGCATCGGGCGTATACGTAAAATTGTGATTTTTAGTGGCATCAGCCAGCCACATACCTTTTTTGCCTTTTTTGAAATTATCAATGATGATCTGCGAGACACTGTTTTTACAATTTGGTCCGTAAAAATCAGCCGAACGGGCAATCAAGGCTGTCAGGTTTCCTTTTTTTACCTCGTCCATCAACATTCGGGCAATTTCGGCACGGATCTTTCCTTTTTTGCTGGAAGGATTAATGCGTGAATTTTCTGTCATATGCGGAATCTCCGATGGATCGTACATATACACATTGTCGAAAAAAACCAGTTTTGCCTGATGCTTTTTACACGATTCAATCACGTCCTTCATGAATTTTGGCCAAAAGGCCTGCCACACTTTGAGCTTGTACTGAAACCCGATGGTTACATATACAATTTCCGAACCTTCAATTGCTTTGTCGACTTGGACTGCATCTGTCAGGTCTGCAGGAAACAGCTGATCCGATTCATTGGTTCTTACCGGATTTCTGCTGACAATCCGAATTTGGTCGGTATACGATTTTAGAGCTTTGGCAAGTTCGACACCTACTGTGCCACTTGCTCCCAGAATTGTTTGCATAGTTTACTGGTGTTAAATTGTTTCAGAAACAGTAATCTGATTAACCAACAAATTAGGTACAGGTTTGGTTTGTTTTAAGCCCGGGTAACACCTTTTTATATGGAATTGTAACCTGAACCCGTTTCAAAATTGATCGGGTAACCGGTTGGTATATAACCGAACCATAGGTCTGTTTTTCGATGTCCGGTCAACAATTTCAAAACCTGCCCGGACAAGATCTTTCATCGGCGACTTGTTCCCGTCGTTTTCCTTACCTTCCTGAAAATCCTGTTTCCGGAGGTAGGGCCAAATGCACCAGCAGTTCCCACAGGCGCACCGTTTGCCAAAAAGCTGAACAAACTTCCCCCAGTTCTTTTCCGATAAGGGCTCAAAAGTCAGTTGGCTTAAAAACTCAGGATCATTGGACTGTTTGGTCTGAATCATGGGTGCTAAACATTTTTGTGGATATGAATATCCATCTGTGGAAATGGTATATTCAGACCTTCTTTGCCGAAAGTTTTATATATTTTCTCATTCATTTCGAAGAAAACACCCCAGTAATCTACTGAATTCACCCAGGCTCT
Organism: Bacteroidales bacterium; assembly: GCA_038251165.1. GTDB lineage: Bacteria > Bacteroidota > Bacteroidia > Bacteroidales > Prolixibacteraceae > Aquipluma. The sequence continues at coordinate 24,336 of JBBSBP010000056.1, read as the reverse complement.
GACCACAAAGTTTACAGAACTGTCACCTAATTCAGACACTGCAATAAATATTTCCGGATCCTTGAATATTCGTGAATCTTCATCGCCCAGGCGTTTAATAACTGCTTTGGCAATATCGACATCATCGCCGTAGGCTATTCCAAATTTCCAGTCAACTCTTCGGATTGATTCAGTTGATTAATTGGTCATGGATGAGTTGGATAAGCCTCCATTGGGAATAATGATTGTTTTATTATCAAATGTTTTCAGGATGGTGTTGAATATCTGAATTTCATTTACAATTCCAATGTGTCCCTGTGTATCAATTATATCGCCAACTTTAAACGGTTTGAACATCAGGATGATTACCCCTCCGGCAAAATTCTGCATGGTGCCTGAAAGTGCCAGGCCGATGGCCAGACCTGCTGCTCCCAAAATGGCAATGAATGATGTCATTTCAATTCCAATCATTCCCAGAACGCTGATTACAAGCATGATTTTCAGCAGAATGGATACAAGACTTTTCAAAAAAGGTTTTAACGATTCATCCGTTTTTCGATTGTCCATCATTTTTCCAAATCCACTGGTAAGAGCTTTGATAATCCATCCTCCAATAAAAAAGACGACAATTGCCCCGATTAACCTGGGGCCATATTCAACTACAATTCCTGTAAATTGATTCAGTATCAGGTCGGTGTTCATGATCAATAAGTTTAGTTTCTATAAATTTTTTTCTGCAGTAATTTTCAATAGCCATCCTGAATCGAATGGAACATTTCAGGTACCGTTTTATTTTCTGCCAGTGTATTTCCGGTCGAATTGACTACAGCCCTTAAAGCTACTACTTTCCAAGCTATTTTTAAAAATTGCAGGCAGTTGTTCTGTCTGTTTATCTTTTTTAACCGGATTTTCAGCTGTATTTAAACAATGAATCCGGAGATAATCTTGTATTTTAGTTGAAATTTTATTCCTGAAATTATTGCTGAAGGTTTTGTCTGGTCTGAGGGACCCGTCTGGCTTCCGGAGCAGAACAAACTGCTGTTTTGTGATATTCCGCGAAACAGTATCTTCCAGTGGAGCGAAAAAGATGGATTGTCATTGTATCTCGATTCTGCAGGCTGTGCCGGGTCTGCCACAGGCAATAATGAACTTTTCGGATCGAATGGCTTAACAGTCGATCGTAAAGAAATCTATTTGGAACCGGTCCCGGCGGTGTATATATATTTTCACCTTCCGGAGAACTTTTAGGCATAATCAATACTGGTCACACCAATGGCAACTGCACGTTTAATGCCGATGAAAGTACACTCTACATTACTGCTGACATGTACCTGATGCGGATTCATCTCAGGTAGTTGCTAAACTATAAACGAAACAAGTAAAACATTTTATCTTTATTTTTCAGCCACAATAACCTTATGCCTGACTTTACTTCCGGGATAAACCTTGAGGGCTTCCGCCAGAATTTTCAGTGAAGCAGCCAAATCTTCCTTCTTCAGTACATAGGCAATACGGACTTCATCTTTTCCGTAGCCTGGTATGGTATAGAAACCCGTAGCCGGAGCCATAAAAATGGTTTGATTCTCGTATTCGAAATCGCTCAGCAGCCAGGCACAAAACTTATCTGAATCGTCAATTGGAAGGCGGGCAACAGTGTAGAAAGCACCCATCGGGATGGGCGAATAAACACCGTTGATACGGTTCAGTCCGTCAATCAAGAATTTGCGGCGTTCTACATATTCCTGATATACGTCGTGCATGTATTCCTCGTTGTTTTCCAAAGAAGCTTCAGCAGCAATTTGTCCAATCAATGGCGGACTTAAACGGGCCTGACAAAACTTCATCACATTCTTTTTCAATGCCTGATTTTTGGTAATCAGTGCGCCGATTCTCAGACCACATTCACTGTATCGTTTCGAAACCGAATCGATCAGCACCACATTTTGCTCAATACCCTTCAGATGGAAGGCCGAGATATAGGGAGCACCGGTGTAACAAAATTCGCGGTACACTTCGTCGGAGAACAGGTACAAATCATATTTTTTGACCATGTCCCGAATCTGGCTCATTTCGCTGCGGTTATACAAATATCCGGTCGGATTATTCGGGTTGCAGATCATGATTCCCTTGGTACGCGGAGTAATCAGTTTTTCGAATTCCTCCATAGGTGGCAGGGCGAAACCTTCGTCAATTTTCGATGGAATGGATTTGATGACGGCTCCGGCCAGAATGGCAAAAGCCGTATAGTTGGCATAGGCCGGTTCAGGAACGATGATTTCGTCACCCGGATCCAGACATGCCAGAAATGCAAAGGTCACAGCTTCTGAACCTCCTGTTGTGATGATGATATCGTCGGCAGTAACGTCGATGTTGAACGTATGATAGTAAGCCGCCAGTTTTTCCCTGAATGATTTGATCCCTTCACTTGGAGAATACTCCAGTATCTTCCGGTCGATATTCCTGATGGCTTGCAGCGCGTTTTCAGGAGTTGGCAAATCCGGTTGCCCGATGTTCAGGTGAAAAACCTTTATTCCCCTTTCTTTGGCTTTGTCAGCCAAAGGAACCAGTTTCCGGATGGGCGAATCCGGCATCAAATTACCGCGTTCCGATGTATTTGGCATTTTGTATAAAATATTATCAATGAGGCGGCAAATATACGATTATCAATTTTAAATAAAAATTTTAGATTTTAGTTTAATGTGAAATCTTAACAGCACAATAACTTTCATTTTAATAGTTTCAGACCAGATAATTGCTGATTTGTTTGAAACTTGTATTACAGATTGTCAGAGATGCTTGAATTCATTGTTTTTTATCATGTTTTCCGATATAATGATCGCCTAAATTTGAGACCTTCGAAAACATTTAAAAATACCACGACGATGATTATAGGAGTTCCGAAAGAAATTAAAAACAACGAGAACCGGGTTGCTTTAACTCCGGCAGGAGTAGCAGAAATGTTGAAAAACAAACATACCGTTTTTGTGCAGTCAACTGCCGGTATGGAAAGTGGATTTAGTGATGAAGATTACATTCATGCAGGTGCATCTATTCTTTCGACTATCGAAGAAGTGTATGCCATCGCTGAAATGATCATGAAAGTAAAAGAGCCCATCGAATCGGAATACAAACTGATTAAAGAAGACCAGATTCTGTACACTTATTTCCATTTTGCATCAGGTGAGCCGTTAACAATGGCCATGATCGAAAGCAAATCGGTTTGTTTGGCCTACGAAACTGTTGAAATGCCCGATCGATCACTGCCATTGCTTATTCCTATGTCGGAAGTAGCAGGCCGTATGTCGGTTCAGCAGGGCGCTAAATACCTTGAAAAAACTTTTGGCGGATATGGGGTGTTGCTGGGTGGTGTTCCCGGAGTATTGCCTGCAAAAGTCCTGATTCTTGGAGGAGGAATAGTAGGAACTGAAGCTGCAAAAATGGCGGCTGGTTTAGGTGCCGATGTGACGATCATGGATTTAAGCCTTAGACGTCTTCGCTACCTCGACGATATTATGCCTGCCAACGTGAAAACCATGATGAGCAATGAATTTAATATTCGTGATCTGGTGAAAACACACGATGTAATTATTGGCGCAGTACTTATTCCGGGTGCCATAGCTCCAAAATTGGTTACCCGCGAAATGCTTAAAACCATGAGGCCTGGAACAGTTTTGGTCGATGTTGCGGTTGATCAGGGTGGATGTTTCGAAACGACCAAACCAACAACTCACTCTGATCCTACTTTTGTGATCGACGGGATTATCCATTATTGTGTTGCAAATATGCCAGGTGCTGTGCCGCGCACATCAACATTGGCATTAACCAATTCTACATTGCCATATGCCCTCGAAATAGCCAACAAAGGGTGGAAAAAAGCTTGTACTGAAAGTGAACCTCTAAGAAAAGGCTTGAATGTAGTAAAAGGAAAAGTTGTTTACGAAGGAGTTGCCGATGCCTTCGGTCTTCCTTACCACGAGGTTCAAACAGTATTATAATATTTGGTTCCAACGATTGAGAATTCTGTCGCGAATCATTTTGTCTCAAGGAACTTCAGATAGGCCGGATCGGCAGCAACGCCCAGGTTACGGGCTTTTACTATATCTTCGAGTGCATGCTGCCTGTCACCCAACGAATTGTACAGGAATGACCGGTTCTGGTAAAAAATGCCCTGCGAAGGATTTAATGCGATTGACCGGTTGAAGTCAGCCAGAGCTTCATTATTCTGCTTTAACTGTCCATGGCATAAAGAACATCTTTCCGTTCGGTTACCCATGCCACCGATTCTATCCTTAACGGGTGTATGCCAAATAACAAAGCAGTGAGTGCCGCTATGAAATAATTCATACCCAATTGTCTCAGCAGGAAATATACCAGTGCAGTGCAGATCAGGTGCAGAATAACATTGTGAATATGATATACGCCAGGTTTTAATCCCCAGAAATAATACTCAACAGCAAATGTGAGTGTAGTAAGCGGATTGTAACCTCCGATTACCGATTCAGTAAATATAGACTGAATGCTTTGCCTGTCAAGATGAGTTATACTTGCATTATTTGTTACATTAACATCATCATCCCAGTTTACGAAGCTGAATTTGAAAGTTGGCGAAAAAATGAACAAGGTAATCAGCAGAATAATCCCGACGATTAAAGCATCTTTTTTAAACGAAGCTTTGGGTAATGACTTTGATGGTTTTATTGCGGGCTTGGGTTGATGCTTATTTTTCAAGAGATAGATTTTCGTGGAGATTTTTCTGAAATGAAATCAGATTTGACCGATTGTGAAATCAAAAATAATGAAATTGTTCTATTAAGATGTTTCCTCAATCCGATTTATTCTCTCAACGAACTAATTTTTCTATTTTTGCAGCTTCGTTTAAACACAGACGCAGAAAATAAGCAATAAAATACCAGAAAACATGGATATCCCAAGCAAATACAACCCGGCCGAAGTTGAAGATAAATGGTACAAGTACTGGATGGAAAACAAATTTTTCCACTCCGAACCCGATGAACGTGAACCGTATACCATCGTCATTCCTCCGCCAAACGTCACCGGCGTATTGCACATGGGCCACATGCTCAACAATACCATCCAGGATATCCTGACGCGCCGCGCCCGCATGCTGGGCAAAAATGCCTGCTGGGTGCCTGGTACCGATCATGCGTCGATTGCCACCGAAGCCCGTGTGGTGAACAAACTCAAAAATGAAGGAATTTCGAAATTCGATCTGAGCCGGGAGGAATTCCTGGAACATGCCTGGGAATGGACCGACAAACATGGTGGTATCATCCTGGAACAACTCAAGAAGCTTGGCGCTTCCTGCGACTGGGACCGTACCGCTTTTACCATGGACAAAGTGCGCAGCGAATCGGTCATCAAAACTTTTGTGGATTTGCACGAAAAAGGACTGATTTATCGCGGTGTTCGCATGGTGAACTGGGATCCTGCTGCCAAGACTGCTCTTTCCGACGAAGAAGTGATTTATAGAGAACAGCAAGGGAAACTGTATTACATAAAATATAAAATAGTAAGCCCCCCAGCCCCCAAAGGGGGAGCAGAGAGCCCTCAATATCAGACGGCAAGAAATTCCTCTTATCATTTATTAAAGGAATTGGCAGAAGAAAGAAAAAAACAATCAACTGATACAGAAATTATTCTTTGGGAATGTTTAAGTGGTAAAAAATTAGAAGGCTATAAATTTAGGAGGCAACATATCATCGATGAATTTATTGTTGATTTTGTTTGTCTGAAAGAAAATCTTGTTGTAGAAATAGATGGCGGATATCATAATAAACCGGAAATTCAGGAGGCTGACAAACTAAGAACCGAAATATTGGAAAGTCTTGGTTATAGGGTAATCCGGTTTACCAATGAAGAAATGTTAGGCAATATCGATGGAGTACTTGAAAACATATTAATTGCAATCAAAACTCCCCCTTCGGGGGATGGGGGGCTTTATGTTGCCATCGCCACCACCCGTCCTGAAACGATTTTGGGTGATACTGCTGTTTGCGTGAATCCGAATGATGAGCGTTTCCATCATCTGAAAGGAAAACGCGTGCTCGTTCCGTTGATTGGCCGTTCGATCCCAATTATTGAAGACGAATATGTGGACATGGAATTTGGTACCGGCTGCCTGAAAATTACACCTGCCCACGACGTAAACGACTACGAAATCGGATTGCGTTTCAACCTTCCGAGCATCGATATTTTCAACGAAGACGGCACCATGAGCGAACAAGCCGGAATGTTTGTTGGTGAAGATCGTTTTGCCGTGCGCGAAAAAATAATGGTTGATCTGGAAGCTGCCGGCCATGTTGCCAAAGTGGAAGATTATACCAATAAAGTAGGTTACTCGGAACGTACCCATGTGCCGATCGAACCCAAATTGTCGGCCCAGTGGTTCCTCAGTATGCCGGAACTGGTTAAACCCGCGATTGAAAATGTGGTGAACGACACCATTCAGTTTTACCCGCCGAAATTCAAAAATACCTACCGTCACTGGATGGAAAACATCAAGGACTGGTGCATTAGCCGTCAGTTGTGGTGGGGACATCGTATTCCGGTTTGGTATATAAAAAGCCCCTCCCCGGCCCTCCCCGAAGGGGAGGGAGAAAACAACTACGGATTTGTGGTTGCAGAAAATGAGGAAAAAGCCCGGGAACTTGCCATTGCCAAACACCCCTCCCTCGGAGAGGAAGGCAGAGGATTTTCTCTTCATCAGGATGAAGATGTACTCGACACCTGGTTCTCCAGCTGGTTATGGCCCATTTCGGTTTTCGACGGAATCGTAAATCCTGACAATAAGGAAATCAATTACTATTATCCAACCAATGATCTCGTAACTGCTCCGGATATTATTTTCTTCTGGGTGGCCCGCATGATCATTACAGGCTACGAATACCGGCAGCAGTTCCCTTTCAAAAATGTATATTTTACCGGGATGGTGCGCGATAAACAGCGCCGTAAAATGTCGAAATCGCTGGGTAATTCGCCCGATCCGCTCGACCTGATTGCAACCTACGGCGCCGATGGTGTTCGGGTAGGCATGTTGTTATGCTCACCTGCCGGTGGTGATTTGCTGTTCGACGAAAGTTTAACACAGCAGGGAGCAGGTTTTGTGACCAAAATCTGGAATTCGTTCCGCCTGGTGAAAGGATGGGAAGTGGATTCAACCATACCGCAACCTGAACATTCCCGGATTGCTCTCAGCTGGTTCCACGAAAAATTCAGCCAGATTGTAGAACAGACCGACGATCATTTTGATAAGTTCCGCATTTCGGATGCTTTGATGAACGTGTATACCACCATTCGCGACGAGTTCTCCGGCTGGTTGCTCGAAATGGTGAAACCGGCCTATCAGCAGCCGGTTGATGCAAAAACCTGGCAGGAGCTGATTGATATTTTTGATGAAGTGCTTCGCTTCCTGCATCCGTTTATGCCTTTTGTCAGCGAAGAAATCTGGCAATTGCTGGCAGAACGCAAACAGGGCGAAAGCATCATGATCAGTTCCTGGCCCAAATCAACCGGTTACGACGAAACGATGATCGCGCAGTTTGAAGATGTCAAGGAAGCTATCGCCGGAATAAGGACGATCCGCACCAAAAATAACATCCCCAATAAAGATCAGCTCGAACTGGCAGTGATGTCGGGTGACAAAGGATTTGAGGCTTCATTCAACAGCGTGCTGATCAAAATGGGTAATCTTTCAGCTTTAAATATGGTGACTGAAGAAGTCAAGGCTGCCGCTTCTTTTTTGGTGAAATCAACCACTTTCTTTGTACCGATGGGAGGAACAATCGATGTGGAAGAAGAATTGAAAAAACTTCAGACCGAACTGGATTACACCAAAGGATTCCTGAATTCAGTCCTGAAAAAACTAAGCAATGAACGCTTTGTCGGCAGCGCTCCGGAAGTCGTGGTGGCCATCGAACGGGCCAAACAGGCCGATGCCGAAGCGAAGATAAAAGTGCTGGAAGAACAGATTTCAGGTTTAAAATATTCAGTGCGATGGGATACTGAAACAAGTTCAGGATGACTCGGTGAATGTCTTTTGAGACAACTAAAATATCCTAATCCTCATCCTTTTCCTTTTCCGGAGTAAAGAATGCCGCGTGAACGGGAGCGGGGCAGGAACTGTCTAAACCATGTATGGCCGCCCAGATCACCTCATTAAACAAATCGTCGGGTACCCGGTCTTCCTTGCTGAAATCAAATGTTTCGCTCAGGCGCGACAACTTATTGTCGGCTGTATTTTTCAGGTTTAAGTCGATCGTATTCGGCAATGCTTTGAAAGGAGCATGGTTTGCCACAGGATTAAAACATCGCCAAAGGGGTTCAGCGGCGGCATCATACTGGCTCATGGGCGGAAGTCCAAGGATGAGTTCGATGGTGCGAAGCGCTGAGGAGGTGGAATACATGGTGTGATCGACAAATCCCTGCTTCACAAAACCACCGGCGATGTATGCCGTTGTCCGGTGTGCATCCACATGATCAGGCCCGTTTTGGGCATCATCTTCCACTATTATCACCAGGCTTTCGTTCCAGACCGGCGAATGGCTGAGGTGTTCGACAAACAGGCCAACCGCCAGGTCATTATCAGCCACATGGGCTTTGGGTGTAGGCCTTCCGATGCGTAATCCTTCGGTATGATCGTTTCCAAAACGTATGGTATTCAGTTGAGGTACTTTTCCTTCTGACAGAAGCCTGTCAAAATCCCTTTTCCAGGTATAAAAACGGGATGTGTCGCGTATTCCCATATCAAATCCGGTGTAACCCGGACAAAAATGATCTTTTAATACCGGGATGTTTGGTGTGAAATCGTTTGAAATAAATTCGCCATAAGTCCGGTAGTCAACGCCATATTTTTTACAGAAATCCCATAAAAATCCATCTTTGTTATTTGCTATTTCACGTGCTCCTTCTCCGGGATAAAATCCGCCCCGGCCTCCGTAACTCGTTGGCCAGTTTTTCTCCAGATAATCTGTCGCGTAAGCTCCCATGGTCCAGTTATGGCCGTCGGCGCTCACTTCGCCATCCACATAAAAATTATCGAGCAATACAAATTGCCGGGCCAGGGCATGCTGGTTGGGAGTTACTTTTTCGCCAAAAAGAACCAGTCCGGGATCCCCGTTTCCCTCCGGAATATCGCCCAACACCTGGTCGTAGGTCCGGTTTTCCTTGATGATATAAAAGACATATTTGATCGGGGAGGCTTCGCCAACCCTTGTGGGGACCGGATTTCCCTCTTCTCCGGCTGAAAACATTTCATCTTCCTTGTGGTAAGGTGTATTGTTGATCACTGCCTGTGAATAAATACCCAGCTGATCATCCGTTGGTTTTGAAATGGCCTGTAATGTTCCCCTGAAAAGTCCGCCGATGTATTGCACTTTGATATTTTTATTCGACATTTCCCTGTGATGTTCCACCATCTCATTTTTATCGGCCGGACTGGGACCGTATGGATTGGCTTTGGACGTTAAACCCTTGCCGTTGGTGGCATAAATGGTATTTTTTACCACCCGCACACAAGTCGGATACCAGGCTGTCGGAATAAAACCTTTGCTGAAACTTTTTCCGGGAGTGCTTACATCGAAAACGGCCAGACAATTGTTGTCGGCATTGGCGATGTACAATGTTTTTTCATCCGGACTGAGAGCCACACTGTTGGTTGTCGATCCGGAAGGCGAATCCGGATAAATCGCTGTATTCAGAACTTCAATCACTCTTTTCAGTCCGGTTGAAATCACTGAGACTGAATTGTCGTTGGCATTGGCAACAAAGAGATAGTTTCCATCGCTGGTCTGGCAGATATCATTCGGATTGTCGCCAACCGGAATCGAACCATTCATCTGCTGTTTTTGGGTGTCAAACAAAATGACCTTGTCGCAGCCCCAGCAGGTGATAAACAAGGTTTTGGAATCACTGGACAACAAACAGGTATATCCTGCTTCTCCCAGCGGAAACCGGTCTTTTACTTTTTTCGCTTTTAAATCGTAGGTATACAGCGAATTATTTTCTTTGGTAACCGCATAAAGCATCTGCTGCTGATCATCAACGGCGATGCCTGCTATCGAAATTTTTTCAGGCCAGCGTTTACCGATAACCAGGGTATCGAATGGAACCAGTTTTTTATTTTTGATCTGGTAACGCATAATCCAGTTGTCGTTTCCGCCTGAGGCATACAGGTATTTCCCGTCTTCTGAAAACGTCAGGCCCAGCCAGCCCCTGGCGATCACCACCGAATCGAGCACCCGCATTTTGCGTGCATCAATCAGGTGAATACTTTGATCGCTTTGCCCGTTGTTGGTAACGGCCAGCATTTTTCCTGAAGGTGATACGGCAATGTTTAAAGGTAAATCACCCACAGGTAACAGGTCCCCAACCGGCGAAAGTTTCCAGCCATTGGGCAACGAAACGCGGCCGGATTCAATTTGCTGCAGTGACTGAGCCTTTACCTGCCCAACAACTACCATCATCAACTGGATGAAAATCAGTGTAAAAACGCTTTTATTACGGATTGAAAACATACAGGTTCCTCCTTTATATTTTTGGTTAATCAAACATCACAGCTCTAAAGATCGGAATTAGTTTAATGAAATCAAATCAGGGAAATCAATTCGGATTCAACCTCCGGTTTGGTAGAGGCAGACTTTTTTATTTTACGATTTCTTTTTGAAGCGCTTCGAGCGATTTGCCTTTGGTCTCAATATACATGAATCGCACGACGAAAAACTGAACCATCATCATGGCCGCAAAAAAGATAAAGGGGTATCCACCCGATTTTTCGGCCATAACCGGGAAGGTCCACGATACGATAGCCGCCATGGTCCAGTGCGTAAAACTACCCAGCGCCTGACCTTTCGACCGCACACTGTTGGGGAACACTTCGCTGATGTAGACCCAGATCACTGCACCCTGCGAAAAGGCGAAAAAAGCAATGTAGCTGACCAGCAACCAGACCAGTAATTCCTGGTGACTGTTTGTGAAAAAGATAAAGGCTACACCCGAAAGTGAAACGGCCGTGCCGATGGACCCGATGAGCAGCAGGATTTTTCGGCCGACCTTATCGATGATGCTCATGGCCAGCATGGTAAACAGCAGGTTGGTGGCGCCGATGGCCACACTCTGCAAATCGCCCGACACCTTGTCGAATCCGGCCTGCGCAAATATATCGTTCAGGTAATACAACAATCCGTTTATTCCTGAAAGCTGGTTAAACATCGCGATTGAAACAGCCAGGAAAATCGGGAAACTGAATTTTTTGCTGAACAGGACTTCTTTCCCGGTTTTCTTTTCCGAGGCAATCGATTCAAGGATTTCGTCAATTTCTTTTTCAACAAATTCTTCGCCGGTTAAATTCAGTACCGAACGGGCTTCATCAATGAATCCCATTTTTACGAGCCAGCGCGGACTGCGGGGGATAAAGAATAAAGTGATAAAGAACAGGATGGAAGGAATGACCATAATGCCCAGTTTCCATCGCCATTCCACTTCGCCCAGGCCGAATAAACCAACAATATAATTGGAGAAATAGGCCATCAGTATTCCGAGTTGCTCCGGCAATCACCGCGGTATCGAATCCGAACAGAAAACCACCCAGGGAAGCCGTGAGGGTAATAAAGATTAACCGTTTGTTTAGTTTCATAATTCCAGACTTAATGGTCTTAAATTAGTGTTCCTCAAAAATAAATAAATAATGAAGATCAGACCGTATAAGATCAGACTTTAAGGCAGGAAAAACCCGGGAATCACCCTGTTTTTGTTAAAATAAGTTAAATTTCAGAATTAGGGCCGGATATTTTAATAATCGGCAAATTTCGGTTAGGGGTATTTGTTTCCTGAACTGTTATGTATTCATAATTGCGGAATTTTTTTTCATAAGTTTGTAATAGTTTTTGAATTCGACTTTGGTCTGATTTAAAAAACTTCAGAGGGCGTGGGGTGAGATCCGACGCCCTTTTTGAATTTCAGGAATTCATGATCAAGCGGATTGATAGCTTAGGTGTAAACTTTAATTGAATTTAAACTGTTTATATTCCGTCTATTTAAACCCTTCTTTTCCATATTAGTCTATTCATACATAGACCAAGTTTAGAATCTGATAATAAGATCTTAAAAATGAATTATTATGAAACTAAATCCATTTTCCCCAAAGCGCCTTATTCTTTCGGTATTGTTCCTGTTCATTTTCTGCCAGTCAGGCTTTTCCCGGCATTTAACGGAAAACCCGGAACTGGACAAAAAAGTAAAAGCTTTTCTTTCAGGCAAAGGTTATTCGTGGCGGAATATGAATATTCCTGCCGCTGACGGACAGCTTTTGTTTAACCTGATTGTAAAAACGGGTATAAAAATGCTGTTGAAATAGGCACTTCAACAGGGCATTCCGGAATCTGGATTGCCTGGGCATTAAGTAAAACAGGCGGAAAACTGATTACCCTTGAAATTGATGAACGAAGACACAGGGAAGCTCTCGCCAATTTCAATGAAGCAGGCCTTTCGGAATATATTGACGCACGACTTTGCGATGCCCATCAGGTGGTACCTCAGCTTAAAGGGCCGATTGACTTTGTCTTTAGTGATGCCGATAAAGAATGGTATACGAACTATTTCACTGCTATTGCCCCGAAACTGACAGTTGGCGGTTGTTTTACAGCTCATAACATAACGCAGGAGAGAAGGATGAGAGGGATCTCCGAATTTGTTGATTATATTGAATCGCTCACCAATTTTAAAACTACTTATAACGATGAGGGGGGCGGAGTTTCAATCAGTTATAAACTCAGCCCGAAATAATCTATGACCGGGATGCAGCAACCAGACCTTCACCGCAAGTTAGGTTTATTCCCCTTGGCCAACATTGTTGTGGCGAACATGATTGGCGCTGGTATTTTTGTTACATCCGGGTTGCTTATGGGATCGCTCAACAGTACCGGTTTAATGCTGGTGTTATGGATTGTTGCCGGTATAATAGCCCTGTGCGGGGCCATTGCCTATGGGGAACTGGGTGCTGCCATTCCAAAAGCAGGTGGTGAGTATATTTTTTTATCCGAACTTTTTCATCCCCTGTTAGGATTTTTAAGCGGCTGGACCATTTTAGCCTGCCGGTAAATTTTCATTTCAATCTGGGCGGATGGAAATCCATCGGCTTATCACTCATGTGGATGATGTTTGCCTATAGCGGATGGAATGCTTCTACCTATATTGGTTCTGAAATCAAAAACCCCGTAAAAAACATCCCGAACTCGCTTCTTTTAGGTACGGGGATCGTAATTATTCTTTACATCGGATTAAATATTTTTTTTATCTATGCAATTCCCCCTGAGGAGATGAAGGGAGTTATCGCTGTTGGCGGCTTGGCCGTTCATTATGCATTTGGGAAAAATATGGATATGCTTTTTTCGGTGTTAATTTCCTTCGCGCTGTTTTCATCATTAAGTGCCTACCTCATTCTGGGGCCACGAGTTACTTTTTCCATGGCCAATGATGGCTATTTTTTCAAATCGATAGCCAAAATTAATCCGGTAACCAGAGTGCCGTCACTCGCCATCATTTTACAAGCGGTAATTTCCATCATCATGGTACTTTCCGGCACGTTTGACCAGATTCTGACTTACCTCGGATTTTCGCTTGGAATTTTTCCGATACTGGCTGTTGCCGGAGCCATCAAACTTCGCAGGACAGGAAAGAGTAAGATTAAACTTCCGGGATACCCTTTTGCCCACATTTTTTATATCTCATCCGGCTTATTGATTCTGATCCTGGCTTATGCCGAACGACCGGTTGAATCTTCCATTGCCGTTGCCACAGTCGTTGCGGGAATTCCGTTTTTTTATATCTTAAAAAGCAGGAAGCGTTAAATTCAGGATCAACCGACTAAGTCTAAAAGCTATCAAAGCCATTTATTTTTTTTGTTCTGTATCGATTCCCGGAATCGAACTCCTTATATTTGCAGATGTGTTATATCAAATAATCCATAAAAAATAATCATTCATCAATTCCATAGTATGACATTAATTAAATCAATATCAGGAATTCGCGGAACCATAGGTGGCAAACCGGGCGAAGGTTTAAGTCCGCTTGATGTGGTAAAATATACAGCAGCTTATGCTGAATGGGCCAAACAGCAGCATCCCGGACAAACCATCACCATTGTGGTGGGTCGTGATGCCCGTATTTCAGGCCCCATGGTTCAGTCGCTGGTGGTGGCTACACTCTCCGGAATGGGCTGTATGGTGGTCGATCTCGGAATGGCAACCACACCAACTACCGAAATTGCGGTAAAGGAAGAATCGGCACAGGGAGGAATTATTCTGACTGCCAGTCATAATCCCAAACAGTGGAATGCCCTGAAATTGCTTAACCATGACGGTGAATTTCTGAATGCCGCTGAAGGTGCACTCGTTTTGGATATTGCAGAAACTGAATCGTACGCTTTCGCCGAAGTGGACGATCTGGGTGAAGTTTTCATGAAGGATTATATGGATATTCATATCCGGCAGGTGCTCAACCTGGAGCTGGTTGATGTGGAAGCAATCCGGAAGGCTGAATTCAGCGTAGCTATCGATGCCGTAAATTCAGTGGGTGGAATCGTGATTCCGGCCTTGCTGAAAGCATTGGGAGTAAAGGAAATTGTTGAAATCAACTGCGAAGCAACGGGCCATTTTGCCCACACTCCGGAACCACTGCCTGAAAACCTGGTGGAAACAGCAGCAATTATTCGCGAAAATTCAGTCGATGTTGGTTTTGTAGTCGATCCGGATGTTGATCGGCTGGCTATTATCAGTGAAGACGGCTCGATGTTCAATGAAGAGTATTCGCTGGTTTCGATTGCTGATTATGTACTTAGTCAGACTCCCGGGAATACAGTTTCCAACCTTTCATCGTCACGTGCCCTGCGCGATATTACGGAAAAACACGGTGGAACCTATAACGCTGCGGCAGTTGGTGAAGTAAACGTGGTGGCCAGAATGAAGGAAACCCATGCCGTGATTGGCGGTGAAGGAAATGGCGGAATTATTTATCCGGCATCGCACTACGGTCGCGACTCGCTGGTTGGTGTGGCTTTGTTTTTAAGCCTGCTGGCTAAATCCGGATTAAAATGCTCGGAGCTGCGTAAAATTTATCCCGATTATTTTATCTCGAAAAATAAAATCGAACTTACTCCTGAAATTGATGTGGATGGTATCCTGGTGAAGATGAAGGAAAAATACCGGCACGAGCAGGTGACTGATATCGATGGGGTAAAAATTGATTTTGCCGATCGTTGGGTTCATTTGCGGAAATCGAATACCGAAGCCATTATCCGCATTTATGCTGAAGCGCCTTCGATGGATGAGGCCGGTGATCTGGCACAAACCATCATTCAGGATATTCGTTCGTTGATTGCTTTTTCTTTTTCACCAGGTGGTAATGGGAGGTGAGTTTTTTTCGTTGCTTTTTCTGTTTGATTTTTGAAAAGAAACCAGCGATTTCACCGAGTGGCACAGTTTGGGTTGGTCCGAAAAACGGGCTGAATCCTTTGGTGTGAGTACCCTGATCGCGGTAAAAAAAATCCTGCCTGGAGTGAAGATCATAACCGGTAGGTTTTTCCTTCGGAGCAATACGTTTGATGTCGTTAAGCGTTTCTTCCAGATTTTGAAGTTCCTTTTCTTTTTTGTCGGTAATATCCACTTGCATCAGTTCCTGTATTTCAGGCTCCAGAATAATGTATTTTCCATTGTTTTTTTCGCTTATAAATTGTTTGCGGTAAGCTATATGATAGACCAGCAGGGAATCCTCCATCCCGATTTCAGTTTGAAAAAAGCCGTATGGATTGGTGCGCACTGTTTTGCCTGTCCGGCTGTTAATGATTGCAACATCCGGAACAGGGACCGAGTCGGTATTTAATACGATGGCGGAAAGCATAATTTTGCCGGATGGTTGCGCATCGGTTTGCGAAAATAAATGCAGGGCAAATATGAGTAGAATAAATCGCATATATGGGGTCGAAAATTACCACTAAAATACTCCCTTTGTTGCTTAATAAACTTTAATAATTGATAATAAATCTTTTTTTTTGCCCTGTAAAAAATCGAAATGCGGTAATACAAGTGCGTTTTTACCATTTATATTTTTACTTTTATAACCTCAATTTCTTAACCCTGTTGGGGATTTTTTTGATTGAAGATTTCTTAAAGATTAAATTCCGCCAATCATACAAATTGTTGATATTATAAAGTATCGAATCCAGGTATTAATCCGATTATTATGAATAAAAAGAGAATTATAATTATTCTGAGTGTATTAGTTACTCTTCTGCTGGTAATTTTTTTTATTAGCTGGAACAGTAATTCAGGAGAGGTTGAAATTACCTGCAAGGTGATGAAAGGACCGTTTGATATAAAAATTCATACCTCCGGCCAGTTAGAATCCGAGAATTCGGAGAATATTGTTTTACCAGGCGTACTTTCAAGTCAGAATATTCGAATTTATGAAATCAAGATTACTGATTTAGTTGAAGAAGGTACAGTAGTCGATTCAGGACAATACATTGCCACACTCGACCATAAAGTGATTGAGGAGGTTTTAACCGCCGCAAGCCTGGAATTGGAAAATGTATTGGCAGTTATTGAAGATGCGAAGTTGGATTCGAATATTTATCTGAGCAATTATCGGGATCAGATCGTGAATTCAAAGGCTGATGTTGAAGAACGTAAAATTGTTTTAGCAGAATCCGTTTATGAATCGCCGTCAATCATTAAAAAAGCGGAAATGGATCTGAGCAAAGCCGAAAGAAAACTTGATCAGGATATTAAAGGTTTTGAAATGAGGAAACGGCAGCTTAATTCGCAAATGGGAAGGCGAAATAATGATTACGATGAGAAAAAACAACGTGTTGATAATCTGCTGAAACTCTATGATGCGTTGATTATAAAAGCGCCAAAAACAGGAATGGTTATTTATGCCAAAGACAGATATGGAACTAAGATACAAATCGGTTCTCTGTTAACAATCTGGAGTCCTATTATTGCCACTTTGCCTGACATGACAAAGATGATTTCGGAAACATATATCAACGAAATTGATATTGCAAAAATCAAGGTAAAGCAAAAAGTTACCTTAAGCATTGATGCATTTCCCGATAAAGAATTAAATGGTGAAGTTATTTCGGTAGCTAATATTGGCCAGCCCATGCCCAAGAGCGACTCGAAAGTTTTTGAGGTAAATATACGTATTTTCGGCAGCGACCCGGTATTGAGACCTGCTATGACAACCGGAAATGTTATTGAAACTGGTTCTTATGTCGATCAGCTATTTGTTCCTTCCGAAGCAATATTCGAAACTGATTCAACAAAGTTCGTCTATTTAAAAAAGGATGAAGTGGTCAGGCAACTGGTCGGTGTTGGTGAGGAGAATGAAGATTATATAATTATTAATAAAGGAGTTGCAGAAAATGATGTGCTGCTTTTAAACGAACCTGAAAAACTGGAGGATATAAAGACTGTTGGTTGGGAAATTTACAAAGAGCAACTGCAAAAACTAAAGGAAAATAAAATAAAAGACACTACTGCTGAAATAAAAGAATCAGCGGATACAACAAAGAAGGAAAAGAAAGTCAAAAGAAACAGGGAATCAGGAAACTGATCCTGACTGACTTGTTCAGGATAAAGAAAAATCCCGGATCACTGTAATTTCACTTTCCTTAAACCAGGTACAAATGAAAATAAGAGAATATTATAACCGCTACTCCTATAACGTCATCATCGCAATTGAAGCGATTTTTGCGAATAAGGTAAAATCACTCCTGACCGCTTTAGGGATCATTTTCGGTGTTGCCGCCGTGATCAGTATGTTGGCTATTGGGAACGGTGCTGAGCAGGAGATTCTTGAGCAAATTAAAATGGTTGGAGTCAATAATATTATTGTAACTCCAATCCTTCAAAAGGATCAGGCAAGCGCAAACGATCAGAATGCAAGTGCTGCAACTTCAGGGAATCAGCTTGCCGGTGGCAAAAATAAATTTTCAAAAGGACTAAGTTTGAATGACGCTGAATCGATCAAAGAGATTATACCAACCGTACAGGATGTTTGTCCGATTGTGACTTTTAATTATACAGCCATTTTGGATGATATCAGTCATGAAGTAAAGCTCGATGGAACAAATAATACCTATTTTGATCTTTTTGACATCAAGCTTGAAAAGGGAACTCTTTTTCATTCACAACATCTGAAAGAAGGATTTCCGGTTTGCATTATTGGGTACAATGTGAAGAATGTTTTCTTTAACCAGGAAGATCCAATTGGAAAGTATATCAAATGTGGTCAAATCTGGCTACAGGTAATTGGGATGATTGAAAAGCGGAGTTTTGTAGGAACAGGAAGCGGAACAATGTCAATCAGCAGTACCGATAACAGCATAATAATTCCGGTAAAAACGATGCTTCTCCGCTTCCGAAACAGGTCCCTTATCACAGGCGATCAGGTAAAAAGGGCATCGCAATCAGATGAAAGTTCAAAAGCTATTGATACCAACCAGTTGAATCAAATTATTGTTCGTGTAAAGGAGACTCAGGAACTCACTGCTACCGCAAAAGTTGTCGGGAAAATGTTGATGCGAAAACACAATGATATTCGCGATTTCGATGTAAGTATTCCTGAACTGCTGTTAAAGCAACAGCAAAAAACAAAGAATATTTTCAATATTGTGCTTGGGGCAATTGCTGGCATTTCATTAATCGTGGGTGGAATTGGTATCATGAACATTATGCTTGCATCGGTGATGGAACGAATCCGGGAAATCGGAACCCGAATGGCGATTGGTGCCTCCCGGAAAGATATCGTCTTTCAGTTTTTATCCGAATCTACCCTAATCAGTGTGGTTGGCGGCCTGATTGGAATTATGCTGGGTGTGATCCTCTCAAAAATAATACAGACCATGTTTGATATAAAAACAATCATTTCAATATTTTCGATTTTTATCTCTTTCGGCGTTTCAGTTGTTATTGGAATTACCTTCGGATATCTTCCGGCAAAAAAGGCAGCTGATAAAGATCCTGTTGAATCATTAAGACAATAATTTTAAGTTATGGCGCGTATTTTAGCTTTTATCACTTTTCTCACTTTTTATAGTTTTACATCAGCACAGGAAAATATAATTTCACTATCCCTTCCTGAAGTCATTGATCTTGCTTCAATTCAATCTATAGATGCATTCAAACAAAAGAATATGTATCTGGCAAGTTTCTGGGAATTCAAGTATTACAAGGCAGATAAACTCCCTTATCTGTCTCTTGGAGCCGCCCCTTTTTCCTACAGTAATTCAATCAGACAGGATTATATTCCCCAGGATCAAACCTGGCAATACGGGCAGCAAAAAAATATTACTTCGAGTGCATCGTTAAGACTAAATCAGAATGTTGGATTGACTGGTGGTAATTTTTCGGTGAGTTCGGACCTTGGTATGGCCAAAAACTTTTTAGGCGATAAACAAACATTATATTCCGCCAATCAAATCAGTGTGGGTTACCGCCAGAAACTGAATGGTTATAATAGTTTGCGATGGAAATCGGTTATTGAACCGCTTAAATTTGAAGTCGCGAAGAAAAATTTTATTCAATCGCGGGAAGATATTGCTGTAAAGGCAACAAGTAAATTTTTTGAACTGGTTGATGCCCAGATTGAAATCAATATCGCGGCAACAAATCTTGCCAATGCTGATACGCTGTTTCAGATTGGCAAGGGCCGTTATCAGGTTGGAACAGTTACGCAGGATGAATTGTTGAATTTTGAACTCAATCTGATGAATGCGCGCCTGGCACTTACCCGTGCAAATCAGGGACTATTAAGAGCCCGATCGGATTTGAACTCTTTTTTAGGACTGGAAAAAGGGACTGTTATTGAATGTATTATACCCTCAGCAAAAACCTCAACCCTTCAGGTCAATGTCGATGAAGCTATTCAGAAATCGATGGAAAATAATCCGGAAGTGCTTTCGCAGAGCCAACGCTTACTCGAGGAGGATAATAAAGTTAAACTGACGAAGGCGCAGAACGGATTAAGTGCCGATGTGAATATATCCGCTGGTTTAAATCAAAAAGCCCTGATTGTTGCAGATGCCTACAAAAATCCAAATCAGTTTCAGAATGTTGCCTTTATAGGTTTGTCGGTTCCAATTCTTGATTGGGGGAAACGGAAAGGTCAGCTTTTAATGGCTAAATCGAACCGCGAAGTTGTTGTGAATAGTGTTAAACAAGAACGTATCGATTTTCAGCAATCAGTATTAATGAGAGTTCTGGAATTCAACATTCAGTCTGAACAGGTGCTGAATTCGGCACGTGCCGATACCATTGCACAAATGGGTTTCGATGTGACCATTCGACGCTTTAAAATCGGGAAACTGGATGTGACAAAACTTAATCTGGCCCGAAATGATCTGGAAAATGCCAGAAGGGCCTTTATTAGTTCATTACGAAAATATTGGACTTCTTATTATCAGATTCGTCAGGTAACCCTTTTCGATTTTGAAAAGGGAACTGACTTAATTGTTGATTTCGATAAAATTATTAACCAATGATTCATATTAAATTTAAACGTAGAGAAATAGTTCTGGTTAGTACAGGAATCCTTGTTTTGATTATTGCCATCATACTTTTCTGGGGAGTGGAATCTTTTTCGAAAGTCTATAAAGTCAAGCGTGAAAATTTCGAAGCTATAATTTCATGTAAAGGTGAGGTACAGAGTGAAAAGGCAGTTTTTATTAATATTCCTGATGTTTTTGGGGATCGATCATTAGAGCTATATGATACCCAGATTAAGGATCTGGTTCCTGAAGGGACAATTGTAAAAAAGGGTGACTATGTTGCATTACTCGATCAGGGAAGAATTAAACAAGTCATAGAGAACAACGAAGCCACAATAAAAAAACTGATTTTCAATATTGGTGATGCCAAGATTGATAGCGCTGTTGATCTTGTAGCATCAAGAGATGCAATCGAGCAGTTTGTGTTTGATCTTCAATACAAGAAAATTGAACTTGATCAATCAGTGTACGAATCGCCAGCTTTTCAGCGAATTGCACAAATGGCATACGATAGGTCTTTAAGACAATTGGAATATAAAAAACGAGCTTATAAGTTGGATCAAAAATCGCTTCGGATTCATGTAGCAAGAGATGAAGATCGGTTAAACAAATATGTTGAAAAGGGAGAAAAACTAAAGATTGCATTGGCAGCGGCCCGAATTACCGCCCCTCAGGACGGAATGGTGATTTATGGTCGTACTCATGGCTGGGGCGGATTACGTAAGTTGACAATCGGCTCCAGTGTGAGTGCTCGAAATCCGCTAATTGCCACTTTACCCGATTTATCTGTTCTGGTATCCGAAACCTATGTGGAAGAGATTTATATATCAAAAATCAAGGTTGGCGACAGTGCACGGGTTTATATTGATGCATTGAAAAATCTGGTAAAAATCGGTGCAATTACCAATATATCCAATGTGGGACAGGAAATGAGCGGATTCGACTCAAAAGTATTTAAGGTAAATATCCGGATCAAAACGGATAAAAAGAGAATTCTTCCTGCCATGACAACCAATAATGAGATCATTATTTCAAAAGAAGAAAATGTACTCATCATTCCGCGGTCTTCGTTATTTACAGGCGACGGAAAACAATTTGTCTACCTGAAGGAGCAAGGGAAAATTTACATTAGAAATGTGGAAATTGGCAGTCAGAATGACAAATTTGTGGTGATCAAAAACGGACTGATAGAAGGGGATAAAATACTGCTTGAGAAACCGGTAACCAGCGAAAGTTAATTGCTGCTCCGGTAGTCTTTAGTCGTTGAAATATTCAGGATCATTTGATGTAAGTATGGAATCCTAAAATCTAACTGAAATTCAAAAACTTCACAGATGCAGAATTTTGCATGAACTGTTTTTACACTTGTTAACATTTGTTTGAAACGGAAGGTATTGCAGAACTGAGGGTTTTTGTACTTTTGCGGACTTAGATTGATTAAACCTAATCCAACTTTATGAGATTCTCCTTTCTGGGCTTGTTCCTGCTTATGTATGTATTCTCATTTTCAGCAGAAAAAATCATCCCCGGCTTTAAAAAATTACATGGCGATTCGATTGTTAAAAAAAATAATGACAATGTAATTTTACATGTCAAAAAGAATACCGGACCAATAAAAATTGATGGTCTGATCAGTGAGCCAGATTGGGCAACAGCTGAAAAGGCCACTGATTTCCGCCTTGTACTTCCGGTCGATTCCGGTTATGCAAAATCACCTTCAGAAGTGGTTATGACCTATGATAACAAGGCTTTTTACCTCGGAATAACTTTTTTTGATACCATTCCCGGAAAACGAATTATGGAATCATTCCGTCGCGATTTTGTATTTGGGAACAACGATAATGTGTTGGTGTTTTTCGATACTTTTCTGGATCAGACTAATGGATTTTCTTTCGGGGCATCGGCTTCAGGAGCAAAATGGGACGGCACTCAATCGAATGGCTCTGCCGTTAATTTAAACTGGGATTGCAAGTGGGATTCGAAAACGGTTCAATATAAAGATCGGTGGGTGACCGAAATGAGAATTCCCTTTCGGTCGATCCGATACAAATCGGGAACCGATCGCTGGTACGTCAACTTTAGCCGACTTGATCTGAAGACCAACGAGAAATCAGCCTGGGCTCCGGTGCCGCGCCAGTTTCCAACAGCTAGTCTGGCCTATACCGGTGTTTTGCAGTGGGACCAGCCGCTGCCTAGATCACCCATGATGTTTTCGGTCATTCCGTATGTTTTTGGAAGCGCTGTCCGGGATTTTGAAGCCGGTACAAAAACTACTTACCGAAAAGATTTTGGGTTTGATGCCAAGCTTGGAATTACTACATCGATGAATCTTGACCTGACTTACAATCCGGATTTTTCCCAGGCAGAGGTCGATCAGCAGGTTACAAACCTCGATCGTTATGAATTGTTCTTTCCTGAAAAAAGGCAGTTTTTCCTCGAGAACAGCGATCTTTTTTCGAATTATGGATTCAGTTCCGTAACACCGTTCTTTTCGCGCCGGATTGGTTTGGATGCTCCTGTTCTGGCAGGTGTACGTCTTAGCGGAAAGCTGGATAACAACTGGCGTTTGGGACTGCTTGATATGCAAACTGAAAAAACCGGAGATCAGTTGTCACATAATTTCCTGGTGGCTTCACTGCAGTGCAAAATGTTTGCGCGATCGAACATTGGATTGATCCTGGTTAACAAGGAATATACGAATGAGCCCGCAGTACAGAATTTTAACCGGATTGCCGGGGTGGATTACAACCTGGCAAGCCGGAATAATGCATGGAGCGGAAAAATATTTTACCATCGGTCATTCAGTCCGGAAAATCCGGGTAAACAGTATGCGCAGGGATCATTATTGACTTATAACTCCCGAAGACTTCATGCTTCACTTACACAAGCCAGTGTCGGTGAAAACTATATTGCTGAATCCGGATATGTTCGCCGTACAGGCTATAACGAGTTGAAGCCCGAATTCAGCTTATTATGGGTGCCCAATAAAAAGGTGGTCAGCCATGGAATTGTAACAACTGCTGATTATTTTTTCGATACCGCATACAATCAGATGGACCACGAGATTACCCTGATGTATAAACTAGAATTCAGTAACCGTTCGATACTTGATGCCGGCGTGAAGGATCTTTATACTCATCTGTATAAGGATTTTGATCCGACACATATCAGCCAGACTGTCTTGAAAAAGGATAAGGAATACTCAACAAATGTTGGGTTTATCGATTTTATTTCCGATACCCGGACTTTGTTTAATTTCGGTGCTACAGTTGCCAAAGGTGGTTTTTACAGTGGTAAAATCGGTTTATTTGAAGGTCATATGACCTACCGGTATCAGCCATACCTGAACATGTCTTTTAATTTTTCATATACCGATATCAATCTGCCTTTACCTTTTGAGCATGCCCGGTTTTGGCTGTTGGGACCTAAATTTGACCTGACTTTAAGCGATAAGGTTTTCTTTTCATCTTTTATTCAGTATAATGAGCAAATCGACAACATGAATATCAATCTGCGGTTTCAGTGGCGTTATAAGCCGGTTTCCGATTTGTTTATCGTTTATACCGACAATTATTATACAGGTGATTGGGGCTCCCGAAACAGGGCACTGGTGTTGAAGTTATCGTACTGGTTTAATTAAAGGGTGCCGCGAATTCCGATTCGCGGTTTTTTTACTCGGGTGATGCGGTTTCCGAACCGCATTTTTACAATGGCGATTCGGAAATCGCCACACCCAAATGTTACAGTGATTCTCCTGGATGAAGGGCAGGGTTTCCAAAAAGAGGTTCTCGGGT
>JBBSBP010000055.1:0-33231 GCA_038251165.1 Bacteroidales bacterium | reverse complement strand
TGAATCTCGTTTACCTTGTTGAAAAGTGTCTTTTTCTCCAATTCATAAGCGATCAGCCAGCTTCTGAATTCAGTAATTTGATTTGCAAAAACAAAAAGACCGGAAAAGTGAAGATGTTTTTCACGTTTCCGGTCAAGTGGTGCCACCAGGAATCGAACCGGGGACACATGGATTTTCAGTCCATTGCTCTACCAACTGAGCTATGGCACCATTTAGAGTCCGGTGCGGACTTTTTCCGAAGCTTATTGTCGAAGCTTTCGCCTTTCTGTTTCGCTTTCGGGTTGCAAATATAGCCCAAATATTCAAACTACAAAAAAAAATGAATTCATCTCTTTCATTTTTTTTGATCTGAGTGTCGAACCATTTCTTTTTCATACTTTTGCAGTCCAAATTTTTTTATACTTTTCAGGAAAATGATGCAAACATTCGTTTTAAAGAATGGAATTCGGATCATTCACCAGGAAGCACAATCACCTGTTTCCCATTTTGGTGTTCTGATCAATACCGGATCGAGAGATGAGGAAGCAGATGAACAAGGCATCGCTCATTTTATTGAACACGTGATTTTTAAAGGTACACAATCACGAAGGGCCTTTCATATATTAAACCGCATTGAAGATGTGGGTGGTGAACTGAATGCGTATACCACCAAGGAAGAAACCGCTGTTTATGCCACTTTTTTAAGTGAATATTATCAACGTTCAATGGAACTGATCAGCGATATTCTGATCAACAGTACTTTTCCTGCCAAAGAGCTTGAACGCGAAAAAGAAGTGGTGATCGAAGAAATAAACTCCTACAAGGATAGTCCTTCGGAATTGATTTTTGATGAGTTTGATGAGATTTTGTTCGACGGGCATCCGATTGCACGCAATATACTGGGTACTCCCGAGCTGATAAAAACCTTCAATAAAAGCAGTATCCTGAAATTTATGGACGAAAATTACCATACCGATCAGCTTGTTCTGAGTTCGGTGGGTAATATTTCCATGGCCAGGTATATCCGTCTGGCTGAAAAATATTTTGGTCATATTCCGGAAAAAACACGCAGCAAGGAACGACTGAGTGTATACAATTACAAACCCGAAACGCGCATTATTCAAAAAGATACTTTTCAGGCACATTGTATCATTGGGAATATTGCACCCAATATTTTTAGTCCAAAACGAATGCAGATGGTTTTGTTGAATAATATCCTGGGTGGACAATCCATGAATTCGAGACTGAATATGGTCCTGCGTGAGCGTAACGGCATGGCCTACAATGTTGAAGCTGGTTATACCGGATATTTTGATACCGGCGAATTCAGCGTGTATTTTGGAACTGACAAGGAAAATCTGGATCAGGCACAATACCTTGTCAACAAGGAATTGAGGAAAATGAAGGAAGTTGAAATGGGAATCCTGCAGCTGAGCCGTGCTAAAAAACAGATGATCGGACAAATTGCCATTTCGACTGAAAACCGGGAAGATCTGATGTTGTCAATCGGTAAAAGTTATCTGTTCTTTAACCGTGTGGATACTCTGGACGTGATATTCCGGAAAATTGAGCAGGTCACCAGCAGCGAAATTCTTGAAATTGCCAACGAGATATTTGATGAATCACAGAACAGCATTTTAATTTACCAATAGGATGACCGATCCGGTATTACTAGATCATTATATTATCAGTCACATTTCACCTGAAGAGGATTATCTGCAGGAGCTTGACCGTGAAACTCACCTGAAACTTCTTCGTTCGCGCATGTTGTCAGGTCACCTGCAGGGAATTATTCTGGAGATGATCAGTTGTATGATTAAACCGCTCTGCATTTTGGAGATCGGAACGTTCACCGGCTATTCTGCCATATGCCTGGCCAAAGGACTTGCAGAGGGAGGTCAGTTGCATACCATCGAAATTGATGACGAACTGGAAATCCTGTCCAAAAAATATTTTCTGAAATCAGGTATGTCCGATCGTATCGTTCAGCACATTGGCGATGCAAGGGAAATCATTCCTGCAATACACCAATCGTTCGATCTTGTTTTTATTGATGCAGACAAACGCGAATACTGCGACTATTACCGGTTGGTTTTTGATCAGATTCCTGTTGGCGGGTTTTTGTTGGCCGATAATATACTCTGGGGTGGAAAAGTGGTTGATCCTGAATCTGCCAACGAAGAGCAAACCCGGGGAATCCTTGATTTTAATGATTTGGTGCAAAACGATCCACGAGTTAAAAATGTCATTCTTCCGGTCAGGGACGGTATAATGCTGATTCAAAAAGTGGCCGAATAAGCCGGAAATGCCAACCGGACGGAAATCCTTCCAATTCAGCGAATTTTTATTAATCTGAAACCCGGTGACATGGGAAATAAGACTGATTTATAATGTAACCGGTTTCAACCTCAAACGTTTTTTCAACTTCAGATTTTTCTTGCCTATCCCGGGATAGTTCAGGTGCGTGAAATTCTTTTTTCCATCCGGGCTTATAAAAACATTAACCCTGGCTATATAGAAGTTGAGATCTCCGTTGAAAATAGAAATTGGATTTTGAACTTCACCAAGCTCAAGTTCCGTTTTAAAATAAGATTTAAAAATAGTTAGGGCTGAATCTTTAGTCTCGACAATAAACTTATTGTACGAACGGTCTTTCAGGTTTTCAACAAAGATATAAAACCCGGCATTGTACTGCTTGTTATTTGTTTCCGGAGACGGACAAAAAGAAAAACTAAAAATAGAGATTAACAAAATAAATAACATTTTCATGTCGAAAAATTTAAAAACCATTTCTTTTTTTGCCTTGATTTGCCGGAACTTGAAATTCTACCCTTTCTTATTTCCCGATTATCAGAGCTTCGGTAATTATTTATGAATCGCTTTCCCTTTTGTGCCAAGCTCCGTATGACTCAGTGCCTGAGTGTAGAAAAAGTAATTCAGGCACTGACAAACAAACCTGTCTATATCTTATCTCTCATCCGCAAAATTATTCAAGCTTTTCCGATCTGATTTTTTAGATATCATAACCGTTTGAACATCATAATCTAAGGCCTAAATTTAGGATGAACAAAAACTTTAACAGTTACACAATTATTTTAAATTATTACATGATTCACACATCCCGGGTATTCGGTTTTTTATCCGCTACGATAGGATTCCGGTATCCGGAACGCTGTCTTGTTCTTCTGTGTCCGGCGTGCGTCCACACCTTTCCCATAGCTGTTCCCTGAAAAGACAAAACCCCTTAAGTTGCCTGATGAACAGCGATTTTTCTTTCATTGTGTTGTTCTTTCATTTTATTTAATTATTTTGGCTTCGGGCTAAACCTCAAAGTATGACACCTTTGAAATAAACTTTGAAATCAAAAAACTAAACCAATAAAAAACCAGGACATGACAGAAAGAAGAGACTTTATCAAAACAAGTATTTTGGGAACTGCAGGTATTACCATTGGAGGAATGGGCTTTAGTGCAAAATCATATGCTTCAATTCTTGGGGCGAACGACCGCTTCCGAATGGCCGTTTGCGGTTTGAATGGCCGCGGCAAAAATCATATCGATGGATTTACCGGACAAAATAATGTTGAGCTAGCTTATCTTGTCGATCCCGATAGCCAGGTTCTTGAAAATCGCATCAAAGAGTTACGTGGAAAAGGTGGCCTTAGTTCGAACGTAAAAGGGGTTGCGGATGTTCGCCGCGTACTTGACGACAAAGATATTGATGCGATAAGTGTAGCAACTCCCAACAGCTGGCATTCTCAAATGGTGATTTGGGCTGCTCAGTCTAAAAAACATTGCTATGTTGAAAAACCCGCAAGCCACGACATTCATGAAGGACGTGTCGCACTTGCAGCCGCGGAAAAGTATGGTATCGTTGTTCAGCACGGTACGCAACGACGGAGTGAACCTGGTTGGGCCAGACAAATATCCGATATTCGCTCCGGCAAATACGGTAAAATGATTGTTTCTCACGGGTTGGCCTGTAAACCTCGTGAAGGAATTGGCTTTGAACCTGATTCAAATCCTCCCGCAAATCTGGACTGGAATATCTGGAAAGGACCTGCCGTTATTAATAGTTACAACAAAAATCTGGTTCATTACAACTGGCATTGGAACTGGAAAGTAGGTAATGGAGAATTAAATAACCAGGGAACTCATCAACTCGATGTGGCATACTGGGGGCTTGACGCCGCAGTTGAAAATACACATCCTGTCCGTGTAATGGCTATTGGAGGAAGGTTCATCTGGGAAGATCAGGGTGAAACTCCCAATACCATGTTTGCCCTTGCCGAGTTTGCCAACGGGCAATATGTGTTTTTCAATGTCCGGAACGTAAAATACCCGGGATACAAAACCGAAGTTACAAACCGGTTTTATTTTGAAGATGGTGGAAAACTTCTTGAAGGAAAATATGAATCTCACAATGGAAGTCAACCCCGGAATGTACCAATCACGGATGTTCGTCAAACACCTGGTGGCAACTGGGGAAGTTTTATTGCTGCATGCCGCGCCAACGATCCCAAAATGGCCAATGGCAATATGTACGATGCCCATTACAGTTGTGCACTTGGTCACCTGATGAACACTTCATACAGGTTAGGTAAAAAAGTACCTTTCAATGAAAAAGCGGGACGGTTTGGCGATAACGCGCTGGCTTACGAAGAATTTATGAAAATACATGCTATTGCACGCGATGGCATGGGTGTGCCGGAAAATAAGGCTGAATATATCGTTGGACCATGGCTGGAGTTTGATGGTAAAGCAGAACAATTTGTTGGGAATAATTCGGTTGAAGCCAACCAATTGCTCTCCGATCCACGTAATTCAGGTTACAGCTTACCTTCACCAAAATCAGTCTGAAAAACAGGAGGCGTTGGGCAATCCACTTCCCGGCGCCTCTTTTTCATCTGGTTTGATTTTTCATATCCTGTAATTTGTTTTAAAAATTATCATCAACAATTATTTCATGAATGGATACTTTCATCGAATGTAAGAAACTTAAAGACTCATTAGCTTTGAGAATGTTCTGAAAACCATTCCCGATTCAGACATCACTGGTGTTGAGAAACTTCCATCGCCTAATTCGGGTGTCCCTAACAGCTGGTAGGATGAATCGGCACGAATGACAAGCACTTTTCCTTCCCTGGTTATACAATACAGATTTCCTCCAACACAAACAGGAGAACCGTAAATAGCTCCGGCCGGCCTTTCCTTCCAAAGCAATTCACCAGTAGTTAATTTTACGCATACCACCGTTCCGCTATCCATAAATAAAAAAAGCAATCCGCCCACTACAATGGGTGTGGGCACATAGGGGGATAAGTTGCGAGGCAGAGAGTAACGTACCGTATCTTCCGGTACATTTGCCGAAGGATTTAAATCAACTACCACGGCGCCTCCATTGCGGCATGCGACAATCATTCCATTTGAATAGATTGGGGATGCAACAACCCGGGCCGGAAATATTTCTTTTCGTTCCCAGAGAACTTGTCCGTTTTCAGGATTTACACCGGTAAGTCCATGTGCCTGGCTGGCAAATATCAATTGCTCTGTCTGATTATCCGTTTTCACCAAGAGAGGAGTCGAAAAGGAATTCGCGACTGCGGATTCCCGTTCCAGTTCCCAGGCAGTTGTCCCTGTAAGTTTATTCACGGCAACCCACGAACTTTTTAGTGAGCTGGAGTCTTCCTGCTCACGGGTAAACACAACATATTTTTCGGTGAGTACAAGAGAGCTTCCTCCTCCGTGCCGGCTCTCTATCCCTCCAAATTCTGCCTCCCAACGAAAAGTTCCATCATGGGCCAGGGTAGTCAACCTTGTTTTTTCCCTGGAATACCAGATGAAATAAACTTGTGTTTCATCAACTGCAGGCGTTGCAGTTGCCAGAGTATTGTCCACATGCATGACCAAATCAGTTACCCTGAATTCTTTTTGCCAGAGAATTTTTCCGCACTGTCCATCTATGGCAAATGCATAACCAATATCCTTCTCATCATCACCACTGGTAGTAAAAATAGTATTTCCCCAAACAACAGGCGATGCGTTTCCTTTTCCAGGCAGCGTTATTTTCCAACGGAAATCAGTTTCCTTCCAGGTAACCAGAGCACTCCCCGATGAGTCAACTCCCGTGCCGTCTGTTCCTCTATACCTGGTCCATTGATAGGTTTGAGCCTTCGAAGCCGAACAAAAAATGAGCAATAAGAAACTTAGGATCAGAAGGTAATTGATTGAAAATTTCATTTATAAGTGTTTTAAGATTTATTTTAGTTTTAGGATGCATGCCTGCCCCGATCCGGTGGTGACAGAATTAAATCCTGCTCGAAGCCGGAACCTTAGCTTGTTAACTTAAATCCGGCGGTTATGTTCTGTGTTTAGCGTCTCACGGCCAGGCTATTGATATATTCTTCCAGATTGGTGTAGCCATCCTTGTTCCGGTCACCATTCCGATCTGCCTGATCATTCGGATTTAATCCATTTTGTTTCTCCCAGCTATCGGGCATGCCGTCCAGATCAGAATCTTTTAAGACCCCGGATGTTTTGTATTCCGGCCAACTGCCAACCTGGTCCTCATCTCCGATTATTTTTCCGGTTCCATTTCTGACATCATTCATAACCCTTGAATCAACGGCATCGCGCGCAAGGGAGGCGCCCGCCATCGCCATTACATTTTCATAGGCATCCAACGCGGTTTCAGTAACCATCGGGCCGGTTGGAAATGGCTTGGTTTGTTTATAGTCTTCAAGCTCTTTTTTGGTCCAGTCGTCTCCAAAATTCACCAGACTCCACTGATCGGCAGGGATGCTTCCGTAGAAATAATTGCCGCTATAATAAGCTTTAAAATATTTGCACCCGGCATTGTAGGCATAACCGGTTTTATCTGAATCGGGGCCCGGCATGCCATAATTCCCCACGTAGTTGTAAAAACAAACGCTTTCTTTATCGGCATCGTAGCCAGGTCGGGAACCACCCCAGTTGTACATCACATTGTTGCGGAAATCAAACAGAAGGCCATTGGGATCGAGATCGCGGGTATTTTGATCATAGTTGCCAGGACGCGGATTGCGCGAATAATTATGTGCAAACAGATTGTGATGATAGGTGTATTTTGCCCCGCCGCACCCACGAATCAAGGCGCCATAACCATGCGGCCCTTTGTGGTGAATACTGTTATGGAGCGCCTCGGCAATGATACTCCATTGTACGGTAACACTATCAATCGCTCCCGGTTTGCCGGTAGAACAGGAGAAACATTCGTCGACCGACCAGGAAGCCGAACAATGGTCCATGATAATATGATGACCCCCGGAAATTGAAACGGCATCACTTTCCTTTCCGGCCTCGCTCCCTAATCTCGAACGGATGTAACGCACAATAACATGGTTCGCATTGATTTCAAAACTGGCATCACGAAGACAGATTCCATCACCCGGCGCGGTTTGTCCGGCAATGGTTATATAATCTTTATCCACTTCAAGAGCAGATCGAAGTTTGATTAATCCTGAAACGGCAAACACAATGGTGCGCGGGCCTTTGGCCGATTCAATACCATAACGTAACGAGCCGGTTCCTGAATCGTTCAAATTGGTAACCGTATAAACATCGCCGCCCCGGCCGCCCTGAGCGAAGGCTCCAAAACCTTCGGCGCCCGGGAAGGCAAGAGTTTGCGCAATTAATAAGTTGATATTGAAAAGACAAAGTATTATTCCTGTTGAAACTATTTTATTCATTGCGAATTTGTTATTAGATGTTGATTGTATTTAATCCGAATTCAGATGCATTCACTGGGTTGGCTTACTATTCTATTCCTTTTTTGACTTATATTAATGATGAGTAATTGTATAACTCGCTACCTTCAAAACGGGTAAGTACCAGAGGAAGATAATCTTTGGGATTTGCACTGAACAGAATTGTAGCTCCCTCTTCAACATGCAGTTCTACAATGCTCAGCAAGTGAATAGCCCCGGTTAAGTATATTCCTTCAGGCACAACCACTCTGCCACCTCCGGCTTCGTTACATGCAACAATGGCCTTTCGGAAAGCATCTGTACAAATTAATTAGTTGCTTCATTTTTGGTGTTTTTATTTGGTTTAATGTTAGTTCAATTGAATTGATTTCTGAAAAAAATCAGAGTTCCTTACCCTTCAGGTTTTTAGAGATGAATTCAATTTGGCCTGGGAAATTCACGAATCGGGCTGTAACGTATGTACAAGTCGAATACCTCTTTATCGGGGCCAACAACGCGCGGATCTTTTGATTTTACAAGCTCCTTCATTAACACATTCTTCATTTCTTTTTCAAGGACCGAAAAATTGGGATTGCCTGCCAGATTTACCAGGCAATAGGGATCATTCTTCAAATTAAAAAACTCAAACTCCGGACGTTTTGCCAGTGCAAGGTCGAAATATGGCTTTATTTTTTCATCCTTCCAGTTTTCGATTATAAACGCTTTGGTGGGCGAATCATCAATATCGGCAAATGCCCAATCCGACTGTTGTTTCCCATTTTCATCAATTCCGTACATGGGCAAAAGCGCCCCTCCTGAATTGGGTTTCACTGCCTGAGGGTCACCTGCCGGCCAGCGTTCAGGTTTCATATTCCAGGTCAAAAGAAAATCCTGGCTGCGAATCATGCGTTGCGGATAACCCCAATTTAAATAACGGGACGATGAGTGGCGTTCCCTGCCTGAAAAAACATATTTTTTTGACGGATCAACAATTCCCTGTTTTTTTGATTTAAGGATATTCAAAATGCTTTTTCCCGAGATTGGCATCATACCTTTAATACTTGTGCCGGTAAGTTCGAGAATTGTAGGCGCGATATCGGCAAAACCTACCGGATCATCAACAATGCGGCCCCCCGGAAAATCTTTTGGGTAGCGGATCGCCAAAGGCACATGAATACCGTAATCATATCCATTGGCTTTGGCCCGGGGGAATGGCATTCCGTTATCTGCGGTCACAATTACAATTGTATTTTCAAGTTCCCCGATTCCTCCGGCAGTACGTTCGTCCCCAGCTGATTTTTTTTGATATTCGATGCTGCTGTGTTCAATTCCTCCGGCATCAGTAGCCCTCCACAGCGAATCTTTTTCATCTCTTGCATACTGAAATGGAGCGACACCTTTTCCTGTCAATCCGGTTACATAACCATTGGCATCCAGCAAATCGATAAACGGGACATATTTTTTCATCCAGGAAGAGGCGTGTTGACCCGATTGTTCATTTTGCCAATGGTACCGACCTGTAATGATCGTACTCCGGGAAGGCGCACATCCGGGCGATCCGGCAATGCAGTTATTGAAATAAATACCTTCCCGGGCTACCCGGTCAAATGCAGGTGTCTTCACAAATTTACATCCTGCAAAACCTGTGTGGGCAAAGGACTGGTCGTCGCTAATGGCAAAAAGTATATTTGGTCTCTGACCAGGCGTTTTCGCAACCGCTGAAATGGCGAGTGCAAGTACTGATAAGGATAATATCAATTTTTTTTGGTGTAAAAGAGATCTTTTCATTGGGTTAACTTGTTAATTACGAATAGAAACCATAGCGTTTAACTATTCTTCTAAATTGGGATATCCATTTTTATTCAAATCGCTGTTTCGATCTTTTGGGTCCTTGGGATTTAATCCGTTTTGTTTTTCCCATTTATCAGGCATTCCATCCTGGTTTGTATCGAATCGTGAAGGTAAAGAATTTAATGATGCCCACCCACCTGTATCATTTTGAGAATCAAATCTACTATTTTCCGGATTGTGTTTCTGAAGCTGTGACCTGATTTGAATAATATGATTCAAAGTCCGGGGAAGAATGATTTTTGGAATTTCAAAGATCAAAACATAAAATCAGGTTGATTTTGACAAAACCTGGAAAGGAACCTTTTTTAAACAAAAAACCACCTACGAAATTAATCGTAAGTGGTTGATATTCTGTTGTCCTGTTAGGTCTCGAACCTAAACTCTTCTGAACCAGAATCAGACGTGTTACCAATTACACCACAGGACAATTTTAATACTTAGTACCAGTTTGATTTGCCGAAACAACCAATTGGTTATTGTTGACCCGCCAAGGCTCGAACTTGGACTCTACTGAACCAAAATCAGTTGTGTTGCCAATTACACCACGGGTCAATCCTTAGTTGTCTTTTCTTTAAAGACGGTGCAAAAATATAAAAATTATTTTTTCATTGTCGGTTTTGACCGTAATTTTTCATCATCTGTAAGTATCTTTATGTATGTGCTTAAAAATCAGTGAATGATACCGGCAGATATTGGAGCCTTTTGTCTGGCTTGATTTTTAAAACTACAATTTGTTGCACCTGCCTCTAAAAACAGACCTGTTTATCGGGGCAAAAAAAAGTGATTGTTAAGAATTCAGTGATTTGAACGAAGTTGATAACTCATTTTGTGATTGCCTTGTAAATTTGACGGACCTTTGATCTCAAATCTGGCCGGAGTGGTATCCAGTGTTTATTAAATTATATGAGTGTCCGGTATATTACCTAACGTATACAAAAATTGTTCATTAAGTAGTCATTAAATGGTCAATAGGTTGTAAAAAATAATGAATGACGACTTAAATGACAATAAGTGACTGCTTATGAATTAAAAAATCAATTTAAGTAAAGAAATGGATATTCAATCCTAATTCGTACTGATATGAAAGAGTTTTTTCAGGAAAACAAAAAAATTGCAAAGACCATCAGGGAGGTAGCTGATTTGGCCAATTACCTTTGGCAAAAAGGTTGGGCAGAACGTAATGCCGGCAATATTTCGGTTAATCTGAGCGAAATATTGACCGGTCTGGTTTATGGTCAGGCAAAGCGGCAACCAACCGGAAGGTCTCAGCGAGGAACAATTAACGGAGTTGAGCGATGCTTTTCTGAAGGTATAGTTTCGCCAGCAGTTTTTTGCCTCTTGATGCTATTCCGGCTGAACCGTGGTATTCCATTTCATGTTCGATGAGGTCAATGAGTTCCCCTGCAAAATCGGGCTCTTTTTGGGCGATATTAAACAGGATTTGCATCGCGTGTACCCTGACGGCAACAGGTTCCGCTGCATTCATAAACACTTTGGCGCAAAAATTCAATAACAAGGCCATATTTTCCTCCTGAACATCGTTGAGGCTGATCAGTTTCAGCAGGTGTCGTTTTTTACCGGGATTTTGAGTTGTAAACAAAAAACCGGTCAAGGCCTGAAGGTATGGAAATACAAGTTTCGGATGTCGTTCATGAATTTTATCAACCATCCACATGGCCCGCCAGTTTTCGGGTCGACTGTCATCCATTGCTTTGGACACGATAACATCCAGATGCTCCGGGTAGTCGGCAATATACCGTACCAGCAAGGCCAGGTTCTCCCACGATTGAATCAATATCCGGACGTCATCTTCAGTCATTTCTGTAAGTTTGTATGGGTTGTTTTCGTGAAATAAAGATAAATGAACTTCGGGTACAATTGAACCTCAGGTTTAAGTTTTTCAGTATTTTGTCTGAAATTAAAAATCAGGAATGGATTTGACGATGACTGGGCTTAAAGCTAATTTTCTGCTACTTTGTACCTGTAACCCGGATAAAATCAAATAAAATGATTCAGGTTTGTTGCGCTATAATCCGGAAGGATTCTCTAATACTTGCTGTTCAACGCGGTCCGGTGAGCAGTCACCCGTGGAAATGGGAATTCCCGGGAGGGAAAATTGAATTGGGAGAGACGGCTAAACAATGCATTCTCCGGGAGGTTTCGGAAGAACTGACCATCAACGTTGAGGTTTTAATGCAACTCGAAGCTGTCGAATTTGACTACGGTTCAAAGCAAATCAGGCTTATCCCTTTTGTTTGTGAAATTGTTTCCGGAGAAATTATTCTGACTGAACACCAAACTCACGTTTGGTTCAACTTCGGTGAATGGGAAACAATGGATTGGTCGGGAGCCGATCGTGAATTAATTCAGAGAAATCTGGAAAGACTGAAAATGTGGACATCCGGAAAGGAAATGTAGCTTCCTGCACAACAGGTCTGTTCAATTACCCTGCCTTCGTTATCGCACCAGATGGGGAAAAATCAATGCAAAGGCAACAAAAACAGCCGTCCAGCTAACAATGGATAAAACCATATAAGGCCTGGCGAGTTTGTGCTTCGAATAATATCTGTTCAGCAGGTATGCACCGATTGGGATACTTAATACAATTGGAGATAAAATAATAATTCCCGGTAATCCGAATTTGGCACGGAACCTGGCGATAAGCCTGTTTCTTTTGGAGAAAACCTGTTCCCCTGTCATATTCTTGCGCCATGCAACCAGTTGACGGTATTTTAAACGAACCGAAAGGGGCATGAATTTCCAGATGAATGTTTTTACATGATGAAACTGTTTAATGGCAAAACCACTAAAATGATAAAAAAAGAAAAATCCTGCAATTCCGCCTAAAGTAACTGCAAACAAAGTCTGCTGAAAATTTAACCCTATAAGTAATGCATAGGGAAAGGTAATAACATATTTTACAGTAGCCAACAAAAATACCTGAATGATTTTAAATACCGCGATCATAATCTTCTCCGCCTTGAATGTTTCCGAAATAGAACGTCAAAGGTCGTAAAAATGTTGTGATAATTATCAGATAGTTACCTGATTTTTAACTTTATTATGAAATATTAAGGTTTGTGATTTGAGTCTTTCGTTAAAAAAATGCGCAATTCATTGCTGTCAGCGGAATCTGGCGTCTGTTTAACCTAACCATGTGACCATCAGGATCACTGCAATTATTCCCAAAATGATCAGGTAGGAATAAAAATTTCCAAAATTCAGAGTCCAACCTCGCACCTTTTCATATTTTGGAACGGCGATCCGACTGTCTTTTGGATTAAAATAAAAGATTCCCCACCGGTAATTATCCGGATCCTGGATCATCCGGTCGTTTTGATAATCGTCAAAATTTGTTTTCATGACAAAAAATCGTTTACTGGTTATTTGGAAGGAATGGTAAAGTTCTTCCAGAATGTTTCGTTGGGCTTGACATCTGCATAATATTCACGTCCGCTGAGTGCCTGTATATTATTTGTCTGTACATTCAAAACCAGGACTTTTCCGGATTCATAAACGGATTGCTTTTCAGCAGATGTGAATTGTTTTTCGGAGTCGATAAAAGCGAGTACATATTGGCCCTGAACTTTCTGGTATCCGGTGGTGATATTCATCTGAATTTTTGTTCTCGGGTTGCTTTTGATTGCGAGCGACCTTCCCTGTGGATTTTCCCATCCTTCCGAAAGGCTTATTTCGTTTCGCAGAACCGCATAACCGGAATGGGAAATGTAGATTTTTCCACTGAATCGGGTAGGATAGAACGAACCGGTGCGGGATAAATCCGGTTTTTTTGCTTCGTACGAAATGATCCAGACCGAATCGCCGTTTAAACGGGATTTGTCTTCCATCTTAAGCTTGAAATCGTTGAGGAGTTTTGGATTCAGGATCGTATTGGAAAGCCTGACCACATCCATTTCAAGCATTTCGTCGAGATTGCCGGGAGCCTCGCTGAAAGTAGAGACCGGAGAGGGATTTTGAGCCTCCGAAATCCGGTAGTTGCGGCTTTTGAAGGCATCAGTCCAGGAAGGAGCTGCATAACCTTTGGCATCAAAAAGGTCGACGATTGCCCTTGAAGTTTTACTTGGAGCGTTGTCGACTGATTGACGTTCTTCGAAATAGAATTTCAGGTTCAGGGGTTTGGAAATGTAATTCTGCGGAATGCATTCGGATGCAGTACGCAGAATCCGTTGCAAAACTCTTGATTCTGCGGCCACGTCAACCTCATCAATAGCATACGAATGGGGAATCAGTACAATAAGAATTTCTTGTTTCTGAAGAAAATCTGAAATGGGAAAGCTTACATTTTTATACCCGATGGCCGAAAAATAAAGATTTTTGGTCCGGTGTTCCGCAGGAATCCTTAACTCGAAATTTCCATCCGGATTGGAAGCTGTTCCCGTGTAGGTTCCTTCAATTCCTATACTGACAAAAGCAATGCCTTCGTTTGTTTCGCGATCAGTGACCTTTCCTTTCAGGATTGGTGTGTCGGATTGAGAAAACGAAAGGAGGCTGAAAATAAATAGCATAGATGTGATGGACAGCAATTGTTTCATGACAGTCGTTATTTAAAAAAGATTCGGAAATATACGAATTTGTAAGGGGATAACGTTCGTTAAGTGCAGTTTCATATTATCTTTATAAAAAAAAAGTCATGATCAGAAAAATATCCGTATTGCTTCTTGTTTCTTCTGTTTTCCTTTTCAGTTCATCTTGTGTGACAAAAAGGAAATACCTGGACATGGAAAAAGCTAAAATGCTTTCGGACTCCAAAGTGGTGGAACTAATCACCCTGATTGACGGTAAAAATCAACGAATCGAAAAGCTGATTGCCGATTTTGTACTCATGAAAAACGAACTGA
Source organism: Bacteroidales bacterium (assembly GCA_038251165.1). GTDB lineage: Bacteria > Bacteroidota > Bacteroidia > Bacteroidales > Prolixibacteraceae > Aquipluma. The sequence goes on along the minus strand of JBBSBP010000055.1, from coordinate 18,819 downwards.
TGGAAAGCAATGCCATAAAAAATCAATACATTGATTCGCTTGCAGGAGAGGTAAATAAACTGGCTAAAGATGTGAATGTTAAAGAGTCGGTGATTGGTGAAAAATTGAATTCCTTCGAATTCGAAAAAAAGCGGTTAATGGAAGAACTGGCTGAGCAAAAGCAAATGACTGGCAGAAAACAGATTGAACTGAATCAACTTTCGATCGATATTCAAAAGCTTAAAGATGAACTTTCGCAACTGACCTTTAATGTTAACCGTGAACAAGACGAGAAGCAGGTTTTGCAGGGAAATTTATCGGTCCGTGATGTTAAAATTGCAGAATTAACCGTAACAACCGATAAATTGAAAAGTGAAATACAAAGCATGAAGAAACAGTTGAGTGATAAAAATGAGACGATTACAAGACTTGAAAATAATGTTAAACTCCTCAAAAAAGAAATTAAATGAAAGTAATTTTCCTGATCGCACTGGCTATGGCGTGCGCAATTCTTACCATGGCCCAGAGGCCTTCCGAACCGTTATTCAATGGAAAGAACCTGGATGGCTGGAAGGTTTACGGTACTGAAAAATGGTATGTTGAAGATGGTAACCTGGTATGCGAAAGCGGTCCGGATAAGGAATACGGTTACCTGGCCACCGAAAAATGGTACGATAATTTTATCCTGAAAGTTGAATTTAAACAGGAAGCCAACGGAAACAGCGGAGTATTTTTCAGGTCAACCATTGATGGAACCAAAATCAAAGGCTGGCAGGTTGAAGTAGCTCCACCTGATCACGATACCGGTGGTATTTACGAATCGTACGGACGAGGATGGTTGCATCAGATTCCCGACGATCAGGAAGGATTCCTGAAAATGGGGGAATGGAATAAAATGAAAATTAAAGTGGAGGGTAATCATGTCACAACCTGGCTGAATGGTCATCAGATGACCGACCTGACCGATGATCTGATTGGTGCGGGAAAAGGTTCCATTGCGCTCCAGATCCACAATGGCGGCGGCATTAAAGTGAGCTGGAGAAATCTGGTGATTCAGAAGTTGTAAAGCCCCCTCCAAAACTCCCTTAAAAGGGGAGGCTAAAGAATTGTTCTAATCAATATTTTCAGGTTCAAATAAGGATGCCTGTAAATCTTTAACGGATAGCTTCACTAATTGCGAAGCTTCTTTCGCCCCTCCTACGGAAGGGTTGGGGGAGGGCACTAAATCCCCGGGATATTGATCCCTTTTATTTTACGGTACAAATCGAGGGCATACAAGTCCGTCATTCCTGAAACAAAATCGACAACTGCCTGTACTTTCCCATAAGTTGTGGGGTGGTCACCGCGGTACTGGTCAGGAATGAGCATCAGCATCTTTTTCGAAATTCCTTCTTTGGGATTCAGGATAGCCTGAATAAAAACTTCGAGTAAAGTACCGATAATCTGGTACCCCGCAATCTCGATTTCCACGACCGACCGGTCGTTGTAAATGTTTGTTATGCTGACTTTCTGAATTTCTTGAATGGCGGCCAGCGAATTCGGATGGACCTGGTCAATCAGGGCTTTATGAAAACTTCCGGATAAAATTTCTTCCTGTTTGTTGCTGAAAACCTCTACGCATTGTTTGACCAGTTTCCCGATCACACTGGCCCGCAAATAGGCAATCTGTTCGTTTGGGTCGGCTACCAGGTTGAGCGTTTCATTCATCCTGCTGATCTGTTTATTTTCAGTCTGCTGATCGAAGAAACCCATTAACAGTGAACGGGTCAGTTCAAAATTATGAATTTTCAGTTTGTGGGCATCCTCCAGGTCCATCAGCTGGTAACAAATGTCGTCAGCGGCTTCAACCAGGAAGACCAGCGGATGCCGGATGTATCTGGCCGGATTGGCATTGGTCCGGGTTAATCCGAGTTCATTGGCAATGCGTGCGAAAATCTCTTTTTCGGATTGAAAAAAACCGAATTTGGGTTTTTCGGTTAACATCGATTCAAAAGGATATTTTACGATGGAAGCCAGGGTAGTATAGGTCAAGGCAAATCCACCTTCGCGTCGCCCGTTAAACTGATGACTCAATAAACGGAATGCATTGGCATTTCCATCGAATTGTGTAAAATCCCTCCACTGTGCTTCTTCGAGTTCGTTTTTCAGTCGTGGTTCAGTACTTTTTTTAAAGAATTGGGCAATGGCGTCTTCTCCTGAATGTCCGAAAGGTGGATTGCCCATATCGTGAGCCAGGCAGGCTGCTGATACAACCGCTCCGATTTCCTGGAAAAGCGGATTGTCGATTTCCATTTTTTTTACTTCAGCCTGTTCGAGGAACATACTTCCGAGCGAACGGCCAACGCTGGCAACCTCCAGGCTGTGGGTTAGCCGGTTATGCACAAATACACTTCCGGGAAGTGGAAAAACCTGTGTTTTATTTTGCATTCTCCGGAAAGGGGAGGAGAAAATAATGCGGTCGTAATCGCGCTGAAACTGCGTACGGCTGTGCTTATGGTCTTTGGTTGCAAGTTCTTCCTGTCCCAGGCGGGATGTTGATATGATCTGGTTCCAATTCATTCCGAAGTATTTTTTGGTAAAATTAGTTTCTTTTCCCTGAATTCACCTAGAAAGTTTGTGTCCGGTATTTGCTCATTTCCTTATCGGCTTTTCTGGCATTGGGATAACATTGTTCAAGCAATAACCAGAATTTTTCGCCATGGTTTTTAACTATGGTATGAGCCAGTTCATGCAAAAGAACATAGTCGGTCAAATTTTCCGGAACACGCATCAGGTGCAGGTTCAGGTTAATGTTGTTCGCCGAGGAACAGCTTCCCCACCGGGTTGACGCATTTTTTATGCTGACATTCCGGTACTTGAATCCATGTTTGTCTGCCAGTTCCTTCAGGCGTTTAGGAAGGTAAATTTTAGCTTCCCAGCGCATCACGTCAACCAAAGTATTTTTAATAAACTCCTGAACCTTAGGTTGTTCATGATCCACCCTTTCCGGAATAAAAATCTGAATGATTCCGTTGCCTACACGGTTGTAAACTTTATCCGTGTTCCCTTTTGTAATGGCTAACTGGTGAAATCTGGTTTTAAAACAGCTTTCAGGCGCAAATAAAGTTAAACCAGCCTGCACTTTGGTTTGTTGTTTAATAATCCAGTCGGTCTTGGATTCAACAAAGCGGATCGCATCGCTGTAAAGTGCTGAAGTGGGCATCGAAACGGCAATTTCGCCGTCCGGTTTAATGCTTAGGCGGATTCTTCGGGATCGTTCATTAAATGAGAACGAAACCAGACCAACCTGTTCGATATTTATGTATTTTGTCGTCATCCATTATGCGTTCAAAATTTTGCTAAAGTAATCAAACCTAAAAAACTTAATCTATGGAACGAAATAAACAATTCGAAGTTTTTGGAACATTAACAAAAACTGAAACAGTTTTCACGATCGATCAGAAAAATCTTCCCGGCACCCTGGTTTTTGAAGCCTTAAAGCCATTCCCCGATTATTATTATGATTCGCCGATGAGTGCAAAACCGATGTATTTGTACCTTGCACTTGAGGAGCAGTATGCGTTGGAAGATATTCTTCGTGCCTCACAAAAGATTCAGCTTGATTTTAAATCTCCTTTTGATGCCGGGAAAGGATTCCTTCGTGTTTTTGATGAAAAATACGATGTATTACGTGTCAGGCATTTAAAAGATTACAACCTGCTCGATAAACTTCAGAAATCGTTCGAAGAAAAAGGATTCAGGTTTTTACGCAAATCGAAAAAATACAAGGATGAGGAAGTGAAAATAAGGATTAACAAATTCTTTTCACTGGAAGAAATCGGAGAAAATATTTTTCTGGATAAACGCGAGGAAAATCATGCCTACCTGAAAATTCCACATCATTTGAATTGGGATGAATTTGAAGTCCTGAATAATAAGGTCAAATACAATTGGTTGGAAACTAAATTCGATGCAGCCAAAGGAGCTTTTTATTATGGCGGTGAATTGCATGAAATTGTTCGTATCTACTCCGATAAAATGGAACTGGAATATCTTCAGAAATTACAGCAATTGTATATCGAAAAAATGAAATAACCGGTACGGATCAAAAAAAAGCGGTTTACTCCAATCAGGAGTGGATCGCTTTTTTGATGTTCCGAAACATACAGCTACAGCACAGTGCAGGATTGCAGTTCTGCCGTTAAAGTGTAATTTTAGTTCATCTTTAAACTGATCGTTTAAAAGATTTTGTTTACAGAAACAACTCAATATTATATAACCTAAACTGCATGAAATGAAAAAATTAACCTTGATGTTAATCTTGTTTGCCTGGTTTATCCAGGGAACAAACGCCCAGCAAAAACTCTTTAAGGAAACTGATGAACAGAAGAAGGAACGGATGGCCTGGTGGGTTAACGACCGCTTTGGGATGTTTATTCACTGGGGACTGTATGCACTGCCTGCGCGCCACGAATGGGTAAAAAATAAGGAGCGGATTACCAATGAAGACTACCAGAAGTACTTCGACAATTTTAATCCGGATTTATACAACCCGCGCGAATGGGCTAAAATGGCCAAAGCTGCCGGTATGAAATATGCCGTGATTACAACCAAACATCATGAAGGATTCTGCCTGTTTGATTCCAAACTGACTGATTATAAATCAGTCAACACGCCATACGGAAAAGATCTGCTTAAAGATTGGGTGGAGGCATTCCGTGCTGAAGGACTGAAAATAGGATTTTACTACAGCCTGATCGACTGGCATCATCCTGATTTTACCATCGACCGTGTTCACCCGCAACGTACTGACGATAAGGTGAAACTTGCTGAACTCAATAAAAACCGTGACATGAACAAATACCGGGAATACCTTCACGGACAGGTTCGTGAGTTGCTCACCAATTATGGCAAAGTGGATATCTTGTGGCTCGATTTCTCCTATCCTGGCGAAAACGGGAAAGACCACAATGACTGGGAATCAGAAAAACTCCTGAAAATGGTTCGGCAGTTACAACCAGGTATTTTGGTTAACGATCGGCTCGATTTGAAAAACTACGATGACGGGTGGGATTTTACAACTCCGGAACAATATAAAGTATCGAAATGGCCTGAAGTTAATGGAAAGAAAATTCCCTGGGAAACCTGTCAGACATTCAGCGGATCGTGGGGATATTACCGCGATGAAAATACCTGGAAGGACACCAAACAATTGCTTGGATTGTTGATCGAGTCGGTCAGTAAAGGAGGAAATCTTCTTTTAAATGTTGGTCCAACGGCCCGTGGAACTTTCGACGAACGGGCACAATCGAGGCTTAAAGCCATGGGGGAATGGATGTACCTGAACAGCCGGTCGATTTATGGCTGTACACAAGCGCCTGACGAATTTGAGGTTCCGGCGAATTGTTTACTTACCTACAACTCAAAAACGAACCGTTTGTACATACACCTGCTGGACTATCCGTTGCAGAATCTGACTTTACCTGGTTATGCCGGAAAAATTAAATATGCACAGTTTCTGCACGATGCTTCAGAAATAAAAATGACGCCGCGAACCGAATATGGTACCAGAGAAGGTGGCAGCCCAACTGATCTGAACCTGAGTTTGCCGGTTATCAAACCAAATGTCGAAATTCCGGTTATTGAGCTGATTTTAAACTGAATTTATGTGTGAATTAGTGAGGGTTTCACTCTTAAAGTGAAACCCTCACTAATAATCAATCCTGTTTTTTATATCTTAAAATTCATAAATTTGTTGTTATAAGGGTCAAACTTAATGCTGTTTCTATTGCATATTACATTATTCTTAAACCAAACCTATAATGAAATACAAAATTTCACTATTCACCTCGCTGGTTTTACTCCTCATCTCCGGAATTAAACTGAATGCACAGTCACTTCAAATCAACGAAAACGAATATTTCGAAAAACCCGGTTTGAACGTAATGGTCTTTTTTGATATTTATCCGGAAGGTCATCAGGGAGCTGTTGGAATTATACAGAACGGAACACGTGTCGCCACCAACGGCGATTTGCGACTGGAACCAACACCCGGTCAATGGCAACCCATCCCTAAAGTCGGTAAACGCGAAGTTGACCGGACAAAAAATGAAATCTCTGTTAAATGTACTTATCCCGATTCAAGCATCAACCGCAAAGGTTTTAACCCAATAGAATATCCCGATTTGTATTTTACCTATCACGTACGGGTATTCGGTGAAGGAAATAAATTCCGAATCCGGGTCGATCTGGATAAACCGCTTCCGGTAGGCTGGGAAAAGAAAGTCGGATTCAATTTCGAATTGTTCCCGGCGCTATTGTTTGGCAAAAGCTGGTACCTCGATCAGCAATCGGGTATTTTTCCCACACAGGCAAATGGCCCAATGGAAAAAGATGTTGACGGCAACTGGCAGGCTTTCCCGATGGCAAGCGGTAAAAAACTTACAATTTCTCCGGAAGTTGCAGCCCAAACCATGATCATTGAAAGCAAAGGGCAACCGCTTCAACTGATGGATGGTCGTTTCTATCACAACAACGGATGGTTTGTAGTTCGTTCGCTCGTGACCCCTGGGAAAACCATCGGCGCCATCGAATGGGTGGTTGATTGCAATGTGCTGGAAAACTTCAAGTCAAAACCGGTAGTGCATGTGAGCCAGATCGGCTATCATCCCGATCAGCAAAAAATTGCGGTTATTGAGGTTGACAAGAATGAAGCTTCAGTAGAAAGAGCAAGACTTTTCCGTATTTCGGAAGAGGGTGGATTAAAAGAAATCCGGAGTATTGAACCTCTCAAATGGGGACAATTCCTTCGTTTCAATTATTATCAGTTCGATTTTTCGGATGTAAAGACTGAGGGTATTTACCAGATCAAATATGCCGGGAACACTACGGAACCTTTCAGGATCAGCCGAACCATCTACGATCGGAATGTATGGCAGCCCACAGTAGAATATTTCCTTCCGGTGCAGATGTGTCACATGCGCATCAACGAAGGTTACCGGGTATGGCACGGGCTATGCCATATGGACGATGCCCTGATGGCCCCGGTGGATACCAATCATTTTGACGGCTATAAACAAGGTCCGGCAACGCTTACGAAATTCAAACCATTGGATCAGGTTCCGGGGTTAAACCGGGGTGGCTGGCACGATGCCGGAGATTACGATTTGAGGGTTGAATCGCAGGCCGGAACAGTTTGGGTATTGTCACAGGCTTATGAACTTTTTCATCCCGACTGGGACGAAACCACGATTGATCAGCGTCAGCACCTGGTCGAAATTCATCGTCCCGACGGCAAAAACGATATACTGCAACAAGTCGAACATGGTCTTCTGACCATAGTTGCCGGATACCAGAGTCTGGGTCGTTTGTACCGGGGAATCATTGTTCCGACATTGCGGCAATACGTTCATTTGGGCGATGGTTCCACCATGACTGACGGAAGAAAGTACAATCCGAACTTAAAAAAAGAGGAGCTTACAGCCACAGAATCAGGAGTACTTGACGACCGGCTTGTTTTTACTGAAGAAAATCCCGGCAGAGGATTGGAGGTTGCCAAATCATTGGCGGCAGCTTCAAGGGTTTTAAAAGGATTCAATGACAGCCTGGCCATTCAATCGCTTACGATTGCTGAAGCCCTGTATGCAAGTGCTGATGCTGATAACAACAAAAGGCTGACAAGTTCAAAAATCAGCGCTGCTACTGAGCTGCTGATCACAACCGGAAATTTAAAATATCAAACTGATATCCTGAAATTTACCCAGCCTGAAGTCTTGAAAAGAAATGAACTGGTTGGGCAACTTGGAAGGATTTTAAAACGAATAAATGACCCAAAACTGACAACGATAGTTGAAACTGCCGCAAAAAATTACAAAGCAGAGCTTGACAAGGTGCAAAAGGAAAATCCGTTTGGAGTGCCTTACCGTCCGCAAATATGGGGCGATGGCTGGACCATTCAGAGTTTTGGAGTTAATCAGTATTTCCTTCAGAAAGGTTTCCCTGAAATCTACGATTCAAAGTATATGCTGAATGCCCTGAATTTTGTGTTGGGTAACCATCCGGGCGAAAATACTTCATCGTTTGTTTCCGGTGTTGGTTCCAGATCAGTTCTCCAGGCATATGGCGCTAACCGTGCCGACCGTTCGTTCATTCCCGGAGGTTCGGTTTCCGGAACCGGAATTATCCGGCCTGATTTTCCGGAGTTAAAAGAATGGCCTTATTTCTGGCAGCAAACTGAATATGTTATGGGAGGTGGCGCTACCAATTTTATGTTTTTGGTGCTGGCAGCAAAGGAAGTACTGAAATAAAGAATTGAATTCTGACGGTTATTTCCTGCCTCTGAATTTTTTTTCCCTGGCTTTGTCACCGGTCAGGTTTCTTTTTTCCTTTTTCTTCGCCAGTCCCGGAATCCTCTTTTTGTCGTGGAAAGCCCCCTTAAATGTCGGATCGGCAATTCTTTTCTGACGGTCGATTTCGCGTAACTGAACCAGGTTTTCTTCCCTTTTGGTTGCAACCAAATCCAGATCAGCCGGGAGTTCCAACAACGGAATTTTCATTCGTATCAGTTCTTCAATTTTGCGCAGGCTGTGCTCTTCTGCCGGATTTACAAGGGTGATGGCCGTCCCGACATTGTTTGCACGGGCGGTTCGTCCGATCCGGTGAACGTAATCCTCATGATTCGATGGAATGTCAAAGTTGATCACATGACTAATCAGATCCACATCAATTCCACGCGATGAAATATCAGTGGTGATTAAAATCCGGATAGCTCCGCTCTTAAAACCATTGATGGCATTCATCCGGGTACTTTGGCCTTTGTTGGAATGCATAATCCGTTTTTCGCCCTCCGATCGCCGTTTGATGATCTTGAAAACCTGTTCGGCATTCTCCTTGGTTCCAACGAAGATAATTACCCGCGAGTAGGTTTCTTCATCCCGAAGCAGATAGTTAATCAGGTTCAGTTTGGTCTGGAAATTCGGTACTTTATAATAAGCCTGACTAATCAGTTCGGCAGGTGTTGCCGAAGGTGCCACCTCAACACGTTCCGGAAAATCCAGGAACTCATGACTCATTTCTTCCACTTTTTCATTGAAGGTCGCGGAGAAAAGCAGGTTTTGACGTTTTAGCGGAAGTACCTCCAGAAAATTGCGGATCTGCGGCATAAAACCCATGTCGAGCATCCGGTCGGCTTCGTCGATGACCAGGGTCTTGACTTTTTTGAATGAAACCGCTTCGGCGCGGTATAAATCCCAAAGGCGCCCCGGTGTTGCCACCAGGATATCTATTCCGGGTTTAATCAGCTCGGCATGTTTGGTCCATCCCACGCCGCCATAAACGGTAGCCCGGCGGATATTCGTGAATTTGGTCAGATCCTCCAGATCTTCTCCTACCTGTATGGCCAGTTCGCGGGTTGGTACCAGGACAATAGCACGCGGATCCTTTCCCTCGGCTTTCACCAGTTTCATGATCAGGGGAATGAAGTAGGCTGCCGTTTTACCGGTGCCGGTTTGGGCAATTCCCAACACATCCGCTCCCGACCGTATCATTGGAATCGCTTTCTCCTGAATGGGTGTTGGCTCTGTAAAGCCCAACTCCTCAATCGCTTTTAAAACAGACTTGCTTATCTTTAAATCTTCGAATGTTGACATGCCGCAAAGATACGTGCATATTTTCAATTTCCTAAAAGGGAAATTTTGAAGATGAAACAGTATTCGTTCGATGCTATATTTTTGGTAGATTTGTATTATGGATTTGATTGAAAAAAATACCGGACGACTATTCGAGCTTTGTGATATTCACAAGGTCAAAGAATTATATTTGTTTGGATCAATACTCACCGATCAATTCAATGACTCAAGTGATATTGATATGTTGGTACAATTCAATCGAGTAGAACTCGATGATTACTTTGATAATTACATGGATTTAAAGGAAAATCTTGAACAGTTATTTGGCAGATCCATTGACTTAGTCGAGAATCAGGCTATAAAAAATCCTATTTTCAGGAGAGTAATTGACCGGGAAAAACAATTGATTTATGAACGAAAAAGTGCTTAAATATCTCTACGACATCAAGTTTGCTATTCATGAAATTGATTCTTTTTTTATGGATCGGGAAAAACATTTTGGAGAGTATTCTCAAAATATTCAGCTAAAACGAGCTATTGAAAGGGATTTGGAAATTATTGGTGAAGCTATAAGCCGAATATTAAAGGTAGATCCTGAATTTACAATTGATAACGCACGACGGATTGTTGGTTTAAGAAATCAAATCATCCATGGATACGACTCTGTTTCTGATGAAAATATTTGGAGTATTGTGGTTAATCATATTCCAAAACTTAAAGAAGAAATAGAAGGTTTAATTGAAGAATAATTTCGCCCTTTAACTCTGCTGTATAATTTTCCAAACCCTGTTTACTTTAACCTATACATTTTGCCCGGCAGACTAACTACCAACCCTTTAAATTCGAGTCCGAGCAGCAAGGAGGAAACACGACTCACGGGTAATTGTGTTTCAAGGGCAATTTCATCCACAAACCGGTCGCCTCCTTTTAAGAGATCCACTAACTTTTGCTCTTCCGGAGTCAATTCTACAAACAGGGAAGTCTGAACAAACCTTGGAACGCTGGTTTTTAAATCCCAGTTCATGGCTTTTTCGATATCGGCATGGTTTTCAATCAGAACCGCTTCGTTGAACTTGATCAGTTTATTACAGCCCCTTGAAAAAGGATCATTGTTGCGACCGGGAAAAGCGAACACATCGCGGTTGTATGAATTGGCAATGTCGGCAGTCACCAGTGCACCGCCTTTTTCGGCCGATTCAACGATGATGGTGGCATCGGCCAGCCCGGCGATGATGCGGTTCCGGCGAAGGAAATTCGGCCGGTCAATGATGGTTTCGCTGACAAAATCGCTGACCAGACCTCCGTTTTCAAGCATTTTTGCTGCGACAGGAGCGTGTAAGGCCGGATAAACTTTATCCAGACCGTGGGCAAATACAGCCACAGTCGGGACATCGTACTTCAGGCAGGCTTTGTGGGCATGAACATCAATTCCGTAGGCTAATCCCGACACCACCAGGAGCCGGTAAGCCTGTTCCGAAAAGTTACGGATAAGTTCCTCGCAGATTTCTTTCCCATAGTTGGTTGCATTGCGCGTACCGACTACCGAAATGATGCGTCGTTCGTTCAGATTGGCATTTCCTTTAAAATACAGAATGATTGGGGCATCCATGCAGTTTTTTAGTCGGGCAGGGTAGTTGTCGTCCAGGTAGAAGAAGGTCTGGATGCCGTTTCTAAGGATAAAATCAACTTCACGCTTGCCCTTTTCCAGTACGTTTTGCCGGATCACTTTTTGGGCATTCACTTCACCGACACCGGGTATCTTCATCAGGGTTTTCTCTTTTTCATGAAAAACCCCTTCGACACTTCCAACATAGGCAATCAGGTTGCGGGCAGTTACCGATCCGATTCCTGGTATAAGTGAAAGGGCTATTTTATGTGATAAATCGTGTGGATTTTCCATCATATAAGGGCAAGTTTAAAATTCAGCTACTAAGTCTCCAGGAAACACAAATTGCTACATGACCATTTTATGAACAGTAAACGCTGCATTTACTATGGCTTTCCCGATTGTTTCTTCTTCAGGAGAAATTGGGAGAAAGTTTTCTTTAAATTCATTCATAGTATGAGATAACTCTTAGTGAAACCTGGTGTCTTTTGGCCTTTGTGACAAAAAAATGAACCGAACTCTAAAAATAACCATTTTTTTGATGAGCATCAATTAGAAATATTAAACCTATTGCCGTTTTTGCTCATTATTTCCGTTAATGCTGTGCTGATCTGTTCAATTTCAGTTTTGGTAAGCGCCGACAGGCTGATGGGAGGATATTCAGCAATTCCTCGCCGGGTCCGGATCACAATTTGAAGATCAGTGAATCCCATGGCGTTTTCCATCTTAAAGTTTACCAGGGCCTGCTGCGGAAATTCAATGGCTTCGTATTCTTTCTTAATAATGGAAATGATGGGGTAATACCTGATCGTTACTTTCCCGTTGCCGGTGTTGAAATTTACATAACAAAAGCTGGCAAACTGAGAAAATATAACAAAAAGAATAAATACTCCGGCTGTGATCAGAACAGGGGTGTCCTGTTTTTCCCACAGAAAGGCAAGACCAATCAGCACGATAGCAATACCGGTCATGTTAAAGGTTCTTTTGATTTGTTTGCTTCTTTTTTGGTTCGAAATCTCCATGGTTCCTGATGAAAATGTAAAAAATGGGGGCTTTGGGCTGATAAATTATAACCTTTGGCAAAATAGCTTAACTTTGCCGGCAGTTAAAAACAGCGCCAATGACTGATTCAAAAGTACACTCAAATATTATCTTTTCACAGCAGATTGTTCACGAACTTCGGAAAATTGTTCAAAAGTATCCTGCAGGGAAGGTATTTTTAGTAACCGACCAGACTGCAGCAGGCTTTTGCCTTCCTTTAATTCAGCCGGTAATCGACGAATTTTCGCTGAAAATGCTGGCGATCCCTTCAGGAGAGGAAAACAAGAATATTCAATCGGTTGGACTGGTTTGGGATTTCCTGAGCAATAACGGAGCTGACCGCAAATCGCTGCTTCTCAATCTGGGCGGCGGAATGCTCACCGATCTCGGTGGTTTCGCGGCCTCCACATTTAAACGGGGACTTGATTTTGTGAACATTCCGACCACCTTGCTGGCTCAGGTTGATGCTTCCATCGGAGGAAAAACCGGATTTAATTTTAACGGACTGAAAAATGAAATAGGCGTTTTCATGGAACCTGATTCGGTTCTGATCAATACCAATTTTCTGAAAACCATCGATTTTGAAAATTTTCTTTCAGGATATGCAGAAATGTTGAAACATGGTCTGATTAAAAGTCCGGAACATTGGAATGAATTGCTGGCTTTCGACTTCGGAAACATAGATTACGATGCTCTTCAGGAAATCATTGCCCATTCGGTTGCGATAAAGGAATGGCATGTTTTGAACGACCTGACCGAACAAAATATCCGGAAAGCGCTGAATTTTGGACATACCATCGGCCACGCGTTTGAAAGTTATGCCATGAAAACCGGACGCCCGGTTTTGCACGGTTACGCGGTTGTTTACGGTATGATTGCCGAACTTTATTTATCCGTTAAACAATGTGGTTTGTCAATTGATGAACTGAATCGGATTTCGGTCTGGTTGCTGGGTCAATACGGCAAGTTTGAAATTCAGAAAAGTGATTTTGAAGCGCTTTACCAATTGATGACCCATGATAAAAAGAATGAAGGCCGGCGCATTAATTTTACGCTCATTCCTGAAATCGGGAAAGTGGAAATCAATGTGGATTGTTCGAAGGAACTGATTGTTGAGGCGCTGGAATACTATAAAAGCTTATAATAGTTCCAGGTTTCAAGTTTCAGGTTTCAAGTGCAGCGAACCTCTTGGAATTTGGAACCTGGAACCAGTCACCCATCTATTTTGAAATATTTTTTTGTCTCGTCCAAATATGAAATACCTCGTCTCCAAACCTGACCAAACCCTGAAAGGAAGCATCAATCTTCCATCATCGAAAAGTATTGCCAACCGGGCGCTTATTATTCATGCGCTGAGCGACAGTCCGTATCCGATCGGAAATCTTTCGGATAGTGACGATACGCGGGTTATGAGCCAGGTTTTTAACTCGAACGGCAATCAGTTCGATATTGGTCATGCCGGAACTGCCATGCGTTTCCTGACCGCTTTTCTGTCTCAGATTGTTGGCGAATGGACAATTACAGGTTCAGATCGTATGAAACAGCGCCCCATTGGTATTTTGGTGGATGCGCTGAATAAGCTCGGTGCAAAAATTGAATACCTCGAAAAAGAAGGTTATCCTCCCTTGAAAATTTACGGTTCGCACCTGAAAGGATGTGTGCTCGAACTCGACGGAAGTGTGAGCAGTCAGTATATTTCGGCTTTGCTGATGATTGCGCCGACCCTGGAAGACGGACTCACCTTACGGCTGAAAAATAAAATCATGTCGCGCCCTTACATCGGAATGACGCTGAAACTGATGGAACAATTCGGCGTTCAGCATGCCTGGAAAGGAAATGAAATCCGTATTGCGGAACAAAAATATACAGCCATTCCTTTTTCGGTTGAGGCCGACTGGTCGGCTGCATCCTATTGGTACCAGATGGCAGTCCTCGCCGGTGAGGTCGATGTGGAATTAATCGGTTTGTTTACCGAAAGCCTTCAGGGTGACGCGATGGTGGCCAGCTGGTTCGAACAGTTGGGTATTCAGACTTCAAAAACCGAAAAAGGATCCCGTCTGACTAAAAACAAACAGGCGCTGCCCGGATTTCTTCAGCTTAATTTTATTGAAAATCCGGATGTAGCGCAGACTTTTGCCGTTTTATGCGTGATGAAACAAATCCCGTTTCATTTTACCGGACTCGAAACCCTAAAAATAAAGGAAACCAACCGGATTGCCGCCCTTCAGGATGAACTGGCGAAATTTGGCGCCCGCCTGACCGAACCTGCTCCCGGTGAATTAAAATGGGACGGAACCTTCCCGCTCGAAAAACCGGTTCTGCCCGAAATCGAAACCCGGCACGATCACCGTATGGCCATGGCTTTTGCGCCGGCCTGCCAGCTTTTTGGTCCGGTGCTTATTTTGGATCCGATGGTAGTCACCAAATCATATCCGGGATTCTGGGACGATTTAAAATCGGTGGGGTTTGAAATTAAAGATGTTTCAAATGGTTAACATTTTTTCAACCAGGTCAATTAGAATCTTTACCGGTTCAAAGTATGGCATGACTTTCTCCTGATCAAAGTCAAACAAATCTTCCTTAGTAGCTTTCATTTTATTCTGACACCATCTTTTTGAATGTTTTCAAACATTGAAGTGAATGAATAATTTTCGTTCCAATCTTCTTTTGAATAGATCATCGGGGAAATTATTTCCCCTGTCTTCAGTTCAGGTTCATAAAACTCGTCCATGAATTGAATCTCAAAATCGAATGAAATTTCTCCTTTGAACTTCTGTCTCCTGTCTGCCGGCTTTTGACTTTTCCCCTACCTTTTCTTCCGGAAAAACTCTTTCATCAAAACGGCACAATCATTTTCAAGAACTCCGGAAACAACTTCCGTTTTGGGATGAAAAACCCCGGGGGCAAACCGCGAAAAACCCCGTTTCTCGTCCGAAGTTCCATAAACCACTTTGCCAATCTGCGACCAGCCTAAAGCTCCGGCGCACATCACACAAGGTTCGACGGTGACATACAAGGTGCATTCGTTCAGGTATTTTCCTCCCAAAAGGTTGGCTGCCGCGGTTATGGCCTGCATTTCGGCATGGGCCGTCACGTCGGTCAGTGTTTCGGTCAGGTTGTGGGTACGGGCAATGATGCGGTTTTGCGAAACCACTACGGCTCCAACCGGAACTTCGCCTTCAAAAAAAGCTTGTTCCGCTTCCTGAAGCGCCCGCTTCATATAGTATTCGTCGTTAAAAAGTTCTGTCGGATCAAATTCAGGGTTTTGCATGGAGAAGGATCGAATAGGTAAATGACAAAAGTAGAAATAAGTCCCGACAGGCAAGCTGTGGAAGCTGAATAAAAAATAGGTGATGAAAATGAGATCGCCCGAGCAGGAAATAATTCCCGGTTTCAAATTTCGGCGAACCTTTTAAGCAGCGTATTTATTTTTCTTTCAGGACTAACCTGGCTTTGTCGTTGCCTGAAACCGCCGAATAAAAATCTGTTATTTCCAGGTACTTTTCTTTCGGCCACTCTCCCTGAAATACTTCTAATTCGCGAATGAAAATCAGCTGATCGGCTTGTTGAATGATTTGAGTAAAATATGTCCCAAATTCTGATTTTACCAGTTTGTCTTTTGGAATTGTTTCCGTTTGGTAACCGTCAGGAATTTGGAAAATCAGCGAATCTTTTTCGGAATATGAAAACCTGTTCCGGGCAGGCATTTTTCGATGGTCGGTTTTTGCCGGCACACTTATTTTTTGGTTTAAAATGTTCAAGGGTACAAATATCCGGCTTCCGGTTTTGGTGACAAATAAGTCGGATGAAAAATCAATCGTTTCATTCACTTCCGGAAGACTGGATTGTTTTTCCTGATATTCAAATGAATGAATGACAAGTCCTGGGATTCCCAATCGTTTACTGATTTCTTTTTCCTGCTCTTTTTTACTTTCGGTCAGGTTCGGTGCGACGTCTTCATAATCATAACCTGAATAACTGGTTTTTACTGAAGCATGAATTGTTCCGGTTGATGTTAACTGAATTTAGGCAACCCGGTTTTTACTGCCTCTTTCCAGGCAGGAACCGAATCAATTTTCCATTCCAGGATTCGTTTACCGTCTTCAATTTTTTCAGTTCGGCAACCGGCAGGAAGGTTTGTTTCCCGATAGCGGATTTCCATGTTTTCCGGCCATATCATCCGAAATGATGAGGTTTCAACAGCCAGACGGTAATCTTCTACAGGGCAGAATTCCGGATAACCAATCAATCCGTTGTGTTCAATTTCGTAAGTATATTCTACCGTAAACGGATAACTGCCGGGGTCGAATTCGGCAGTCTTTAATCGTATATCGTCATAAATGGCGCCGGCAGAGGTGTAGTTGACATCATGGATAGTATTGTTTTTCATTTTGTCGTCAGGCAATCCAGCCTGGTTGTAACTCTGACCGGTTATTTCCTTTATTTTGGTTGATTTATCGTATGGCAAAACCAACTTCCCAAATTTTTCCCCGTTTTCTTCGAGCAGGGTGATCACCAGGTGTACCTTTTCCACGGCTTTGCCATAATCAATCAGTTCAAATTCATGCTGGTATTCGCGGCAAACAGCATAAGCATCCTTTTTTAATGCCGGGGTTATGGAAGAAACCGGGTAGGTCTTTTGATCTTTTTCTTTGCCTGACACTGAAAGTGACAGGATTAAAACCAATACGATAATTCCATGTATAATCCTGTTCATCAGTTGATTTTTTTGAAGATAATTTGTTCCGACTCTTTGGCAACCACCAGGTCGAAGAAGGATTTCAACGAATTATATTCTTCAGGTAAAAAAAGTGGTTTTTCAATTTTGAAACGTGTACTGACTATGATTCTGCCATTCATTTCGGCGGCCTGGTAACTATACAGTCCGGCTTTTGCTCCAAGAGCAAACATTTTTTTCTGAGGCAGTTCTTCAACCATGTATCCTTCAGGAACCTTCAAATCCAGCACGTAGTACTCGTAAAATGAATTGCCAAAATCAACCGGATACTCCCGTGAAGGAGACGAAAACGGATTTTTTTGAAGTCGTTCGCTCAGGATTGGATTAATATAAAGGATTTCATTTTCACTTTCAGCTGTTTGGTCATTTTCTACCGTATAGTTTTTTTCAATCTGAAGGTAAATACTGTCGAGATTGGCGTAAGAAAAATCCAGATATTGAAGATCAGCGGTTTTGTTCTTTAATTTATCGAAATGCTCCTGAGCTCCGCCGGCTTTTTTGACCTCTTCCCGAAAGTTGAATGCATTTAATCCTGTTAATCGCGAAACAATTTTCCCGGCCAGTTTCCCGTCTTTTAGTTCTGCGGTTATTGTTGTCGTTTTTCCTGATGCAGTATTGGTTAATGAAACCTCCTCCGGTGATTCTTTTAGTATCCGCACTCCATTTCCGTTCAGGCAACGAAAAGGAATCATGCCGGCTGGAAGATCAGGCTCCGTAGCATCGAATAAAACCGGGTTCCCATCAATCATCGCTTTTGCAATCACGTAATTACAATCGGTAAGCGTTGCAAATACCGGAGAAAGCAGTCCGTGATCCCGGGTACTTAACAGGACGGGATCTGCTGAAATTCCGGATTTTCGAAGCATGGTGAGTAACAAAAGGTTGATATCCGCCGAATTCCCGTTTTTTTCAGCAAGAGATTTTTTCAGGGATCTTGAAGTCATAAAATTCTTCACATCATTCCATTTCATGTTATGTTGAATGTAATCATAGATAGCGATCGCTTTATCCATTTCGGTTGATTTTCCTGTCGTAAGGTTGTTGACGATGTCCTCAACAGAGTTGCCAGATTTGATTTGTCCCCCAAAATCTTCATCATCCAGCAACTCATTGACGATATCGTCCCAGGAATTGGTATAAGCTTTATATTTTCCGCCGATCCGTGTGAAGTCAGTACTTGCAAGTTCAAACTTCATTCGGGTGGTGAAATTTTCGAGCGTTGTTAAATAAGGTTCTTCTTTGATCGCGGGAACCTCCCTGGCTGCATAGTTAAAAGTATTAGCTATGTACGATATTTTTTGATTTTCAAAATTATTTCCACCCGGATTCCCGGCATCGTTGGAGGAGGTTTTGGTCGTGAAGTTTATGCTTACATTTTTTGTGGAGTGATTTTGGGAAAACAGGCTATGGTAGCCCAGCGAGGATTGGTTGTAAGTAAAATATTCGGGAAAGATCACTTCATACTGACTCCATTTTACCGGAATGGTATACTGAAATTTCCAGGTATGCAGGTTCCAGATTAAAGGAGATGTAATCGTATAACGCAGGTCAATAACTGAACCCACTTTAACTGCCGGCATGGATATCTTTACAACTTCCCAGAATTTGTTCTCCCTTTCCTGAAAGATGGATTCTTTTTTTAATTCCGTTTTTTCTGTTTTTCCGCCTTCCAGGTTAAAGGTGGCTCCATCCAATACTCCCGTCTGCTCTTTATTTTGTCCGGAAGAGTAAAGAGGAATCAGAAAATTTCCCCATGAAGTTCCTTCCTGTTTTAATATTTTGATTCGAACAAACCTTTCGTATTCAAGTATAAAACTATTTTTACTGACATTGTAAGTGAGGTTGGATTG